>NC_021184.1:316875-633750 GCF_000233715.2 Desulfoscipio gibsoniae DSM 7213
CCAGGCAGTGGGGTGCCGCTACCCTGGCGGTGCCTGCCAAGGACACCATTAAAGTAGCGGGTGAACAAGATCTGGTGCGGCAAACCCTGCAGCGGGACAAGTTGTGGCAGGTGCAAACGCCTCAGGTGTTTAAGCGCCAGCTGCTGGTGGAAGCACACCGGGTGGCCGCCCGGGACGGTTTTGCCGGTACGGATGACGCTTCCCTGGTGGAGCGGTTGGGGCATCCCGTCAAGTTGGTGCGGGGTGATTATGCCAACATAAAAATTACTACCCCTGAAGATATTGTTCTAGCCGGTATGTTGATGTAGAAATATGTCGATAAGTTTAAATAAGTTAAAGCCTGACCCCTTGGGAGGTTTATGCATGAGGGTAGGTATAGGATATGATGTTCACAGTTTTGTTGAGGGAAGGCCATTGATTTTAGGTGGGGTGAAAGTGCCTTATCACCTGGGGCTGAAAGGTCATTCGGATGCTGATGTGCTGGTGCATGCTGTAATGGACGCTTTGCTGGGTGCCGCCGGGTGTGGTGATATTGGCAAGCATTTTCCCGACACTGACCCGCAGTACCGGGGCATTTCCAGCCTGGTGCTGCTTAAAGATGTTATTGCTCATTTAAACAACCTGCAATGGGTGGTGGGGAATGTGGATGCCGTAGTTATTGCCCAGGCTCCCAAAATAGCCCCTTATATTGAGCAGATGCGGGTGAACATGGCTCGGGAAATGGGTGTGGCCACTAACTTGGTCAGCGTTAAGGCTACAACTACGGAAGGATTGGGGTTCGCGGGTCGTGGTGAGGGAATTTCCGCCCAGGCGGTAGCCTGTATTTATCCGGCAACTAACCCGCGCTAATGCTCCCGCTTCTATAGACGAGGGGACTAGTCCTTGAGGAATATTTCAATTGTTAGTTAAAGCTCCACCGGATTTAAGAATTTGTGTTATAAGATGATTAAGCCTGGCTTATAAGTGAGAGAGCTTAAGAACTTACGCAGTTAATTATTAAGCCGTATCCTCAAGAACACAGGGTACGGCTTTAATTATATACCCGGTGCCTCTTTACCAGGCAAATTAGTGTAAAAAGTTGCTAGCAAATACTGCGCAATGTTATAATTAAGTGTCGAAAAACAGCCATAATAAGGGAGTGGAACCAGCATTGACACAAACCAAGGTTAGATTTGCACCAAGTCCTACAGGACCTTTACATATAGGTGGGGCAAGATCCGCCCTGTTTAACTGGCTTTTTGCCCGCCGTTACGGCGGCAAATTTGTTGTGCGCATAGAGGATACCGATTTGGATCGCTCGTCAAGGGCCTCGGAAGAAAATATATTATCCTCACTGCGCTGGCTTGGACTGGATTGGGATGAGGGCATTGATGTGGGGGGTGACAATGGCCCCTACCGTCAAACCGAGCGGCTAAAAATATATTCACAGTATGCCGCTTATTTGTTGGAGAAGGGGTTGGCCTACCGGTGTTACTGCAGCGAGGAGGAGTTGGCCGCCCAGCGGGAGGCTCAATTGGCCGCAGGGGAAATGGTTCGTTACACCGGTAAATGCCGTGATCTTGGCCCCGAAGACTGCGCGCGACTGGAAGCCGAGGGCCGTAAACCGGTGTTGCGCTTCAGGGTGCCTTCGGAAAAAATAATTACGGTACGGGACATCGTGCGGGGAAATGTTAATTTTGATTGCGCAGGTATCGGGGATTTTATTATTATAAAGTCGGATGACATACCTACGTACAATTTTGCTGTGGTGGTGGATGATCACCTGATGGGTATCAACCACGTGATTCGTGCCGAGGAGCATCTATCCAATACGCCCCTCCAGGTCTTGTTGTACGAGGCGCTGGGCTGGGACGTGCCGGAATTTGCTCATGTGTCATTGATACTGGGCAAAGACCGGTCTAAGATGAGCAAGCGCCATGGCGCCACATCCATTGAGCAATACCGGGAATTAGGTTATTTACCCGAAGCGCTGGTGAATTTTTTAGCACTTTTAGGCTGGTCCCCAGGTACCGAGGAAGAGGTTTTCACTCTGGATCAGCTGAAAGAGCAATTTTCACTGGAGCGCGTATCTAAAAGCCCGGCGGTGTTTGACCTGGAGAAATTGAACTGGCTGAATGGTAGTTATATACGGCACAGTCCGATGGATCGCCTTGCTGAACTGGCACTGCCTTATTTGCAAAAGGCCGGTTATTTGCCCGGGGCTGTGGACGAAGTGGTGCGGGAAAAGGCGCGTTTAATAGTTGCAGCGGTAAAGGATCGGCTGGAATACATGGCGCAAATTAATGATTATGCAGACGTGTTTTTTAATGATCCCGGTTACGACGATGCAGAGGCCCGAAAAATACTGGCCCAGGAGCAGGTGCCCGCGGTAATAAAAGCGTTGCAGGGTAAAATGACTGCTCATGTGGGTGATTTAGATGAGGCTGGTGCCCAGGCATTATTGAAAAAACTGCCCAAGGAACTGGGGCTCGGCGGCAAAAAGGTCTATCAGCCACTCCGGGTTGCCTTGACCGGCAAAGTCAGCGGTCCCGACTTGCATCACCTGCTGCCGGTATTGGGGGCACAAAGGGTTATTGCCCGGCTGGAAAAGGCGCTGGCCTCAAGCCGGCCAGAAACTGATGATAAGTAAAATATAGCTTGGTTTTAAAATTAATATTACATTGCAGGTAAGTATTAGTTCAACGAGTTGCTAAGGTTTACGTTAAGTTAATTCTTTACATGTCGGAAAGGCAGGGATTGGTTTGCTGTTCGGTCGGCTTCGTAAAGATATTCAAGTGGTATTTGAGAGGGACCCGGCCGCGAAATCGGTGCTTGAGGTACTGCTTTGCTACCCCGGGCTGCATGCTATTATGCTGCACCGGGTAGCTCATTTCTTTTACCGGCATCGTTTTTTTCTCATAGCCCGGCTGATATCCCAGTTTGCCAGAGCGGTTACACAAATTGAAATCCACCCGGGGGCCAAGATCAGTGAAGGGTTGTTTATTGACCACGGTGCCGGGGTGGTTATTGGAGAAACCGCTGAAATAGGCAACAACGTAACTATCTATCAGGGCGTGACATTGGGGGGTACCGGTAAAGAAAAAGGTAAACGCCACCCTACCATCGGGGATAATGTAGTAATCAGCACCGGGGCTAAAATACTTGGCTCATTCACCGTAGGGGATAATAGTAAGATTGGTGCCGGTTCTGTGGTGCTGAAAGCTGTACCGCCCAATAGCACCGTGGTTGGTGTGCCGGGCAAAGTAGTGGTTCGGGACGGTGAAAAAGTAGCCCGAGCCGGGGTATCTATTGACTTGCGACATGATTTGCTGCCCGATCCTATGGCTGAGGCGATGAATAGCATGCAAAAAAATGTAGAGGTATTGGAAAAGCGGGTTAAGGAATTGGAAGCGACATTATTAGATCGAAATAATCAAGAGCATGAGGCATAAAGAAAGGAACGGGGATTATCGTATTATGCGTATATATAATACCTTGACCAAAAAAAAAGAAGAACTTATACCACGGGAACCGGGCAAAGTGGCTATATATGTTTGTGGGCCCACTACTTATAATTACATACACCTGGGCAATGCCCGGCCTATTGTGGTTTTTGATACAGTGCGCCGGTATCTAAAATATAAGGGATTCAATGTGTTGTATGTTCAAAACTTTACCGATATCGACGATAAAATAATTAACCGGGCCAGGGAAGAGGGGGATGACCACCAGGCCTTGGCTGAACGGTATATTAACGAGTATTTTAAAGACGCCGATGCATTAAATGTATTGCGGGCGGATATTTACCCCAAAGTGTCCGGTCATATCACAGAAATTATTAAATTAGTGGAAACCCTGGTGGAAAAGGGTTTTGCTTATCTGGTAGACGGCGACGTTTATTATAATGTGCGCAAGTTTGCCGGCTATGGTAAATTGTCCGGCCGAACTCTAGAGGATATGCAGGCGGGTGCCCGGGTGGAGATTGATACGCGAAAAAATGATCCTATGGATTTTGCACTGTGGAAATCCGCCAAACCCGGCGAGCCTGCCTGGGACAGTCCCTGGGGTAAAGGCAGGCCTGGCTGGCATATTGAGTGTTCCGCTATGGCCCTCAAATATTTAGGCGTTAATTTTGATATTCACGGTGGTGGATTTGACTTAATTTTCCCCCACCATGAAAATGAGATTGCTCAGTCCGAGGCGGCCACCGGTCAACCTTTTGCCCGTTATTGGATGCATAACGGATTTATCACAGTGAACCAGGAAAAAATGAGCAAATCATTGGGGAACTTTTTCCTGGTCCGGGATATTTTAAGTGAATTTTCACCTGAGGTGGTGCGCTTTTACCTGTTGGGTACTCACTATCGCAGCCCTTTGGATTTTGATGATGAAAAATTAACAGCTGCCCAAAAGGGGCTTGAACGTATTAAAACTAGTCTTCGATTGTTGGACGAGGCCCTGGCAGGGCGGCAAGCAGGCAGTGCGGAGAGGCCTGATCCTGCGCTGGCTGTCCGTTTGGAGGAAATACGCATAGAATTTGAAAAGGCCATGGATGATGATTTTAACACCGCACTGGCCACCGGCATGCTGTTTAACCTGGCCCGGGAAGTGAACAGTTACCTGCAAAGGAGCGATTTCCCCAGCCCGGCGGAAAAGATCGCTGCACTGCAGAAAGCACGGCAGGTGTTCCTCCAATTTAACAGCGTGCTGGGGGTCTTTAAAACCAGTGCCAGAGGCGAATTCTTATTGGAAGATGAGGGTTCGGAAAAGGAAAAGGTAGTTGAGGATTTAATCGATTTAATTATCGAAATCAGACAAACAGCGCGGCAAAACAAAGACTGGCCCACCGCCGACCGCATGCGTGACCGGCTGAAGGAGCTGGGCATTGTGTTGGAAGATACTCCAGGCGGAGTGCGCTGGAAAAAGCAGAGATAACTATGTTTGGAGACACGGTAGTAAACATCGATCCCCGGGAAGTATCCTCTCTGGTTTTAGCGTATATCGGCGATGCGGTATACGAGCTGGCGGTGCGGGAATACCTGGTGAATCAGGGTATCACCAACGTTAACAAGCTGCACAGGGAGGCGGTGCAGCACGTGCGGGCATCCACCCAGGCCAAGGTTTTCCTTGCCCTGGACGGACACCTCAACAAAACCGAGGAGGCGGTAGCCCGGCGCGGGCGCAACGCCAAGCCCGGTCATGCGCCTAGGGGAGATAGTATAATTGAATACCGGCATAGCACCGGTTTCGAAAGCCTGGTGGGTTATTTATATTTAAAGCGCGATTGGTCCAGGTTGGAGGAAATATTAAACCTGGCCCGGGAAGTTATCAAACAAGAAATCGGTGCCGGGTGTTGAAAGGTTGAAAGTTGGATTCCTGGCATACGGTGAACTGATATGTATAGGTTCTGCCGGCTTCTTATTGTATTCAGTTGTCTGGTATTGTTAATTATGTAATACTGATAATGCGCATAGTCCGAAACTGAAAACACTTAATAATTTAGTGGTAACTGGTCAGATTATATAAATATACTTCGGGGGAACATGTTATGGGGAGAACTAACCTGCGGGTGGAATTACTACAGTATACAAGCAATCCCGAGCAATTGGTGGCTTTAGCGGCCAAGCTTTGTTATTCGTCTGCTGATATGGAAGAGCTGCAAAAGGGTGTTGCCGATGGGGATCAATCTCATTTTGTGCGCAAATTAGCCGAAATGGGGCATCTCACCCCCGTTGAGCATGCCAGCTTTACCTTTGGGGTGGAGGGAGTATCCCGAAGTCTTTTAGCACAGATAACCAGACACCGGATCGCCAGTTTTAGCGTGAAGTCCCAGCGGTACGTCAGTGAGGACAGTACCGCTAAGGCAGATGGTGTGTTCAATTATATTATACCACCGCGCATAGCCGCGCTGGGTGCCGGTGAGGTTTCCGAATATGCCAGGCAAATGGCCAAAATTCAGCAATGGTATGACGGGTGGTTGGAAAAACTGGCCTGCTACGGTGATGCAGCCCGGGAAGACGCCCGGTTTATTCTGCCCAATGCCGCAGAAACCAAGCTGGTGGTCACTATGAACGCCCGGGAGTTGCTGCATTTTTTTGCCTTGCGGTGCTGCAACCGGGCACAATGGGAAATAAGAGCCCTGGCCACTGAGATGCTCCGCTTGGTGCGGCGGGTTGCTCCCGAATTGTTTCGGGATGCCGGTCCCGGCTGCCTTACAGGACCTTGTCCTGAAGGTGGTATGTCCTGTGGTAAGCAGGCTGAAGTGCGCGATATGTTTCAGAAACTATAGATACTGGGTGGAGAAATATTAATGGAACAAATTATTATCGGGCGCAACCCGGTATGTGAAGCGCTGCGGGCCGGCCGTACAATAAATAAGATTTACCTGGCCCGGGGCATGAAGTCAGCTGCCACTGCGGAAATTATCCGTTTGGCCAGGGAAGGGCAGGTGCCTGTGCAGAATGTTGAAAGGCAATTTCTGGATCGCATGGCGCCCGGTGCGGTGCATCAGGGCGTAGCTGCCCAGGTGGCACCCTATGCATATGTGGAGCTGGAAGATATACTGGAAGGAGTAAAGGACGCAGATCCTTTGCTGGTGCTGTTGGATGAGGTAACAGACCCTCATAATTTAGGGGCCATCATTCGCTCGGCCGATGCGGCAGGAGCCCATGGGGTGGTTATACCCAAGCGCCGAGCCGCCGCGATTACTCCGGTAGTGGTTAAATCCTCGGCCGGGGCGGTGGAATTTGTGCCCGTAGCCAGGGTGGGTAATATGGTTCAAACCATTGAGTTGCTTAAAGAACGGGGTGTATGGGTGGTGGGTGCGCATCAAGATGCGCGGCAACTGGTCTGGGATGCCCCGCTGGCAGGTCCTCTGGCTATAGTAATTGGTGGGGAGGATAAGGGTCTGGGACGACTGGTGCGGGAAAAGTGTGATTTATTGGTGAAGCTCCCCATGGCGGGCCGGGTTAATTCTCTTAACGCCTCAGTGGCTGCGGCTCTGATGTTATTTGATGCGGTGCGCCAGAGAAGTAGGGGATAAAATGAATGAGTACATTGTGGTTGACGGGTATAACATTGTCCATGCCTGGCCGGAATTAGCCAAGTTGAAAGATGAAAGCTTGGAGCATGCCCGGGACCGGTTGGTGGAAATACTGGCTAATTACGCCGGGTTTAGCGGTGATAGGGTGGTGGTGGTTTTTGACGCCCACAGGGTTAAAGGTAACCTGGAGAGGTACGAAGAAATAAACGGAGTGCAAATTTTTTATACCAGGGAAGACGAAACTGCTGACTCCTTGATTGAAAGACTGGTGGGTGATATGCCAAAGGATGGCAACATACGGGTGGCTACCTCCGACTGGGATGAGCAAAGGGTGATTTTTGGACGGGGTGCTTATCGGATGACCCCCGGGGAACTAATGGCACTGGTGCGTGAGGCGGGGAAAGAAAGCAAAAAGCGGTTGACGCGCCGGGATTATACCGACGGTTACCTGGAAAACCGTTTAGCAGGGAATATTCGACAAATATTTGAGCAGTGGAGAAGAAAAAAGGAATAACATTGCTGCCGGTTTGCAGGAGCTTTTTACTTGACGAGCCTCCCGTGGATGGTTATAATAAAGTCTGTAAATATGTGTACTAGCTAATTGATTAAAAATCCATATCATTATGCCCCATATGCTATCTGGGATCGATGTGCCCGGATTTTAATTGTCTAATAAGCGGTGCGGGTTATTTTTTTCTTTTTGGGTTTCGTTGGGGAGATTACGGCGGGAGGGATATTGTTGAATTTACACGCCCAAATGGATGCTTCCAGCGATTTTCAGTTGATGATTGACGAAGACGTTGTGGAATTTGCTCGTGAGGGTGACGATGCGGCTCTTGAGTATTTAATCAACAAGTATAAGAATTTTGTGCGAGCCAAAGCCCGTTCTTATTTTTTGATCGGTGCGGACCGGGAGGATATTATCCAGGAGGGTATGATCGGTCTATATAAGGCGATTCGTGATTTTAGGATGGACAAGTTGTCGTCTTTTCGTGCATTTGCAGAGCTTTGCATTACCCGTCAAATAATAACAGCAATTAAAACTGCCACCAGACAAAAACATATTCCACTAAATTCGTATGTTTCTTTGAATAAACCAATTTATGACGAGGACTCTGACCGTACCTTGCTGGATGTTATATCGGGTTCCAAAATATCTGATCCTGAAGAGCTGATTATCAGCCGTGAAGAATTCGATGATATCGAAGAAAAAATGGGTGAGATACTAAGTTCGCTGGAGTGGAAAGTGTTGATGTCCTACCTGGAAGGCAAATCCTACCAGGAAATCGCCGAAGATCTTCAAAGACATGTTAAATCCATAGACAATGCTTTGCAGAGAGTAAAGCGCAAGTTGGAACGCTACCTGGAAAAACGTGAAGCCTAATAGCTTTTGAGGCTAAAAAAAGCCGGATTGCCCGCCGGGTAACCGGCTTTTCTGTTGGTTGCCAACTTAATAATTTTTATTGCTTTAATCTGTTGACAAAGATACACACTTCGCTTATAATAATTTTTGTTGCCGGTGCCGGCGTAGCTCAATTGGCAGAGCAGCTGACTTGTAATCAGCAGGTTGCGGGTTCGAGTCCCATCGCCGGCTCCAGAATAATTTAGCTGATTTTGGGCGGAATGCAAATCGTGGAGAGGTTCCCGAGTGGCCAAAGGGAGCAGACTGTAAATCTGTTGGCGACGCCTTCGCAGGTTCGAATCCTGCCCTCTCCACCAAACCTTAAGCCCGGTTACAGTAACTGGCATTTGATAAGTTGTTTAAGGTATGGTATACTAATAAATGTTGACGCGGGGTGGAGCAGCTGGCAGCTCGTCGGGCTCATAACCCGAAGGTCGGGGGTTCAAATCCCCCCCCCGCAACCAAATGCCACTATAGCTCAGGAGGTAGAGCGCATCCTTGGTAAGGATGAGGTCACCGGTTCAAATCCGGTTAGTGGCTCCAGTTATACATATGGCGGCGTAGCTCAGATGGTTAGAGCATGCGGTTCATACCCGCAGTGTCCGGGGTTCAAATCCCTGCGCCGCTACCAATAAACCAGCTTAAAGCTGGTTTTTTTGCATTATTTGCATTATAAGTACTTTTGTAAATTTTATTTGGCCGAAGAAGGATTTATTTGATAACTATCGAATAAATGTGTTGGTATTGGGCTGCCAGTTTATAAAAGTGGTAAAATTGGAAATAATAAAGAAATGCTGCAACGTACATAGTATTGCAAATTGTGTCCTCTATGTTGGTGGGGGTTGTGTAAAAATGCCGGCATGTTTTTTGTTTGGCCAAGCTCCTTAGAATATACCATACTTAATTATTGGTGATTGGCAAGCGCAATATGGCTACTAAACTATATAATTTTGATAATTGCAAGGAGGAATCAAAAACCAACCATGGCAAAGGCGAAATTTGAGCGGACTAAACCGCACGTAAACATCGGTACCATCGGCCACGTGGACCACGGTAAAACCACCCTGACCGCGGCTATCACCACCGTGCTGTCCACAGTGGGCGGAGCTTCAGTGAAAAAGTACGATGAAATTGACAATGCCCCGGAAGAAAGAGAGCGCGGTATAACCATCAACACCGCTCACGTGGAATACGAGACCGCGACCAGACACTACGCGCACGTAGACTGCCCCGGCCACGCCGACTACGTCAAGAACATGATCACCGGCGCAGCCCAGATGGACGGCTCCATACTGGTGGTATCAGCTGCCGACGGTCCCATGCCCCAAACCCGTGAGCATATTCTCCTTTCCCGCCAGGTGGGCGTGCCCTACATCGTGGTTTACCTGAACAAAGCCGACCAGGTAGACGATGCCGAATTGCTGGAACTGGTGGACATGGAAGTGCGTGAGCTTTTAAGCCAGTACGAATTCCCCGGGGACGACATCCCAGTAATCACCGGTTCGGCATTAAAGGCGCTGGAATGCGGCTGCGGCAAACGGGAATGCGAGTGGTGCAAGAGCGTATGGGAACTGATGGACGCTGTAGATGCCTACGTTCCCACACCGGAGCGCGACATTGACAAGCCGTTCTTGATGCCTGTGGAAGACGTATTCACCATCACGGGTCGTGGTACCGTGGCCACCGGTCGTATAGAGCGGGGCGCTGTTAAAGTAGGTGAAGAAGTAGAAATCGTAGGTTTGATGGATAAACCGCGCAAGACTGTGGTCACCGGCGTGGAAATGTTCCGCAAGATACTGGACCGCGGTGAAGCGGGTGACAACGTAGGCTGTCTGCTGCGCGGCGTAGACCGTAAAGAAATCGAGCGCGGCCAGGTGCTGGCCAAACCCGGCAGCATCAAGCCCCATACCAAATTTAACGCAGAAGTATACGTGCTGACCAAAGAAGAAGGTGGCCGGCATACCCCGTTCTTCAACGGCTACCGTCCGCAATTTTACTTCCGTACCACCGACGTGACCGGCGTGGCCCAGCTGCCGGAGGGTGTGGAAATGGTTATGCCGGGCGACAACATTAAAATGAATATCGAGCTTATTACTCCCATTGCTTTAGAAGAAGGTTTGCGTTTCGCCATTCGTGAAGGTGGTCGTACCGTAGGTGCCGGTGTGGTTACCGGTATCAACGAGTAACTTGATGCAGGGGTTGGGAATTGGTGTCTTAAGATTCCCAACCCTTATCTTGACACACAATTTGAATTGTGATAAAGTTGGTAAGGTAATTTTTAAAAAAAGGCACAAGTCTTTTTTTAGTTTAGGGAGGTGGGCCCGGTGAGGGTAGGAGTTACTTTGGCCTGCACCGAGTGCAAGCGTAGAAACTATTCAACAACCAAGAATAAGAAAAACGACCCCAACCGCATTGAGATGAAGAAGTATTGCAAGTTCTGTCATACCCATACCATGCATAAAGAAACCAGATAAGTATATTTAAGGATGTGGCATAAGTGGCCGTGACCAAAAAACAGGACGGGTCAATGAAAAAAGATAAAGGCGCAGGGAAGGAATTGGTTAAAAAAGATAACCGCAAAGAAGTGGCCAAAAAGAATGCTGCTGCCAATAAGCCTGCTCTAGTAGACCGAGCCAGAACTTTTTTCCGTGGCGTAACAAATGAACTTAAAAAAGTGCACTGGCCCAATCGCAGGGAAACCATGATCTATACTGCCGTGGTTTTGGTTTCAGTGGTTTTTGTGGCTGTACTTATTTGGGTATTTGATATAATTCTCGGTTCGGCCATGGGTATGCTGATAAAATGAATCAAGGGGGTGAGGGGCCTGCGTTCACGCCGGGTCCCTTATGTTTATGAGTAAGCGCTGGTTTGTCATACATACCTATTCAGGGTACGAAAACAAGGTTAAGGCGAACCTGGAAAAGCGCATTGAGTCCATGAATATGGAAGATAAAATATTCCGCATTTTGGTTCCCATGGAAGACGAGGTTGAGATCAAAGACGGCAAAAAAAAGGTTACCAAACGGAAAATTTTCCCCGGCTATGTACTGGTGGAAATGATAATGACCGACGATTCATGGTACGTGGTGCGTAATACTCCCGGAGTAACCGGGTTTGTGGGTAGCGGTGCAAAGCCAATTCCGCTGGATGAAGCGGAAGCCCGGCAGATTATGGGAACAATGGGCGTGGATGAACCGCGTACCAAGGTTGACTTTGATGCCGGTGAACAGGTGCGAGTTATTTCTGGTCCTTTTGAAAATTTCAGTGGTGTTATCGAAGAATTACTGCTGGATAAAAGCAAACTTAGGGTGTTGATATCCATGTTTGGCCGGGAAACCCCGGTGGAGCTTGATTATAATCAGGTTGAAAAAATAAATTAAGCAGCGCAAGGAGGTGTGACATATGGCTAAACGGGTGGCAGCAGTTATTAAATTGCAGGTGCCTGCGGGTAAAGCCACTCCCGCACCCCCGGTAGGACCAGCACTTGGCCAGCACGGGGTTAACATTATGCAATTTGTTAAAGATTATAATGAACGTACTGCCAAGCAGGCGGGTATGATTATCCCGGTGGAGATAACTGTTTATGAAGACAGGAGCTTTACATTTATTACCAAGACCCCGCCGGCGGCGGTGTTGTTGAAAAAAGCAGCCGGTCTGGAGACTGCGTCAGGTGAACCTAACAAAAAGAAAGTTGGCAAGGTGACCAGCGCCCAGGTGCGGGAAATTGCTGAATTAAAGATGCAAGACCTGAATGCTAATACTGTTGATGCAGCTATGCGCATGGTTGAGGGCACTGCCCGCAGCATGGGCATAGAGATAGCCGGTTAAAAAATTGTGGGAGGAGAATTTCCGCTAATACCACAGGGAGGTATAATGTATGCCAAAAAGAGGAAAAAGGTATCAAGATGCGGCCAAGCAAATTGACCGTACCAAACTTTATGACCCGCTGGAAGCCATTGAATTGTTAAAGGGCATGGCCAAAGCCAAGTTTGATGAAACTGTGGAAGCTGCTATTAAGCTTGGCGTGGATCCGCGGCATGCCGACCAGCAGGTCCGGGGTGCCATGGTATTGCCCCATGGTACTGGTAAAACCCGTACTGTGCTGGTATTCGCCAAAGGTGATAAAGCCAAGGAGGCTGAAGCTGCCGGAGCGGATTTTGTTGGTGCGGAGGATATGGTGGAGAAGATTCAAAAGGAAGGTTGGCTGGGGTTTGAAGTAGCCATTGCCACCCCGGATATGATGGGTACGGTGGGTAAGTTGGGCCGTATTCTTGGTCCCCGGGGGTTGATGCCCAACCCCAAAACAGGTACCGTTACCTTTGATGTGACCCAGGCTATTCAAGAAGTGAAGGCCGGTAAAATTGAATACCGGGTGGATAAAGCCGGGAGTATTCATGTTCCTATTGGTAAAGCTTCTTTTGAATCTGAAAAACTTGCCCAAAACTTAAAGGCACTGGTCGAACAGCTCATCCGGGTAAAACCTTCGGCAACCAAAGGCCAGTATATTAAAGGTATTACGGTGACCACCACCATGGGGCCCGGTGTTAAGGTTAGTGCCCAGAAAGTTACCGCTTGATAAATTAAACTGCATAGTGATACCTAGCCGCAGACAGCAGGCGCCCTTAAGGGGCTTAATGGCCAAGTGCCGCCAGCCGAGGCCGGGAGGGTTTAACCTTTTAAGCTTTGCTTAAACGGGCCTCTGGCATGCTGTCTTGCACCGGAGGCTTTTTTAGTTATCCGATAGCTAATCGCCGCTAATACTCCCACTTTTTAAGCGGCAGATAAGCGGCGCTAAGCTCCTGGATAACAACTTCTAAGATTTATCGGATAGGGGACACACCTCTTCGAGGAATGTCCCCAATTTATGGGGTTAAAACCCCACCCGAATTAAGAATTTGTTTAATGGAAAAGGAGGTGTACATATTGCCTATTAATAAACAGGAAAAAGAACAAATGCTGCAAATGCTCAAGGAAAAGATGGGTTCCTCGCAAATAACTATTATGACCGATTATAAGGGTATCAATGTGGATGCCATGACCAAATTGCGCCGTAAAATGCGCGAGTCGGGCAGCGAGTTAAAGGTAGCTAAAAATACCATTATTAAAATTGCAGCCAGAGAATTGAATATGGAGGGTGCGGACCCGTATCTGGAAGGCCCTACTGCGCTGGCTTTCGGCATGAGTGATCCGGTGGCACCGGCCAAAGTGCTGAATGAATTTATTAAAGAGCATAAGAAGCTGGAAATAAAAGCAGCCATTTTGGAAGGACAGGTTATTGATGCAGCGCAAGTGAAGGCATTGGCCGGTTTGCCTTCCCGGGAGATGCTGCTGGCACAGGTATTGAGTGGTATGCAGGCTCCCATGTATGGTTTTGCCGGGGCACTGCAGGGCCTGCTAAGGAATCTTGTTTATGTGTTTGATGCCGTGCGTGAAAAAAAGGCCGGCGAAGCGGCGGGTTAAGGTGCTGGTCACTATCCACAGCAATTACGAAACGACTTGCAATAAGAAAATTAAATTTTTAGGAGGTTTATATCAATGTCCAAAGTAGCAGAAATACTTGAAGCCGTTAAGGGCTTAACCGTGTTGGAACTGGCCGAACTGGTCAAAGCTTTTGAAGAAGAATTTGGTGTAAGTGCCGCTGCCCCCGTTGCAGCCGTAGCTGCCCCTGTAGCAGGTGCTGCCGCTCCGGCCGAGGAAGAGGCTCAAACTGAATTTGACGTAATTTTGACAGCCGTTGGTGACAAGAAAGTAAACGTTATCAAGGTGGTACGCGAGGCTACCGGCCTTGGATTGAAAGAATCCAAGGAACTGGTGGACAGCGCTCCCAAGCCTATCAAAGAAAAAATCAGCAAAGAAGATGCCGAAGCGCTTAAGACCAAGCTCGTTGAAGCTGGTGCTACCGTTGAAATTAAGTAGCTGGTATTAAAAATTTTAACTATAAGCCGCTCCCGAGCCGGGGTGCGGCTTTTTGCTTGACAGTAAAGGAGTAACATGATATAATCCGAGAATGTCCATTATAAAGAGCATTGGTAAAAATAGCAGATTTTTCTGGGCTAGTTCTTTTATAAAGGCTTTTATTTTTTATGCATGCCCGGAAAATGTATCCGTTATAAAAATAATGGAAATAATACATTAGATAGCTTTTTTTATTTTGTTAGTAAGCGAGGGATTGTGAAAAGGACAAGACCTTGCTTTTCGTTGTTTGTATTAATATTAATGCCTTATTTTTGGGGGTGTGGTGCTGTAGATGTATCCTGAGCAACTGGGTACTAGAACCAGGTGGAATTTCGGGAAGTTCCAGGAAGTTTTGGAGCTGCCTAATCTCATTGAAGTGCAGCGCAACTCGTACGTATGGTTTCTTAACGCAGGGCTGAGGGAGGTGTTCCATGATATTTCTCCCATTCAGGACTTTACCGGCAATTTAGTGCTGGAGTTTTTGGATTACAGCCTGGGGAAACCAAAGTATGGCGTCGAGCAATGTAAGGAACGCGATGTCACCTATGCTGCTCCACTTAGGGTAAAGGTGCGCCTGATTAACAAGGAGACAGGTGAGGTTAAGGAACAGGAAGTTTTTATGGGTGATTTCCCGCTGATGACCGATAAGGGTACTTTTATTATCAACGGGGCCGAGCGGGTTATTGTCAGCCAGTTGGTGCGTTCACCCGGTGTTTACTTTGCGGAGACACACGACCCCAGCGGCAAAAAACTATATGGTGCAACTATTATACCCAATCGTGGCGCCTGGCTGGAGTTTGAAACTGATATCAACGACCAGCTTCACGTGCGAATTGACCGCACCAGAAAGATTCCTGCGACAGTATTGATTAGAGCTTTGGGTTACGGATCCAATATCATGATTACGGATTTATTTAACGAGAACATACATATCCAGGAGACCCTGGCCCGGGATAATACTGATTCAACGGAAGATGCGCTGGTGGAAATCTATAAGCGCCTTCGCCCCGGCGAGCCGCCTACGGTGGATAGCGCCCGGTCGCTGTTGGAGACACTCTTTTTCGACCCCAAACGTTATGACCTGGCAGTCGTAGGACGCTATAAGATTCAGAAAAAGCTAAAACACGGAGTGTTGTACCGTTATCCTGAAAGCGAGAACCAGGATACCGAATTTGATCCCTATTTAAAAACAGAAGTGCCCAAAGTACGGGAATTTATTCGGGAGCTATCCGCCCAGGATATCATTGAAACGGTTAATTACCTGCTGCGCCTTATGGAAGGTGAGGGGCAGGTGGATGATATCGACCACCTGGGCAACCGGCGCCTGCGCTCGGTGGGAGAGTTGCTGCAAAATCAGTTTCGTATCGGCTTATCCCGTATGGAACGTGTGGTGCGGGAACGTATGACCATCCAGGATGTGGATGTTATTACCCCGCAGGTGTTGATTAACATTCGCCCCGTTGTGGCGGCCATTAAAGAATTTTTCGGCTCAAGCCAGCTCAGTCAGTTTATGGATCAGACAAATCCTCTGGCCGAATTGACCCACAAACGACGCTTATCCGCCCTGGGACCCGGTGGCCTTAGCCGGGAGCGGGCAGGTTTTGAAGTGCGGGACGTGCACCACTCTCACTATGGTAGGATGTGTCCCATTGAGACCCCCGAGGGTCCTAACATTGGTTTAATAGGCTCTCTCTCGTGCTATGCACGGATTAATAATTTTGGTTTTATTGAAACGCCCTACCGCAAGGTGGATAAAGATAACAAGCGGGTAACGGATGAAATAGTATATCTTACTGCTGATGAGGAAGAAGATCAAATCATTGCCCAAGCCAATGCACCGCTAAACGAGGATTTTTACTTTGCTGAAGAACGGGTTAACGCCCGTCACGGCAGTGAAATACTGGTGGCACCTGCGGAGCAAGTGGATTACATGGATGTTTCGCCCAAACAGGTGGTCAGTGTGGCCACTGCGTTAATACCGTTTTTGGAACATGATGATGCCAACCGGGCATTAATGGGTGCCAACATGCAGCGGCAAGCCGTGCCTTTACTTAGAACCGATGCCCCGCTGGTGGGCACTGGTATTGAATATAAGGCGGCCCGGGATTCCGGCGTGGTCAAACTGGCCAATAACAGTGGCGTGGTGGAAAGGGTTACGGCCACCGAAATTGTAATCCGGACAGACGACGATAGACTGGAAAAGTATAAGTTGTTGAAGTTTTCCAGGTCCAACCAGGGTACCTGTATTAATGTGCGGCCGATAGTTAGTAGGGGTGAAAGGGTTGTGGCCGGTCAGGTTATCGCCGACGGGGCCTCTACCGACAATGGTGAACTTGCCCTGGGCCGCAATATCCTGGTAGCCTTCATGCCCTGGGAGGGCTACAACTACGAAGATGCTATATTGATCAGTGAAAAGACTGTTAAGCAGGATTACTTTACTTCCATACACATAGAGGAATATGAATGTGACGCCCGGGACACTAAGCTGGGTCCCGAAGAAATCACCCGGGACATTCCTAATGTGGGTGAGGAAATATTAAAGGATCTGGATGACCGTGGTATTATCCGTGTAGGTGCCGAGGTGCGGCCCGGAGATATACTGGTGGGTAAGGTTACCCCCAAGGGGGAAACAGAGCTTACTGCCGAAGAACGCTTGCTGCGGGCTATTTTTGGTGAAAAGGCCAGGGAAGTACGGGATACGTCGCTGCGAGTACCTCATGGTGAAGCCGGCAAAGTGGTGGATGTCAAGGTGTTCGCCCGGGATAACGGTGATGAATTGCCCCCCGGGGTTAATCAGCTGGTTCGGGTATACATTGCCCAAAAACGCAAGATATCCGAGGGTGATAAAATGGCCGGACGCCACGGTAACAAGGGTGTTGTGGCACGCATTTTACCCGAGGAGGATATGCCGTTTTTACCCGATGGCACGCCTATAGAAATTGTACTTAATCCTTTGGGGGTGCCCTCCCGGATGAATATAGGCCAGGTCCTGGAGACACACCTGGGCTGGGCTGCCCATGCACTGGGGATTCACATGGCTACCCCGGTATTTAACGGCGCATTGGAAGAGGATATCGTAGCCCAGCTGGAAAGGGCAGGACTACCCACCAACGGTAAAATGACTTTGTATGACGGTCGTACCGGTGAACCATTTGATAATCCGGTTACAGTTGGGTATGTGTATATGCTTAAACTGGCCCACCTGGTGGATGACAAAATCCATGCCCGTTCCACGGGACCATATTCACTGGTTACCCAGCAGCCGCTGGGCGGCAAGGCTCAGTTCGGCGGTCAGCGTTTTGGTGAAATGGAGGTTTGGGCGCTGGAGGCTTATGGCGCGGCTTACACGCTGCAAGAGATACTTACCGTCAAATCCGATGATGTCGTCGGGCGGGTAAAAACCTATGAAGCAATTGTCAAAGGTGAAAATGTGCCTGAACCCGGTGTGCCCGAGTCCTTCAAAGTGCTTATTAAAGAACTTCAAAGCTTAAGTCTGGATGTCAAAGTGCTTTCAGAGGACGATCGGGAAATTGAAATCAAGGAAGCGGAAGATGATATTGCTGAAACCGCCAAGGATTTAGGCATTGAATTGCATGAGGATCGGGGACGTCGGCGGGATGATAATTATGAAGAACCCGAAGATGAAGAAGACGTGGAACCGGGTGAAGATATCGACCAATTGGATGAGGATGCTCTTATAAATGAAGACGGTAAATTGGATGATCTGGATGAGGTAAATAATCTTGACGGGGATCTAAACGATTATGACCCCGATGAGGATAATTACTAACACAGTTAGAAAATCCGAAGGGAGAGAGGTCCTTGCTGGACTTGAATAACTTCGACCGAATTCGCATAGGCCTGGCTTCACCGGAACAAATCCGGGCCTGGTCCAACGGTGAGGTCAAGAAACCCGAGACCATCAATTACCGCACATTAAAACCCGAGCGGGACGGGCTGTTTTGCGAACGCATTTTTGGTCCCACCCGCGACTGGGAATGTCATTGCGGTAAATATAAACGTGTTCGTTATAAGGGCGTAATTTGCGATCGCTGTGGTGTCGAGGTGACGCGTTCCAAGGTGCGCAGGGAGAGGTTGGGACATATTGAGCTGGCTGCACCGGTATCCCATATCTGGTATTTCAAAGGAATACCCAGCCGGATGGGACTTTTGCTGGATATGTCCCCCCGGGCGCTGGAAAAGGTATTGTATTTTGTCTCATATATAGTAGTTGATCCCATGGAAACACCGCTGCTTAAAAAGCAGCTGCTCACTGAAACTGAATACCGGGAACACCGGGAAAAGTATGGCAGCAATTTTAAGGCGCTTATGGGAGCAGAGGCGATCAAGCAGCTGCTGCAAGAAATTAATTTGGAAGAAATGAACCGGGAATTACGTTTGGAACTGCGGGATGTTTCAGGACAGCGTAAAATCCGTGCCGTTCGCCGGCTGGAAGTTGTTGATGCCTTCCGTAAAAGTGGCAACCGTCCTGAGTGGATGATTATGGACGTGGTGCCTGTAATCCCGCCCGAGCTGCGTCCCATGGTGCAGCTGGACGGTGGCAGGTTTGCCACTTCGGATTTAAACGACCTTTATCGCAGGGTGATCAACCGCAATAACCGTCTCAAAAGGCTGCTGGATTTGGGAGCTCCGGATATCATAGTGCGTAATGAGAAGCGCATGTTGCAGGAAGCTGTGGATGCCCTAATTGATAACGGCCGGCGGGGTCGACCCGTGACTGGGCCGGGTAACCGTCCTTTAAAATCATTGAGCGACATGTTAAAGGGGAAACAAGGCCGGTTCCGTCAAAACCTGCTGGGCAAAAGGGTGGATTATTCCGGGCGTTCTGTAATTGTGGTGGGCCCCAAGCTGCAACTGCACCAGTGCGGTTTACCCAAAGAAATGGCTTTGGAGCTATTCAAACCCTTTGTAATGAAAAAACTGGTCAATGACGGTCATGCCCATAATATCAAAAGTGCCAAGCGCATGGTGGAACGCGTGCGCCCGGAGGTGTGGGATGTCCTTGAAGAGGTCATCAAGGATCACCCGGTGATGTTAAACCGCGCACCCACGCTGCACCGCCTGGGTATTCAGGCTTTTGAGCCAAAGTTGGTGGAAGGGAAGGCTATACAAATTCACCCCATGGTTTGTACCGCTTATAACGCTGACTTCGACGGAGACCAAATGGCGGTGCACTTGCCTCTATCCGCTGAATCCCAGGCCGAGGCAAGATTGCTGATGCTTTCAGCGTATAATATTTTAAATCCCAAGGATGGGCATCCCGTGGCCATTCCCACCCAGGATATGGTGTTGGGCAGCTATTACCTGACTATGGAAAAGCCCGGCGATCTTGGCGAGGGTAAAACCTTTTACGGTGCGGAAGAAGCCATGATAGCTTATGAAAATGGCGCAGTTAGCCTCCATGCCAAGGTCAAGGTCAGGTTAGATGAAGAGATTATAGAAACAACCGTGGGCCGGGTCATCTTTAATTCAGCTGTTCCCAAAAAGCTTGGCTATTTTAATAGGGTGGCTGATAAAAAAGCACTAAGTAAAATTGTGGATGAATCTTACCGTAAACTTGGTTTTTCCGCTACCGGCCAGTTGTTGGATGGAATTAAGGGCCTTGGCTTTAAGTTCGCCACTAAGGCAGGAGTAACCATTGGCAATGCGGATATCATTATCCCCGAAAAGAAGAAAGAAATACTGGGCGACGCCGAAAAACAAGTTGCTAAAGTAGAGGTTCAATACCGCCGGGGCTTGATCACAGAGGAGGAGCGCTATCGCAAGGTTATCGGCATATGGAATGATGCCACCAGAAAGGTTACCGATGCGCTGATTGAATCCCTGGATAAATTTAACCCGGTATATATGATGGCCAACTCCGGTGCCCGGGGTAATATTCAGCAAATTCGCCAGCTGGCGGGCATGCGGGGCTTGATGGCGGATCCTTCGGGACGGATTATCGACCTGCCCATTAAAGCAAACTTTCGCGAAGGTCTGACGGTTTTGGAGTACTTTATTTCCACGCACGGTGCCCGCAAAGGTTTGGCAGATACCGCTCTGCGTACAGCTGACTCGGGATATTTGACCCGCCGCCTGGTGGATGTGGCCCAGGATGTCATCGTGCGGGAGGTCGATTGCGGCACTGAAGAGGGTATCAGTGTTTCCGAAATTAAAGACGGCACCGAGGTAATTGAAAAGCTCGAGGATCGTATTGCCGGACGGATTGCCCTTGAAGATATCATGCATCCGGAAACAGGGGAAGTTATTGTGTCGGCAGGTCAGGTGATTGAATATGATGACGCTGACAGCATTGTTGCAGCCGGTATCAGGAAAGTTAAGATCCGTTCCGTGCTCACCTGTAAAAGCAGGTATGGAGTATGTATCAACTGCTACGGCCGCAACCTGGCCACCGGGCATATGGTGGATATTGGCGAGGCGGTGGGTATTATTGCCGCACAATCCATTGGTGAGCCCGGCACCCAGTTGACTATGCGCACATTCCATACCGGTGGTGTGGCCGGAGATGATATTACCCAGGGTCTGCCCAGGGTTGAGGAACTTTTTGAGGCCCGCAAGCCCAAAGGCCAGGCCATTATTGCCGAAGAGGGCGGCCTGGTCGAATTAAGAGAGGTCAAGGGGCGTAGAGAAATAGATATCACCAGCGATGACGGCAGCAAAAATAACTATGTAATCCCTTATGGCGCCCGATTGAAAGTACAAAATGGAGACCGGGTGGATGCCGGTGACGAATTGACCGAGGGTTCAGTTAACCCCCATGACCTGTTAAAAATAAAGGGTGCCACTGGAGTGCAAATATACTTGCTTCATGAAGTGCAGCGGGTATATCGCCTGCAGGGTGTGGATATTAATGATAAGCATATTGAAGTGATGATTCGCCAGATGCTGCGCAAAGTACGGGTGGAGGATCAAGGTGATACATCGCTGCTGCCCGGGGGACTAATCGACATATTTGATTTTGAAGAAGAAAACAGGCTGGTTGAGCTTGAGGGCGGTGAACCGGCCCAGGCTAAGCCGGTATTGCTGGGCATTACCAAGGCATCTCTGGCTACGGATTCATTCCTGTCGGCAGCCTCGTTTCAGGAAACCACCAGGGTGCTTACCGAGGCGGCCATTAAAGGAAAAATGGATCCACTTCTGGGGCTCAAGGAAAATGTTATTATAGGTAAGCTGGTGCCTGCCGGTACCGGTATGAGCCGCTATCGAAACGTTGAGATTAATCCGCCTGAGGATGTTGAGGACCTAAAGGAAACAGTGGATTTAACTTCAGAGGTGTAACCGGCCAAAGGGTGCCGGGGGATGATATGCAGCCGGGCGCCAATCAGTGTGCCTGGCTGTATGTCCCAAAAAAATTATATAACCGAGCACCTCCCAGGCATCGGTGAAATTTATTGACTTTGCGTGTTGGTAGTGATATTATGCTTAAGTGTGTTATTTTTGGGGGTGTCGATTATGCCTTTAAAACGGCTGCAGGCAGCCAAGGAAAAGTCGGTGGGTAGCAAGCAAACCGTTAAGGCATTGAAAAAAAAACTGGCCAAAGTGGTGTATGTAGCAGATAACGCAGATAAACATGTCGTCGATCCTGTGATTAAGTTGTGCGAGGAAAACCAGGTCTCGGTTATACGGGTAGATTCCATGAAAAACCTGGGCAAGGCTTGTGGAATTAAAGTTGAATGTGCTACGGCAGCTATTATAGAAGATTAATTGTTTATATTTTGCCTTAAATTAATAATGCGGCAAAGGAGGTGTAATTGAATATGCCGACAATCCACCAGCTGATCAGAAAAGGCAGAGAGGATTTAATTAAAAAATCTACTGCACCGGCATTGAAAGAATGCCCGCAGAAAAGGGGAGTTTGTACCAGGGTATATACCACAACTCCTAAAAAACCAAACTCAGCGCTGCGCAAGGTGGCCAGGGTAAGGCTTACCAATGGTATTGAAGTAACCTCCTATATCCCCGGTATCGGTCACAACCTGCAGGAGCACTCGGTGGTGCTGGTTCGCGGCGGTAGGGTAAAGGACCTGCCGGGCGTTAGGTATCACATTGTCAGGGGTGCTTTGGACTGTGCCGGAGTGCAGAACCGTAATCGGGGTCGTTCCAAGTATGGTGCCAAACGGCCAAAAAAATAAGACAATTGCTCTAAGTCCTTGATATCTTAATACGTAAGGGGGGAAACAAATGCCGAGAAGAGGTGCTGCACCAAAACGGGACATTATGCCCGACCCGGTACACAACAGCAAGGTGCTTACCAAGTTAATAAATCAAGTTATGCTCGATGGTAAAAAGGGCGTAGCGGAAAGCATCTGCTATGGTGCTTTTGATATTATCCGGGAAAAAACCGGCAAGGATCCCAGCGAAGTTTTTGAGCAGGCCATGAAAAATGTAATGCCGGTTCTAGAAGTAAAGGCCCGCCGGGTAGGTGGTGCCAACTATCAAGTGCCTGTGGAAGTAAGACCAGAACGCAGGCAGACACTGGCTATTCGCTGGATAACCAGATATTCCAGGGAACGTGCCGGTAGGACCATGCGGGAGCGCCTGGCGGATGAATTAATCGATGCATCCAACAACACAGGGGCTTCTGTAAAGCGGAAAGAAGATACCCATAAAATGGCGGAGGCTAACAAAGCTTTTGCTCACTACAGGTGGTAATGAAAGGGGGGGTCTTAATGGCGAGGCAATTTCCGCTCGAAAAAACTCGCAACATTGGCATTATGGCACATATAGACGCCGGAAAGACCACCACCACCGAGCGCATCCTGTTTTATACAGGTAAGGTGCACAAATTGGGTGAAGTCCATGATGGCGCGGCAACCATGGATTGGATGGTTCAGGAGCAGGAAAGGGGTATTACCATCACCTCTGCTGCAACGACGTGCCAATGGCGAGATCATTGTGTAAATATTATTGACACACCCGGACACGTGGACTTTACTGTTGAGGTGGAAAGGTCGCTGCGTGTGCTGGATGGGGCGGTTGCCGTTTTTTGTTCAGTGGGTGGTGTAGAACCCCAGTCTGAAACGGTATGGCGGCAGGCCGATAAATATAGGGTGCCGCGGATTGCTTATATCAATAAAATGGACCGTGTTGGCGCAGATTTTTTCAATGGTATGGCTATGATGCGTAAAAGATTAGGTGCTAACCCGGTAGCAATTCAATTGCCCATTGGTGTGGAAGAGAATTTTAGCGGCATTGTTGACCTGGTTCGCAACAAGGCCATCAGGTACATTGACGACCTGGGCACCACTAGCGAGGAAACAGATGTTCCCGAGGACATGTTGGAACTGGTTACCGAACACCGGGAAAAACTTCTGGAGGCGGTGGCCGAATTCGATGAAGAGTTAATGCTCAAGTATCTCGAAGGCGATCAGCTTACTTCCGAAGAGATCAAGGGCGCTCTGCGTAAGGCCGCACTGGCGGTGAAGATAATACCGGTACTTTGCGGTTCCTCTTTTAAAAATAAAGGGGTTCAGCCCTTATTGGATGCCATCGTGGATTATCTACCATCTCCGCTGGATGTTCCTGCTATCCGAGGTGTACACCCTGACACCAGCGATGAGGACACGCGGGTAGCTGATGACGAAGCACCTTTTTCAGCACTGGCTTTTAAAATTATGACGGACCCATACGTGGGAAAATTGACTTACTTCAGGGTATATTCAGGGCGGATGGCCAGCGGATCATATGTTTATAACTCCACTAAGGGAAAACGGGAGCGTGTAGGCCGTATACTGCGAATGCATGCCAACCACCGGGAAGAGGTCAAGGAGATCTATTCCGGTGATATAGTGGCAGCCGTAGGACTAAGGGACACCTCAACCGGGGATACCCTGTGCGATGAAAAACAGACGATACTGCTGGAGTCCATGGAGTTTCCCGAACCCGTTATTTCTGTGGCCATTGAACCCAATACCAAGGCCGATCAGGATAAAATGGCTGTAGCTTTGCAAAAACTGGGCGAAGAAGACCCCACCTTCAAGGTAAGTATTGACGCTGAAACGGGGCAGACCATCATTAGAGGTATGGGCGAACTGCACCTGGAGATTATTGTGGATCGCTTACTGCGTGAGTTTAAAGTGCAGGCCACGGTTGGTAAGCCCCAGGTCGCCTATAAAGAGACTATTCGCAAAAAATCCAAGGCTGAAGGCAGATTTATTCGCCAGTCCGGCGGGCGCGGTCAATACGGTCACGTAGTAATTGAGATTGAACCGGCCGAGCCGGGCACCGGGTTTGAATTCGTCAATAAAATTGTTGGCGGGGTAATACCCAAGGAATATATACCGGCGGTATCAAACGGTATTTCCGAGGCTATGTCTAATGGTGTAGTAGCATCCTATCCGCTGGTAGACCTGCGGGCTACATTGCTTGATGGTTCTTATCATGATGTTGACTCTTCAGAAATGGCCTTTAAAATAGCAGGCAGCATGGCGCTGCAAAATGCGGCTAAAAAGGCCGGAGCAGTATTGCTGGAACCGGTCATGAAGGTGGAAGTGGTGGTCATGGATGAGTATATGGGTGATGTTATTGGTGATATAAACGCCCGCCGGGGGCGTATCGAGGAAATGGAACCCCGGGGAATAAATCAAGTTATTCATGGCATTGTACCGCTATCGGAAATGTTCGGTTATGCCACTGAACTGCGTTCCAGAACCCAGGGCCGTGGCACTTATACGATGCAGTTCAGCCACTATGAGGAAGTGCCACAGAACATTGCGGAAAGTATTGTATCTAAAAGATTTTACGGATAATTGCAAGGAGGAATCAAAAACCAACCATGGCAAAGGCGAAATTTGAGCGGACTAAACCGCACGTAAACATCGGTACCATCGGCCACGTGGACCACGGTAAAACCACCCTGACCGCGGCTATCACCACCGTGCTGTCCACAGTGGGCGGAGCTTCAGTGAAAAAGTACGATGAAATTGACAATGCCCCGGAAGAAAGAGAGCGCGGTATAACCATCAACACCGCTCACGTGGAATACGAGACCGCGACCAGACACTACGCGCACGTAGACTGCCCCGGCCACGCCGACTACGTCAAGAACATGATCACCGGCGCAGCCCAGATGGACGGCTCCATACTGGTGGTATCAGCTGCCGACGGTCCCATGCCCCAAACCCGTGAGCATATTCTCCTTTCCCGCCAGGTGGGCGTGCCCTACATCGTGGTTTACCTGAACAAAGCCGACCAGGTAGACGATGCCGAATTGCTGGAACTGGTGGACATGGAAGTGCGTGAGCTTTTAAGCCAGTACGAATTCCCCGGGGACGACATCCCAGTAATCACCGGTTCGGCATTAAAGGCGCTGGAATGCGGCTGCGGCAAACGGGAATGCGAGTGGTGCAAGAGCGTATGGGAACTGATGGACGCTGTAGATGCCTACGTTCCCACACCGGAGCGCGACATTGACAAGCCGTTCTTGATGCCTGTGGAAGACGTATTCACCATCACGGGTCGTGGTACCGTGGCCACCGGTCGTATAGAGCGGGGCGCTGTTAAAGTAGGTGAAGAAGTAGAAATCGTAGGTTTGATGGATAAACCGCGCAAGACTGTGGTCACCGGCGTGGAAATGTTCCGCAAGATACTGGACCGCGGTGAAGCGGGTGACAACGTAGGCTGTCTGCTGCGCGGCGTAGACCGTAAAGAAATCGAGCGCGGCCAGGTGCTGGCCAAACCCGGCAGCATCAAGCCCCATACCAAATTTAACGCAGAAGTATACGTGCTGACCAAAGAAGAAGGTGGCCGGCATACCCCGTTCTTCAACGGCTACCGTCCGCAATTTTACTTCCGTACCACCGACGTGACCGGCGTGGCCCAGTTGCCGGAGGGTGTGGAAATGGTTATGCCGGGCGACAACATTAAAATGAATATCGAGCTTATTACTCCCATTGCTTTAGAAGAAGGTTTGCGTTTCGCCATTCGTGAAGGTGGTCGTACCGTAGGTGCCGGTGTGGTTACCGGTATCAACGAGTAATTGTTGACGCACTTCTTTTAGGCGAAAGGAGGTCAGTGCATGAAAAGTCAAAAAATTCGTATCCGGCTTAAGGCGTATGATCACCACATGCTGGACCAATCGGCCCAGAAAATAGTGGACACCGCCCGGCGGACCGGCGCTAATGTGGCAGGCCCCGTGCCTTTGCCCACAGAAAAGAATATCTACACGATATTGCGTTCCCCCCACGTCAACAAGGACTCCCGGGAACAATTTGAAATGAGAACCCATAAGCGGCTGATTGACATTATGGAACCCACGCCCAAAACGGTGGATGCGTTGATGCGCCTTGACCTGCCCGCCGGTGTGGATATTGAAATTAAACTATAAGAAAACTAGCAGATAGCAGTCTCGAAGGTCAAGTTCAGCGCTTGTGGTCGTGATAAAAACAGCGACCAGTACGTTGAACCGCTGACGGCATCGAAAAGCCTAGGAAGCACAGTACTTCGAGCAGGCTCGGGAGGTGCATGGAAATGCCCAAGGCAATATTGGGTAAAAAGGTTGGTATGACCCAGGTATTTACTGATGAAGGTATTGCCGTTCCGGTAACCGTTATTGAGGCTGGACCTTGTTTGGTGGCCCAAAAGAAAACCGGCGCCAAGGACGGCTATAACGCCATTCAATTAGGGTTTGGTGAAAAACGGGAAAATTTGTTTAACAAACCTATGAAAGGCCATTTTGAAAAAGCGGGCATAAAGCCCAAGCGTTACTTGCGGGAAATACGCGTTGATGACATTGATGCCTATGAAGTGGGGCAGGAAATCAAAGCGGATGTATTTGCACCCGGCGAAAAAGTAGACGTTGTGGGTATCACCAAAGGGCGCGGTTTTTCGGGTGGTATAAAACGCCATGGATTCCACCGTGGCCCCATGGCGCACGGTTCCAAGTATCACCGGCGTCCCGGTTCGCTGGCGGCTAAAGGCCCGGCCCGGGTGTTCAAGGGCAGAAAATTGCCGGGGCACTACGGCGCTGAGCGGGTGACCATACAGAATTTGGAGGTTGTCCGTGCGGATGCCGGGCAGAACCTGCTGGCTGTTAAGGGAGCCATTCCGGGCCCGCGCGGCGGTCTGGTCATGGTCAAACAATCCGTTAAAGCCAGGTAACGGCGGCGCAGCGAAAGGAGGAAGTCATTCATGCCCAGAGTTGCCATGTATAACATAAACGGTGACCAGGTCGGGGAGATCGACTTAAAAGAAGACATTTTCGGTATTGCAGTTCACCAACAAGCTCTGCATGATGTCGTAACCATGCAGTTGGCCGGCAGGCGGCAGGGCACACACGATACCAAAACCAGGGCCGAAGTCAGCGGCGGCGGCCGCAAGCCCTATCGCCAAAAAGGCACCGGCCGGGCCCGGCACGGGTCTATTCGTTCACCCATCTGGCGTGGCGGCGGCATTGTGTTCGGGCCACACCCGCGCAGTTATAGCTACCGGGTGCCCAAAAAGGTGCGCAGGCTGGCTATGAAATCAGCATTATCCTCCAAGGTGGAAGGCGGCACCATTGTAGTTTTGGAAGAGCTCAAAATGGATGTGCCCAAAACCAAGGATATGGTAAAAATACTTAATAACCTTAAAGTTGATAATAAAGCTTTGGTAGTAACAGCGGAAAGAGACGATGCGGTTTATAAGTCGGCGCGTAACATACCGGGCATTAAACAATTAAGCGTCCCGGGGCTGAATGTTTATGATTTGCTGGCGCATAAAACGCTGGTCATTACCAAAGATGCGGTGGCCAGGGTCGAGGAGGTGTTTGTTTAATGAAAAATCCTCGAGATATTATTAAAAAGCCGGTGGTCACTGAAAAGAGTATGGGCTTGGTGGAAGAAAACAAGTACACATTTATCGTGGATATGGGTGCCAATAAAATTGAGATTCGCCAGGCTGTGGAAGAGTTGTTTAATGTTAAAGTTGACAAGGTGCGCACCATGCGGGTCAAGGGTAAATTAAAGCGGGTTCGTAACCGTTGGGGCAAGACACCCGACCGTAAGAAAGCCATAGTTACACTCAAAGAGGGGCAAAAAATTCAGCTCTTTGAGGGTGTTTAGTGAAATGATTCCTTCGCTGTCCTGGTAAAAGGACGCGGGGGGGCGATAAGGAGGGAAACCAGGTGGGGATTAAAAAATTCAAGCCTACATCGCCGGGTCGGAGGTTTGTAACTGTATCAACTTTCGAGGAAATAACCGCCACCGAACCGGAAAAGTCCCTGCTGGAACCGCTTAAGAGCAAAGGCGGCAGAAATGCCAGCGGCAGAATAACTGTTCGTCACCGTGGCGGCGGACATAAACGGATGTACCGGTTAATTGATTTCAAACGGGATAAGGATGGTATACCGGCCAAGGTAGCCACTATTGAATACGATCCCAATCGCTCGGCACGTATTGCCCTGTTGCATTATGCCGACGGTGAAAAGCGTTATATCATTGCTCCGGTAGGCCTGCAGGTGGGACAGAAGGTTGAATCGGGTCCGCAAGCTGACATAAAAGTGGGCAATGCCCTTGCTTTGCGTAATATTCCGGTGGGTACAATGATTCATAATCTTGAGCTGCACCCCAAGGGCGGCGGACAATTGGTTCGTTCAGCCGGCACAGCCGCGCAGCTTATGGCTAAAGAGGGCAAATACGCCCACGTACGCATGCCATCAGGGGAAATGCGTTTAATATTACAGGATTGCCGGGCCACCATAGGCCAGGTGGGTAATGTGGATCACGAGAACATTTCGGTTGGTAAAGCCGGCCGTTCCCGTTGGTCAGGCATTCGCCCGACAGTGCGCGGCGTGGTGATGAACCCGGTGGATCACCCCCATGGTGGTGGTGAGGGTCGCTCACCCGTAGGCAGAAACCCGGTTACTCCCTGGGGTAAACCAGCCCTGGGTGCACGTACCAGGAAGAAAAAACCCAGTGATCGCTTAATTGTGAAGCGGCGTGGTAAAAAATAAGTATATGTACAGGTGTAGGAAGGAGGCCAGCCGATGGGTCGCTCTCTGAAAAAAGGCCCGTATTGTGACGATAAACTCCTTAATAGAATCCAAGAGATGAATGATAAGGGCGACAAAAGGGTCATTAAGACATGGTCCCGCCGGTCCACCATTTTTCCGGATATGATTGGGCACACCATTGCGGTGCATGATGGCAGAAAGCATGTTCCCGTATATGTTACCGAGGATATGGTTGGACATAAATTAGGCGAGTTCGCCCCCACGAGGCTTTTCAGGGGACACGGATCACATACTGAAAGGTCGACGTCTTTGAAGTAAACGTGTAAAGGGGGTAAAACCATGCAAGAAGCAACAGCGGTTGCGAAATATATTCGCATCTCCCCACGTAAAGTGCGTCAGGTTATTGACATTATCAGGGGTAAGGATGTGCAAGAGGCGCTGGCTATATTGAAATTTACGCCCAAGCGGGCCTCTGTACCGGTGGCTAAAGTAGTTAAATCTGCCGCAGCCAACGCCGAGCATAATTATGAAATGAATAAGGATAACCTGTATGTGGCCGCCTGTTATGTAGATCAAGGACCCACCTTGAAGCGGTGGCAGCCCCGGGCCATGGGCCGTGCGGATGTACTGCGCCACCGTACCAGCCACATTACCGTGGTAGTAAAAGAGAAAAAGGAGGGTTAGTGTGGGGCAGAAGGTAAATCCCGTAGGGTTGCGCATAGGCATTATTAAGGATTGGGAAGGCAAATGGTACGCGGATAAGAAAAACTTTTCCACCCTTTTACTGGAGGATTTTAATATCCGCAAATTTGTCAAAAAGAAATTGTATGCGGCAGGTATCGCCCGCATTCAGATAGAGCGGGCAGCCAACAAAATAAAATTATCCATCCACACGGCCAAGCCGGGTATTGTTATCGGGCGTGGCGGTGCCGAGGTGGAGAATTTGCGCAAGCAGCTGGAACAAATGACCGGTAAGCATGTGAACATTAACATAGTTGAAGTTAAAGTGCCTGAAATTGATGCCCAGTTGCTGTCCGAGAATGTAGCCTCTCAATTGGAGAGAAGAATTGCTTTCCGCCGGGCCATGAAACAAAGCGTAGGCAGGGCCATGAAGATGGGGGCCAAGGGAATCAAAATTTCTTGCAGTGGCCGGCTGGCCGGAGCAGAAATTGCCCGGACTGAGTGGTATAGTGAAGGTAAAGTACCCCTGCATACATTGCGTGCTGATATCGACTATGGTTTTGCCGAAGCAAATACAACTTATGGTAAAATCGGTGTCAAGGTTTGGATATATAAAGGAGAAGTTTTGCCGGAAGTTAGAAGAACCGCTGCCGGTAAAGGAGGCGAATAGGCTTTATGCTCATTCCAAAAAGGGTAAAATACCGCAAGCAGCGCCGCGGATCAATACCCTCGGGTAAATCCAAGGGGGGCAATGAAGTCCATTTCGGGGAATACGGGTTAAAAGCGCTGGAACCCGGATGGATTACCAACCGGCAAATTGAAGCCGCTCGTATTGCTATGACCCGTTACATTAAACGGGGCGGTAAAGTATGGATTAGAATTTTCCCCGATAAACCGGTCACCAAAAAGCCGGCTGAAACCCGGATGGGCAGCGGCAAGGGCGCTCCCGAATGGTGGGTGGCGGTGGTTAAGCCCGGACGGATAATGTTTGAGTTGGCTGGTGTCAGTGAAGAGGTAGCCCGGGAGGCCATGCGGTTGGCATCGCACAAGCTGCCCATCAAAACCAAGTTTGTAAGACGTGGGGAAGTAGGTGAGGCAAGTGAAAGCTAAGGAACTGCGTGATATGACCGTTGAGGAACTGCAAAAGAAAATGAACGATACCAAGGATGAATTGTTCCGGTTACGCTTTCAACTGGCTACCGGACAACTGGATAACCCAATGCGTATCAAGGAAGTGCGCAGAAATATCGCCCGCGTCAAAACTGTCATCCGGGAAAGGGAAATTGGCATTAAGCGGGCTTAATGAAAAGCATATTATCCCGATGCAGGAAGGGGGTAGCCATGTTGACGGAGCGCAATTTGCGCAAAACTCAAACAGGTGTGGTTGTGAGCAATAAAATGAATAAAACTGCGGTCGTAGCAGTGGAAACACTGGTTAGACACCCGCTATACAACCGGACCATCAGGCAAACTAAAAAATACAAGGCACATGATGAAGAAAATATATGCAATATCGGCGACAAGGTCAAGATAATGGAAACCAGGCCATTGTCCAAGGATAAGCGGTGGCGTGTGGTGGAAATATTGCGCAAGACAGAGCAGTTATAGCCGCCGGTAGCCCGCCGGTTATTGTGCAAAGGAGGCTAATTCGGTGATTCAAGTACAATCTATGCTTAGAGCGGCAGACAATACCGGTGCCCGTAAGCTGATGTGTATCCGCGTAATGGGCGGTTCGTTGCGCCGATATGCCAGCCTGGGCGATGTGGTGGTTGCCACCGTCAAGGAAGCCACACCAGGCGGCGTTGTTAAGAAAGGGGACGTGGTTAAGGCTGTTATCGTGCGCACCAAAAAGGAAGTGCGACGTCCCGATGGTTCTTATATTAAATTTGACGAAAACGCCGCAGTGATTATTAAAGATGACGGAACTCCACGTGGCACCCGTATATTCGGTCCCGTGGCCCGGGAATTAAGAGAGCACGATTATATGAAAATTGTCTCCCTGGCCCCGGAAGTATTGTAGTAGATGCCGCTACAGGAGGTGTAACGGATATGACCAAGCCCAAAGTGCATGTGCATAAAGGTGATACAGTATTGGTGATTCGGGGCAAAAGCGCCGGTAAAAAAGGCAAGGTCCTGGAAGTGCAGCCAGCTAAGAGTCGCGTGGTGGTGGAAGGGGTTAACAAAGTAAAGCGCCATGCCAAACCAACCCGCAGTATGCCGCAAGGCGGCATTACGGAAAAGGAGGCGCCCATCCACAGCTCCAACGTGATGCTGTATTGCAGTAAGTGCAACAGACCCACCAGGGTGGGTAAGAAAATACTGGAAGACGGTAAAAAAGTTCGCCAGTGCAAGAAATGCGGGGAAGTGCTCAGCTAACCCGGCGGAAGGAGGGTATAGGTGTGCCTAGGCTAAAGGATAAAATCAAAGATGAAGTGGTCAAGGCTATGATGGAAAAGTTCGGCTATAAAAACCCAATGCAGGTCCCCAGGCTGGAAAAGGTAGTCATTAACATGGGGGTGGGGGAAGCCATCCAAAACAGCAAGGCCATTGACGCTGCGGTAAATGACCTGATGATTATTTCGGGTCAGCGCCCGGTGGTAACAAAAGCGAAAAAATCCATTGCCGCGTTTAAATTGCGCGCCGGGATGAACGTAGGCTGCAAGGTTACCTTGCGGGGCGACCGTATGTACGAGTTTGTAGACAGGCTGTTTAACATTGCTCTGCCGCGGGTGCGCGACTTCCGTGGGATATCCCCGAAGTCATTTGACGGGCGGGGCAACTACAGCATGGGCGTTCGGGAACAACTTATTTTCCCGGAAATTGATTACGATAAAATTGATAAGGTCAGGGGCATGGATATAATTTTTGTAACCACTGCCCGGACTGACGAAGAGGCGCGGGAATTGCTTCGCTTACTCGGAATGCCGTTTAAAGCTGCCTGATGGAAGATAAATTAGCTTTAAGCAAAAGGAGGGAAATGTGTGGCTAAAAAGTCAATGGTAGCCAGGTCCAAGCGCCCTCCCAAATTTTCAGTGCGGGCGCACAACAGGTGTAATATATGTGGCCGTCCTCATGCTTACATGCGCAAGTTCGGGATCTGTCGGGTTTGCTTCCGGGAGTTGGCATACAAGGGAGAGATACCCGGACTGAGGAAGGCCAGTTGGTAAAAGGAAGGAGGTATTCCTTAGATGGTGATGACTGATCCTATTGCCGATTTTTTAACTCGTATTCGAAATGGCAATATGGTTTTTCACGATAAAATTGAAGCACCCGCTTCCAAAATGAAGCGATCTATTGCAGATATCCTTAAAGAAGAGGGTTTTATCAGGGATTATGAGTATGTTGAGGATGGCAAACAGGGTATTATCCGTGTTTACCTCAAATACAGCTCTGGTAAGGATCGGGTGATTACCGGTCTCAAGCGCATATCTAAACCCGGCTTGCGGGTATACGCCCGCAAGGATTCCATTCCCAAGGTGTTAGGTGGGCTGGGCATTGCCATAATATCCACCTCCCGGGGGATCATGACCGACAAAAAAGCCCGTAAGGAGGGCCTCGGTGGCGAGGTTGTCTGCTACGTCTGGTAGCACAGGGGCATAGGAGGTGTAAGGCATGAGCAGAATCGGCAAAAAACCGGTACCGCTTCCTGATAAGGTTACCGCTACGCTGGACGGAAACACCGTGCGGGTCGAGGGTCCCAAAGGGAAGCTGGAAAAAGAGTTTCACCAGGACATGCAAATTAAGTTTATAGATGACCGTACTATGGTGGTGGAGAGACCATCCGACAATAAGTTGCACAGGTCTTTACACGGTCTCACACGTACCCTGTTGAATAATATGGTGCAGGGCGTGGCAGGCGGATTTCAGAAGAACCTGGAATTGGTGGGTGTGGGTTACCGGGCTGCCATGCAGGGTAATAAACTGGTATTGACAGTGGGTTACTCGCATCCGGTGGAGATTACCCCTCCGCCGGGAATAGAAATAGAAGTGCCCGCCCCTACTAAAATATCGGTTAAAGGGATCGATAAGGAAATGGTGGGCGCTATAGCGGCCAATATTCGGTCGGTAAGGGAACCCGAACCCTACAAGGGTAAAGGTATTAAGTACGAGGGTGAACATATCCGCCGTAAAGTAGGTAAGGCCGGGGCTAAACGTTAACGGGGGAAGGAGTGAAGTGGCATGATTAATAAACCCGACCGTAATGCACTGCGCAAGAAACGTCAGCTGCGCGTGCGCAATAGGGTCAATGGTACCGAGCAGCGTCCCAGGCTGAATGTGTACCGCAGCCTTAATAACATATACGCCCAAATTATCAATGATGATCGTGGTGAAACTTTAGTGACCGCATCATCCCTTTCGCCCGAAATAAAAGGTGCTATGTCCGGAGGTAACCGGGAGGCGGCTGCGGCAGTGGGCAAGCTGATTGCTGCCAGGGCTCTGGAAAAGGGTATCAAACAAGTGGTGTTTGACCGTGCCGGTTATGTTTATCACGGGCGGGTCAAGGCTCTGGCCGATGGAGCCAGAGAGGGCGGCCTTGAATTTTAAGATGTATCGGTCAAAAAGGAGGGGAAACGGTGTCAAGATTTGAACCACCCAAGTCCGAGTTTTCCGAAAAAGTAGTATTTATTAATCGCGTGGCTAAAGTGGTTAAGGGTGGCAGGCGGTTCAGCTTTTCGGCCCTGGTGGTTGTCGGCGACGGTAAAGGTTCGGTCGGTTACGGTCTGGGCAAAGCTAATGAAGTACCCGAAGCTATACGCAAGGCAGTTGAAGATGCCAAGAAAAAACTAATTAGCGTACCTTTTGCTGAAAATACCATTCCACATGAAGTTATTGGACGGTTTGGCGCCGGCAGAGTGCTTTTGAAGCCTGCCGCACCCGGTACCGGTGTCATTGCGGGCGGTCCTGTAAGGGCTATCATGGAGCTGGCCGGTGTGAAGGATATTTTAACCAAGTCTTTGGGGTCCAACAATGCCAATAATGTGGTGCGTGCCACTTTTGAGGCAGTTAAAATGTTGAAAACGCCTGAGCAAGTAGCCCGCATGCGTAATAAATCAGTGGAAGAACTGCTGGGTTAGGGGGTTATTTTGTGGCCAAGTTGAAGATTACCCTGGTCAGGAGTGTTATCGGTAGGCCGGAGACCCAAAGAAGAACGGTACGCGCCCTGGGTCTAAAGAAAACAAACAGCTTTGTCATTCGGGAAGACATACCTCAGGTGAGGGGCGCAATCAGTAAAGTTTCCCATTTGCTTAAAGTGGAGGAAGTGTAAAGGAGGTGCACCATGAACCTGCATGAATTAAAACCCACCCCTGGATCCCGGCGCAAGCCCACCCGTAAAGGACAGGGTATCGGATCGGGATTGGGTAAAACTGCCGGTCGCGGGCATAAAGGTCAAAAGGCCCGCAGCGGCGGCGGAGTAAGACCTGGTTTTGAGGGTGGCCAGATGCCCCTGCAGCGCCGTATGCCCAAGCGGGGATTCACCAATGCACCTTTTAAAAAGGAAATTATTACAGTAAACCTGGATAAATTAAATCGCTTTGAAAACGGTACCGAGGTGACCCCGGAAATTTTGCTGGAAACTAAAGTGATCAGAAAAATTCGGGACGGGGTTAAAATTTTGGGCGAAGGCAACCTGGAAAAAACACTTACCATTAAGGCCCATGCATTCAGCAAGTCGGCGCTGGAAAAAATCGAGGCCGCCGGCGGCAAGGCCGAGGTGATTTAAAGTGGCTCAGCTGCTGGATGGCTTGAAGGGTGCCTTCAAGGTCAGTGAACTGCGCACCAAGTTATTGTTCACCCTGTCAATGATCTTTATTTTTCGTGTAGGGGCGCATATACCTGTTCCCGGGGTGGATGTAGACGCATTTCGTGAGCTGATTGGCACAGCCGGTATAATATTAGGCTTCTTTGATGTTATATCCGGCGGCGCCTTTAAGAGTTTTTCGGTATTTGCTATGAGCATAATCCCCTATATTAACGCCTCCATTATTATGCAGCTGCTCACCGTGGTTATCCCCCATTTGGAGCGGTTGGCCAAGGAAGGCGAAGAGGGGCGCAAAAAGATCACCCAGTATACTCGCTATTTTACGGTGATGCTGGCTTTTCTGCAGGCCATCGGCATGAGCGTTATGATGGGCAACTACGGGGTTTTGCATAACCCGGGCTTCATCAGCTATGCTGTCATTGTGTTCACTCTTACTGCGGGTACGACACTGTTGATGTGGATCGGCGAGCAGATTACCGAGCGGGGTATCGGCAATGGTATATCCCTGTTGATATTTGCAGGTATCGTCAGCCGCCTGCCTTCCGGTATCCAAAACCTTTACCTGCAGCTTGAAGCGGGCACTATCAATGTATTGAGCCTGCTTATACTGGTGGTAATCGGTGCATTGGTTATCGCCGCTGTAGTGGCGGTACAGGAAGGCCAAAGGCGCATTCCTGTGCAATATGCCAAGCGGGTAGTGGGTCGCCGGGTTTACGGTGGTCAAACCACCCACTTGCCGCTCAAAGTGAATCAAGCCGGTGTGATACCTGTAATTTTTGCTTCATCATTGCTGATGTTTCCCGAACAGATAGCTCGCTGGTTTCAGGGCTCGGCCATAGCTGAATTTTATGTAAATTATTTTGGCTGGAATTCACCGGCACATACCTTAGTCTATGCTTTACTGATTATTGGCTTTACTTATTTTTACACTGCAGTAATTATGAACCCGGTGGATATGGCTGACAATATTAAAAAGTACGGCGGTTTTATACCTGGCATCAGGCCGGGGCGACCCACTGCGGAATACATTTCCCGGGTCATGAGCCGTATTACATTGGCCGGAGCTGTATTTCTGGCGCTAATAGCCATTTTGCCTAACTTTGTTTTGCTGGCCACCAGAATACCCAATATTTATTTCGGTGGTACCGCACTATTAATCGTGGTTGGCGTGGCTTTGGACACTATGAAACAAATTGAATCACAACTATTAATGCGCAGCTACCAGGGATTTATTAAGTAACCGGGGTGTTTGTATGATTATCTGTAAATCCGAGCGGGAATTGTCCTACATGCGGGAGGCTGGTAAAGTGGTGGCGGGAGCCCTCGACAAGCTGGCCGAGGCGATAGAGCCCGGGGTAACCACTGCAGAACTGGACCAAATTGCCGAAGAGTACATTCTTTCCAAGGGAGCCAAACCGGCCTTTAAAGGTCTTTACGGTTTTCCGGCTACTATATGTGCATCGGTTAATGAACAGGTGGTACACGGCATCCCTGGTTTAAGAAAACTGGAAAATGGAGATATTATTAGTATTGATGTTGGTGCGGAAATAAATGGATATTTTGGAGACCATGCCCGAACCTTTGCTGTAGGTAGTATTGCAGCTGAACAGCAAAAACTACTGGACGTAACCCGTACATCCCTGGCAGAAGGCATTAAAATGGCCAGAAGCGGTAACCGGCTCTCCGATATATCCCATGCAGTACAGAGTTATGTTGAAAAAAACGGTTTTTCGGTGGTTAGAGATTACGTGGGGCATGGTATCGGATCAAAAATGCATGAGGAACCCCAGGTACCTAACTTTGGTAGGCCCGGACGTGGGCCACGGCTTAAAGCTGGCATGACATTAGCGATAGAACCGATGGTAAACATGGGAGCTTATTATGTGCAAACTCTTCCGGATAACTGGACGGTGGTAACAAGGGACGGCCAGCCATCGGCTCATTTTGAGCATACCATTGTCATTACCGACAGCGAACCGGTGATACTAACATTGCCATAGTGGATGCGCCTGGTGATCATACACTTGGCGTAGTGCTGCGCGGGCAAGTTGGTGCAGTGCAAGAGACGATGGTTTTTATACGCTGGTTGATCGGGAGGATGAACGGTGATGCAGGTTAATGTAACCCCGGGACAACTAGTGCAACCCAGGGCCGGGCGGGATAGCGGCAAGTATTACCTGGTGATTAAGGTTCTTGATGATCATTACGTGCTTGCTGCTGACGGAACGGTTAGGCGATTGGAAAATCCCAAGAAAAAAAATATTAAACATCTCACTTTGCATACGCGAATCGCCGGAGAGATTGTTGATAAGCTGAAATCAGGCGATAGTATTAGCAACGCCGATATACGCAGAGCGATAGAACGCTTGGTGGGCAACGAGGAAGAGTTGCCATTTTAAAGGAGGTTGGTTTGTTATCTAATGTCAGGTAAGGATGTTATAGAAGTGGAAGGTACCGTAATTGAGCCATTGCCCAATGCTATGTTTCGAGTGGAACTGAAAAACGGCCATAAGGTACTGGCCCACGTGAGTGGAAAAATCAGGATGAATTTTATCCGAATTTTAGCCGGGGACCGGGTGATGGTGGAATTGTCCCCCTATGATTTAACCCGGGGGCGCATTGTCTACCGCTACAAATAGTGTGTACTAAAAGCAGGGCCCGAGGAGGTTGAACAATGAAAGTCAGGCCTTCTGTGAAACCAATATGTGAAAAATGCAAGATTATACGTCGAAAAGGCAAGATAATGGTGATATGTGAAAACCCTAAGCATAAACAAAGGCAAGGGTAAGCTGGAGGTGTTTAATAGGAATGGCACGTATCGCGGGTGTAGATTTACCGCGGGATAAAAGAGTGGAAATTGGCCTTACCTACATTTACGGCATTGGTAAGCCCACCTCGCAAAGAATATTGGAGCAAACTGGGGTTAGCCCCGATACCCGTATCAGGGATTTAACCGAGGATGAAGTAAATAAACTAAGGGATGCCATTGAAAAGAATTATCGTGTCGAGGGTGACCTGCGCAGGGAAATAGCCCTGAATATCAAACGGCTTATAGAAATCGGCTGCTATAGAGGACTGCGCCACCGCCGTGGGCTGCCGGTACGCGGACAAAATACCAAAAATAACGCCAGGACCCGTAAGGGACCTAAGCGCACGGTTGGCGTACGCAGGAAAAAGTAGGGGGGTGAAATAAATGGCTCGCAGAGCAACCAGAACCAGAAGACGTGAACGTAAAAATATTGATCGCGGCGTGGCGCATATTAAGTCTACGTTTAACAATACCGTAGTCACCATTACAGATACGAAGGGCAATGCCATCTCCTGGGCCAGCGCCGGTGGGGTTGGTTTTAAAGGATCACGGAAGAGCACCCCCTTTGCTGCTCAAATGGCTGCAGAAAAAGCTGCGCGGGAAGCTATGGAACATGGTATGAAGGAGCTTGAGGTAACGGTAAAAGGGCCTGGCGCGGGTCGCGAGGCTGCCATTCGTTCCCTGCAGGCTGTTGGCCTGGAAGTTAGTGTAATCAAGGACGTTACACCTGTTCCACATAATGGATGCCGGCCGCCCAAGCGCCGGAGAGTATAAGAGGAGGTGTAGTAAGCAACTTATGGCAAGATATACGGGTGCGCAGTGCAAGCTGTGCCGTCGCGAAGGTCAAAAGCTGTATCTTAAGGGTGACCGCTGCTATACCGGTAAATGCGGTATTGATCGCCGCAGTTATGCTCCCGGTCAGCATGGTCAGGGTCGTAAAAAGATTTCCGAATACGGCTTGCAGTTAAGGGAAAAGCAAAAAGCCCGTCGCTTTTATGGCATTTTAGAAAAGCAGTTTAGAAACTATTACTTCAAAGCTTCCAGGCAGCCGGGCGTGACCGGTGAAAACCTTTTACGCTTATTGGAACGTCGTTTGGATAATGTGGTTTACCGCCTGGGTTTGGCCGCTTCACGTAACGAGGCCCGCCAATTGGTACGCCACGGTCATTTCGTTGTAAACGGCCGGAAGACTAATATCCCTTCATTCCTGGTACGGGTGGGGGATGAAATCGTTGTACGGGAAAAAAGTAAGGAATCGCCGCGGGTTAAGGAATTAATTGAACGTGCTGCTGACAACACACCCCCGGCATGGCTGGAATACGACGCCGAGCAATTAAAAGGTCGGGTGGTAGCGCTTCCCTCTCGGGAACAGATAGATGCCCCCGTTCAAGAAACCCTGATTGTGGAGCTATACTCCAAGTAGTACGGGTTTATCAGGGGTAATCCCATTCCGTCCTAAGGAGGGGTTTGAATCTCAGCTATGTTGGAAATTGAGAAACCTAGAATTGAATGTGTGGAAACCAACGATGAACAACATTATGGTAAGTTTGTGGTGGAGCCGCTGGAAAGGGGCTACGGAATAACTTTGGGCAATTCGCTGCGGCGCATTTTACTGTCCTCACTACCTGGTGCGGCGGTAACCTCGGTTAAAATTGAAGGGGTGCTGCACGAATTTTCCACTGTTCCCGGTGTAAAGGAAGATGTCACCGATATAATCCTAAACCTCAAATCCCTTTGTCTAAAGATGCATACGGACGAGGAAAGGATTATGCGTATTGAGACCCAGCAAGAGGGTCCAGTAACAGCCGGGGATATTCTGACCGACCCGGATGTGGAGATATTGAACAACGATATGCACATAGCCACCCTGGCCGAGGGCGGGCGGTTATTTATGGAAATGACCGTCTCCAAAGGCCGTGGCTATGTATCAGCTGAGCGTAATAAAAAAGGTGACCATATCATTGGAGTTATTCCGGTGGACTCTATATTTACTCCGGTGCGCAAGGTTAACTACCATGTGGATAATACCAGAGTGGGTCAGCGCACGGATTATGACAAACTTACCATGGAAGTTTGGACGGACGGCAGTATTGAAGCTGATGAAGCTGTTAGCTTAAGCGCCAAAATATTAAGTGAGCACCTGCGTCTGTTCATTGGTTTAACCGAGTCTGCGGACGAGGTTGAAATAATGGTAGAGAAGGAAGAAGAGCAAAAGGATAAGATACTGGAAATGCCCATTGAGGAACTGGATTTAAGTGTGCGTTCATATAACTGTCTGAAACGGGCGGGAATCAATACCGTGGAAGAATTGGTTCAGCGCAACGAGGAGGATATGATGAAGGTACGCAACCTGGGCAAAAAATCCCTGGAAGAGGTCATGAATAAACTATCCGAGCTGGATTTGAAACTGCGCAATGAAGATGATTAAGGAGGGATAAAGGTGGCTTACGCTAAGTTGGGCCGCAACACCGGCCATAGAAAGGCTATGTTGCGTAACCTGGTGACTGCTCTGTTCCGTGATGAACGTATTACCACCACCGAGACCCGAGCCAAAGAAGTAAAAAGGATAGCTGATAAAATGGTGACCCTGGCCAAGCGGGGAGATTTGGCCGCTCGCCGCCAGGCACTGGAATATATTTACGAGGAAAGAGTGGTACGTAAACTGTTTGATACTTATGGGCCCAAATATGCTGAACGCCAGGGCGGTTATACCCGCGTAGTCAAGCTGGGTTACCGGCGTGGCGACGCTGCCCAGCTGGCCCTTTTGGAATTGGTTTAATAGATCTGCTGACCGGGAAATCGCAATAGCGGTTTCCTCTTGGCATTTATAGGCAAGGAGTTTTTTATGCCCGGTCATAGCAAGCTTTTTATCAAACTACAGAACGCTACGTATATATATCCCGGCACGGAAAACCCCGTGCTGCGGGAAATTAATAATAATATCAATGCCGGGGAATTTATTGCAGTGATTGGCCCCAATGGGTCGGGTAAATCCACCCTGGCCCGTTTAATCGCCGGTTTATTGATTCCCTCCGGGGGACATGTACTGGTAGACGGTATGGATACGGGTTTACCGTCTAATAGTAAAAAAATACGCCGGCAGGTGGGATTGGTTCTGCAAAACCCGGATAACCAACTGGTGGCTGCAGTGGTGGAAGAAGACGTGGCCTTTGGACCGGAAAATTTAGGCCTGCCGTCGGCTGAAGTGCGCCGCCGGGTGGAAGAAGCGCTGGCCGCAGTTGGTTTGAGTCAGATGCGCAGCCGCCCGCCCCACATGCTTTCCGGTGGTGAGAAACAGCGTTTGGCCATAGCCGGTTTATTGGCTCTGCACCCGTTATGCGTGGTGCTGGACGAACCCACTTCAATGCTTGACCCCGTGGGACGGCAGGAGGTTGTGCAGGTGTTGCGCCATCTGGCAGACACAGGCACGGCGGTGGTGCTGATTACCCATCATATGGATGAGGCAGCAAGTGCAGATAGGGTTTGGGCGCTGGGCCGTGGTGGTTTGCTGGCTGATGCTGAACCCGAGGTGGTATTCAGCCAAGTTAAACTGTTGCATGATCTGGGGTTGACGTTGACCAATACCGGCGAATTGGCCCGCTGCATGACCGAACGGGGCTTTGAACTGCCCACTGGCATTGTCACCATGGAGGATATGGTGGAGTATTTATGCCGTGTATTGAAGTAGAGGGACTGACTCATATATATTTTCCCGGCACGCCTCTTGAGACCATGGCTTTACGGGATATAAATCTGACGGTGGATGAGGGAGAGTTTATAGCCCTGGCGGGCGCAGCCGGTAGTGGCAAATCCACACTTGTACAGCACTTTAACGGTTTACTGTTGCCCACCGCGGGCTCTGTACGGGTATTTGGCGGGAATACCATGGATAAAAAACACCGCCAGGGACTGTGGCGCCGGGTTGGGTTAGTTTTTCAATTTCCGGAAAGACAAATATTTAGCGCTACGGTATTTGATGATATTGCCTTTGGGCCCCTGAATATGGGATGGGATGCTTCGAAGGTGGAAAAGCTGGCGAAGGAAACACTGGGTCTGGTGGGGCTACCGGAACAAATCCAGGCTGCGGATCCAGCGACACTCAGCGGAGGTATACTCCGGCGGGTCGCCATAGCCGGAGTGCTGGTCATGCGTCCCCGGGTTTTAATCATGGATGAGCCCGGGGCCGGCCTTGAACCGGCGGCCAGGCAGTTAATTCTGGCCGGCTTAAAGAAACTTCAGGCGCAGCATGGTGTTACCGTTATATTAATTACTCATCACCTGGAAGACGCGGCGGTTTTTGCCGATCGGGTGGCTGTGCTCCGCCGGGGAAGTCTCTTATGTGTAGGGAAAACACGGGAAATCCTTAGCCGGATCCGGATACTGCAGGAGGCCGGCTTAAAAGCGCCATTTGCCGTGGAACTGGCCCACCGGTTAATCGTTGCGGGCATAGAAATACCTGATATACCGTTGACCATAGATGATGCCGCCCGGCTGCTGCACGGGCTTGTACAGACCACCCGAGCCGAGCCGGGGAGGGAACAGTGATGAACGGTTTTTCTATGGGGCAGTATCTCCCTGCATCCTCACCGGTGCACCGTCTGGACCCCCGGACTAAATTAATTTGTGCGGCACTGGTGGTACCCGCAGTAATTATAACATTTAACTTATTAGCCCTGGCTTTGGTATCCCTGTGGACACTTTTGGCCGCGGCACTGTCGGGAATTAAGCCCGGCGTTTACTGGCGAAGTTTAAAGCCGTTGTGGGTGCTGCTGTTGATCAGCTTTGTATTACAAGTTTTTTTCACCCCCGGCGATCCACTCATAGCTGCAGGGTTTGTTGAAATATCACGGCAAGGACTGTTGCTCAGTGGATGGTTGTTGTGGCGTATCAGTGTGCTGCTATTGGTAGCGGCCGCGCTTACCTTTACCACCACCCCCCTGCAACTGACTGCAGCGTTGGAATGGCTTTTGTCCCCCCTGCGAAGGGTGAGGATACCAGTAGGGGAATTGGCTATGATGATTAATCTGGCGCTGCGTTTTGTGCCCACTCTTTTTGATGAGGCCAGGCATTTGATGCTGGCGCAGCGATCAAGAGGGGCTGATTTTACCAGCGGTAGTATTAAGGAACGCGTAAGTAAACTGGCCCCCTTTATAATACCATTGCTCACCAGTATTTTTAGCCGGGCCGATGAGCTGGCCCTGGCTATGGAAATTCGCTGCTACCAGGTGGGTGCCACCCGTTCCCGCATGCATGTGTTGCGTTTTGGGCCGGCGGATTATGCAGCCATGTTGCTAAGTATGGTTATTTTGACAGTGGTGGTGGCTATGCGTATGCTGTAACAGGTAGTGAAAAGATCCTGCCTATCGCTTTAATCTTTTTTTTACGGGGTGGTCCCATGCGTAATGTTAAACTAACCGTGGCTTATGACGGCACTAATTATCACGGTTTTCAGGAGCAGCGGGGCACCGGGTTGGCTACCGTGCAGGAGGTACTGGAACTTTGTCTGGGGAGATTGGCGGGGCGGCGAGTGCAGGTAACCGGTGCCGGTCGTACTGATGCCGGGGTGCATGCCCTTGGGCAGGTGGTTAACTTTGATGCTGCGGGATGGCCCATACCGGTGGAACGCATACCCCTGGCGATGAACGGCTTACTGCCGGGTGACGTTGTAGTGACGGAAGCCAGGGAGGTGGGGCAGGATTTTCATGCCCGTTTTTCCGCCCGGGCTAAAATCTACCGGTATACCATATGGAATAATCGCATTCCCTCCCCGTTTAATCGCTTGTACAGCAGTTTTTGGCCGGTACCCCTAAATGATGAAGCTATGTCCCAGGCCTGTGACCACCTGTTGGGCCGACATGACTTTAAATGTTTTCAGGCATCGGGAGCCACTGTAAAAACCACTGTACGTACGCTGTACCGGGCGGAAGTGATACGCGAGGGCACTCTGGTACATTTTGTTTTTAAAGGCGATGGCTTTTTGTATAATATGGTACGCATAATGACAGGTACACTTTTGCAGGTGGGTATGGGCAAAGCCAGCCCCGATTCAATCAGAAATCTGCTTGAGTCCCGTCAACGGGCACAGGCCGGGCCGACCATGCCGCCACAGGGATTATGCCTGGAACATGTCGAGTATTAATAACTATAAAATCATTTGCCTTGACACTGGTAATACTATGTATTAAAATAACTTTATGTGTGACCTAATGGCGACCGAAGAGCCCCCGGTTGGCCAGTAAGGTTTGGTTCCTTTTTTCAACACACGGGAGGTAATAATAGTATGAGGACGACATATATGGCCAAGCCCGCCGATGTACAGCGCAAGTGGTACATTATCGACGGCGAAGGCAAAGTGCTGGGACGCCTGGCAACTGAGGCCGCCAGGTTATTGAGGGGAAAGCATAAACCAACTTTCACGCCCCATGTTAATACCGGTGACCATGTAGTAATTATTAATGCTGATAAAGTAGTACTTACCGGTAATAAATTACGCCAGAAAATGTATTACCGGCACTCGGGTTATCCGGGTGGATTAAAGGCTACCAGTTATGAAAAACTGATGCAAAGCAAACCCGAACTGGCCGTTTACAAAGCAATTACCGGCATGCTGCCCCATAATAGCCTGGGCAGGGACATGGCCAGAAAATTAAGGGTATACCGCGGTAGTGAACATCCCCATGAGGCCCAAAAGCCTGAAGTTTGGGAAATGTAACGGTCGGAAGGAGGAGCATGAGTGGCTCTAGTTCAGTTTTACGGTACCGGGCGCAGAAAAGATGCGGTAGCCAGAGTTTTTCTTCGTCCCGGTGAAGGCAAGATGACAGTAAACGATAAAAGCCTGGAAGAATATTTTGGCAGGAAAACATTGCAAATTGTTGCCCGCCAGCCATTGGAATTAACCGGTGCGGGGAGTCGTTTTGACGTTATAGCCAAGGTTTTGGGCGGCGGTGTCAGCGGCCAGGCCGGTGCAGTTAAAATGGGCATTGCCCGGGCATTGATTGAGGCAGACCCTAATTTAAGGCCCGTGCTTAAAAAAGCGGGATTTTTGACCCGTGATCCACGCATGAAAGAAAGGCGTAAATACGGCCTGAAAAAAGCCCGCCGGGCTCCGCAATACTCCAAGCGCTAGTACGTTAGTACTATCTTAAAGCTAATAATCAAAAACCGGGACCACCATATTGCAGGTGGTCTTTTTTTTGTTCAAAAAGCCTTCATGGTTACTGCAACAAGCAACAAACTTTCGCTGCTTTTGATAGGTGCCAGGTGTTGAAAGGTTGAAATCTTTGATTTTCAACCTTTCAACACCTGGCACCAAAGCTTATTAATCAATTTGCTGGATTTTCCGTTACCGCTGCTGCTTTTCCCTCATATCCGGTTTATCTCTTGCATATTTTAAAACGAGGGTTTGGTAAAAAAGCCCCGTCAAGTGCGGAAGGGGTGGGTAAATGCTGCGGGTATTCAGGATAAAGCTTCGTTTTGTATTGCTGGCCATACTTATCATGACGGCAGGTTTTTTTATTGCTCGTTCAATTGGGGATAACTTGGAGAACCGCCGGGTGGCTGCGTTATCCTGGTCGGTGGCCAACAAAGTCATCGTTGTTGACCCGGGACACGGTGGTATTGACCCCGGCTCGACGGGTGCGACCGGGGTTATAGAAAAAGACATAACCCTCGAGGTTTCGCGCAAGCTGAGCACTGTTTTGGGGCAGGGCGGTGCCATTGTATTAATGACCAGAGAATCCGATGTTGATCTTAGTGATGCGGATGGTGGTCAGCTAATAACCCGTAAAAGACAGGATTTATCCAGGCGAGTGGCTCTGGCTAACGAACGCAATGCTGACGCTTTTATTTGTGTACATGTCAATAGTTTTAAGTCCGGCCCCAAAGAACACGGGGCACAGACATTTTACCAGCCGGGTTCTCAAGAAGGTCAGAGATTAGCCAATGCTGTCCAGGGTGAATTGGTTCGGTTACTGAAGAACACCAATCGCAAAGCTAAGGCAGTGGATTATTATACCACCCGCAATGCTAAAATGCCTGCAGTAATAGTGGAAATCGGCTTTATCAGCAACCCCACAGAGGAAAAGCTGATGTGCGACGATGATTATCAGGCAAAGCTAGCCTATGCGATATATGCGGGTCTGGTTAAATATTTTGCTGAGAACGCTACCCCCACCAGCGGTTCTGTGGATAAAGAGAAAGCGTTGGAAACTTTTATGCAAAACGAAGGTAAAGATTACGGAGCACCGTAGGGGTCAGGCTTAAACTTTCTTAAACTTACGGTGGTAGGGAATAATCTTTAAACATACTTGACATACACTCTAAAAGCTTGTTCGAAAAGGTAGGCTTTGGTGCCAGGTGTTGAAAGGTTGAAAATCAAAGATTTTCAACCTTTCAACACCTGGCACCTATCAAGGCACCGACCAGGCCGGTTTTGGCGTTTATTAAAGTTTGACCGGTCATACACATCACCAGTTGCATGATATGAAGTAGATTTTTGGCGATGTGGCGTTGCACGCTGAAACGTTGAAGTGCCGAACATCGTTATTAAGCAGGGTCATATAAAAACTTAAACCGGTTCATGACTTGAATTATCAAAATAGAAGCTATAGTGGTTATTAATACAATCATTATATCGCTCATATTTAAAGGTACGGTTTGCAGTACGCGGTTCAACAGGGGCTGGTAGATGGCCAGTGCTTGCAAGGCCAACACAAGTACAATGGCTCCCCACATGTACGGGTTGCTGAACAATGAACGATCCAACTTGATTACCCCGCCATGGCGAACATTGAAAATGTGGAACAACTGTACCACTGCCAGTGTGGCAAAGGCCACGGTTCGCGCTTCAGTTAAATTACCGGTTGCGTTAAGGGTCAACAGGTAGCTTGCCAGAGTGCCCAGCGCCAGCACAATGCCCTGGATCAACAGGCGCAGTTTAAACCGGTTGGTCAAAATGGCCCGGGAGGGGTCGCGGGGCGGACGGTCCATAATACCTTTTTCGGCCGGTTCCCAGCCCAGGGACAGGGCGGGGAAAACATCAGTCACCAGGTTAAGCCATAGTATTTGTAATGCCACCAGGGGCAAAGGCACTCCCATCAGCAGTGTCACAAAAATGAGGAGTATTTCACTGAGGTTGCAGGAAAACAGATAGTGAATAAACTTGGTGATGTTATCGAAGATCACCCTGCCTTCCTTGACGGCCTTAATAATAGTGGCAAAATTGTCGTCCTGCAGCACCATGTCAGCCGCCTCTTTAGCCACCACGGTACCCTCCTGGCCCATGGCGATACCGATATCCGCTTCCTTTAAAGCAGGGGCGTCATTTACGCCATCGCCCGTCATGGCGACAATGGCCCCTTGCTCTTGTAAAGCATCTACTATGTTTAACTTGTCTTTGGGGTTAACCCGGGCAAATATGCTGGCATGGGCCAGTTCGTCGGATAATTCCATTTTAGACATGGCGTGCAGGGAGGAACCGTGCACAATATTACCTTGCGCCAATCCCAGCCGGCTGCCAATGGCACTGGCAGTTTCCGGCTGGTCCCCGGTGATCATAATGGTGCGTATACCTGCCCGGGCGGCTTCCGCGATGGCCTGTTTAGCTTCCTCCCGGGGCGGGTCCATAATGCCCGCCAGGCCGATTAATATCAGGTCCCGGTAAGGCTCCTCCTGCACTGATTGTACATGGCGGTAAGCCACGGCCAGCACCCGTAAGCCTCTGTGGGCCAGCTGGTCATTGGCTTCTTCCACCTGCCGCCATATCTCCTGATCAAGGGGTACCGGAATCCCATCTTTAAGCATTGCAGAGCAGCTTTCCATGATTACTCCGGGAGCCCCTTTGGACATGACCATTGTTTTACCGTCGGGCATTTGGTAATAAACAGCCATACGTTTTTCATCGGAGTTGAAAGGAATTTCCTTTAACTCCTTATATCCGGAGCGCCTGGCGTTTTCGGGGTTAAAGCCACCCTTCATAGCGGCCACCACCAGGGCGCCTTCCGTAGGGTCGCCTACCACATCCCACTGGCCTGTATCGTTTTTATTCACGGAAGCGTTGCTGGCCAGGGCACCGGCCATAAGAAACAACTCCAAATCACCCTGCACCTGTTCCCGTTGTTCACCGGCCAGGAAATCTCCTTCAGGTTTATAGCCTGTTCCGGTTACCTGGATAGCGCGCCCGCCCAGCCAAATATGCTCCAGGGTCATTTCATTTTCGGTTAGTGTACCTGTTTTATCGGTGCAAATTACAGTGGTGGAGCCCAGCGTTTCCACCGCCGGCAAGCGCCGGATAATTGCGTTTTGCCTGGCCATGCGGGTCATGCCGATGGCCAGGGTAATAGTGGATACAGCAGGCAGGCCTTCAGGCACAGCGGCGATGGCCAGGGCAATGGCCGTTTCCAAAACTTCAATCACCGGGCGTCCCATGGCAATGCCCACGACTGCCATCAGCGCGGCAATGGCCAGACTGAGAAAGGCCAGTGTACGGCCTAAATCAGCCATTCGCTTTTCCAAGGGGGTTTGCCCGGCGCCGGTTTGTTCCAGTAAAGTGGATACGTGGCCGATTTCAGTATCTTTACCCGTAGCGGTGACCACGGCCCGTCCTATTCCCCGCACCACCATGGTGCCCATATAAACCATGTTTACACGATCCCCAACCGGCAGGTTTTCTTTTTCCAGCACAGCTGTTTTCTTATCCACAGGCTGGGATTCGCCTGTTAAAGAGGCTTCAACTGTTGCTAAATTTTCGGCTTCTACCAGCCGGGCATCGGCAGTAACCTGATCTCCTTCCTCCAACACAAGAACATCGCCTGGTACCAGGTGCTCAGCGTTAATCTCCTGCAATTTGCTGTCACGAACTACCTTGGCTGTGGCCGTGACCATTTTTTTCAGTGCCTCCATGGCCTGTTCCGCCCTGTATTCGGTGATAAAACCAAATGTGGCATTTAGTACTATCACTACCATTATTGCCACAGCTTCAACATAATCCCCCAGCAAAAGGGAGATAGCGGTGGCACCCAGCAGTAACACCGTAATGATATTGCTAAACTGACTGGCCAAAATAGCCCAGGGGGAGATGCCGGTTTTCTCTTCCAGGCGGTTTTCACCGTACTGGGCCAGGCGGCCTTGGACTTCTTCTCCGGTTAACCCGTTTTGCAGGTTAGTATTCAGCTGGGCTGATATTTCATCCGTTTTTATGGTGTGGGGGTGTTTGAGCAATGTTATGCCCTCCTGTAAATAATTTGCACAAAAAGCCGCTGCATTTATATTATCATGGCCTGTGTTAATTTGTTCGATGCATTGATATTAAGCTGGGACAAAGACAGGATATCAGATGAAAGATACATGTGTTTATAGTGGTAGGAATAATGGATTGATGATTAGAGGGGTTATGGTCACCGCACGTTAAACTGTACAGTTTATATGGGTTTAATGTAAAATATAGGAGCGGTTATTGCAGGACAGTTGTTCAATAATATTAATAATAACTGTTTATTATTAAGGGATTGAGCTTAAGTGGCAGGTTGTGAATTTCCTCACGTTCCTGGTTAACCCAAATGGTTCTATGACGTATGCATGGTTTAATAACCTCACGGTGTTATAGTAAAACAAATATAGTAAAACAAATAAGGTATAAGTGTGTTGCGAAGGTAGGTTGTTTATTTATGTTTGGCGTTACGGAGCAACTTTTGTCGATTATAGAACAATATGGGGTATGGGGCCTGGTGCTAATGACTCTATTAGATTCTTTTATCAGCCCCATACCGCCCGAGGTGCTGTTTATTCCTCTATGTTTGATGAACCCCAACAGTGCTCTGTTAATGGCGTTGATTACCACCAGTGTGTCCGTGGTCGGGGCCATGTTGGGTTACTGGCTGGGTCAAAAAGGTGGTAGACCTTTGTTATTGCGTTTTTTCCGCCGAGAAAAAATCATTCGGGCGGAGGAAATTATTAAAAACTATGGGGCAATGGCTGTATTAATTGTGGCTTTTACACCAGTGCCCTTTAAGTTGATTACCATAACTTCGGGGGTACTAAATTTACCCCTCAGAAAACTGCTGTTTTGGTCTACCCTGGGTCGGGGAGCCCGTTTTTTTTTGGAAGCGGGGCTAATTATCATTTATGGCCGCGCCGCAGTTAATTTCCTGGAAAGTTCAAATTTTGCTTTATTAACTATGTTCATCGGTTTTTTGATGCTGATCATTTATTTAATGTGGGCATTTAATCGTAAAAGGCGCCGGCAATAAACCAGTTAAAGAGGTTTTAAAGTTCGAATACAGCGAGATAAATGTGTGGTCGAAGGCTTATCTTTTTCAAAAAAAGCCGGGTGATAAACACCGGTTTTTTATATAGAGAAAGATTTAACTTTTCCATCCTGTGCCAGGGCCCGGGCCAGAAGGTAGTAAACCGGCTCAATTTGATCAGTAAGTTTGTAATTATGACTGGACATCACCCAGGAGGTGGCTACTTCATCCATGGTACCGAAGATCATTTGCCGGGCCAGTTTGCGGTTGATATCCGGTTTGAAAGCACCGCTCTCTATACCATGGGAGACTACCTCTTCAATGATATTGAAATAAAGTTTTAAAGGGCCGGCAATGCCTTGACGAATGGAGGTTTCCGACTGGCGCAGCTGGATTTGTAAAACCAGGGCCAGGTAGCGGTCGGTTTCCAGACGGTTAAAGTGCAGATAAATTAGTCTGGCCAGTTTAGCGAATGAATCTTGCAATTCCTTTAATTCATGCCGGGCACCGGCTGTAAATTCACCCATTTTTACCTTGAATAAAGATACCAGCAAGTCTTCTTTATTCTTGAAATATAGGTAGATTGTTCCGTCCGCAACCCCGGCTTCCCTGGCGATTTTGGACACCTGGGAGTTATGGTAGCCATTTTCCGCAATAACCTTGACGGCTGCTTCAATAATAGCGTCATACTTTTCTCCGGTGCGTTTGGCGGCCATGTGCCACCTCCTCTCTTTTTATTAACGTAGGACGCGATTTCATAAAAGCCAGTTTTCATAAGTCATAACTTAGTAAGCAAGTTTTGCTCGCGTGGAGAGTTTATCAATTACACTACATATTTGCCTGCATCGAGTACTTTATCGGCAATTTTCCGCCTGATGGCAATCAGGTTGACAGGTGTGAATTTGGCCAGGCGCTTGCCAATGCTCAGGTTGGTGCGCAGCATGTCACCATCAAACATATGAGCCAATGCTTGCTTGGCCCAGGCATCCAATTTGGGAAATACGTCATATACATAGGCCAGCGCCAGTTCAACTTTTGTTTCAGCGTTTTCCGGATCTTTTTCCAGGGCTTTCCTGGCCCGCAGTACGGTGCTCTCCATGGCGTAAATTTCAATAGCCATATTAGCCAGGATTTCGATGATTTCCTGTTCCTCGGCGATTTTTTGCATATATTTTTGAGCCGCGCTACCGCCCACCATCAGGAACAGTTTCTTGGCCCGGTTGATGATATCCATTTCAAGCTCAAAGGGCGCCTCGTCCCCGGTGGGGATTTTAGCCCTTAATGAAATAACTTCGGAGGTCAGTGCCTGGGCGGCCTGGAACAGAGGCAATTGACCTTTTATACCACGGCGCAGCAGGGTGGTGGGGATGATCAGCCGGTTAACTTCGTTAGTACCTTCAAAAATCCTGTTGATGCGGGCATCACGATAGAAACGCTCGGCCGGGAATTCCTGGGTATAACCGTAGCCGCCGTGGATTTGTAATGTTTCATCTACTGCGTAATCCAGGGTCTCCGATGCGTGTATCTTGGCAATGGAGCACTCAATGGCATAATCTTCGATGGCGGCACCGATTTCTCTGCCGTTGGTCTTTCCTGCCAAAGCTTTTTCAATATCGCCCACCATGCGATAAACCAAACTTTCCGAAGCATAAGTTTTGACGGCCATTTGGGCCAGTTTGTTTTTAATCATACCGAATTTAGCGATAGGCATGCCAAACTGCTGGCGCTCTACAGCATACTTGGCTGCTATGGCGAGAGCCGCTTTGGAGGAACCCATTGCACCGGCACCCAGCTTGTAGCGCCCAATGTTCAATATATTAAATGCAATAACATGGCCTTTGCCAATTTCACCTAAAACATTACCCACGGGTACTTTAGCATCTTCAAAAATCAGCGAGCAGGTGGAGGAACCTCTAATCCCCAGCTTCTTTTCTTCTGCACCAACTGAAAAGCCCGGGGTATCCCTATCCACTATAAAGGCGGTAAATTTTTCGCCGTTAATTTTGGCGTAGGTAATGTAGACATCGGCAAAACCGGCGTTGGTGATAAAAATCTTTTCACCGTTTAAGATGTAAAACTTGCCGTCTTCGCTCAGTACAGCCTTGGTCCGGGCAGCCAGTGCATCGGAACCCGCCATGGGCTCGGTCAGGGCATAGGCGGCCACCAGGTCTCCGGAGGCCAGACCGGGCAGGTACTTTTTCTTCTGCTCTTCATTGCCGAAAAGCACAATGGGTAGTGACCCGATACCGGTATGGGCGCCGTGACTGACGGCAAAGGATCCACCGGCGGATACGTTTTCGGTTATTATGGCGGCAGCAATTTTACCCATTTCACTGCCTTCATATTCTTCGGGAATGTCTGCGGACAGCAGGCCCAGCTCACCTGCCCTCTCCAGCATGGAGCGCATTAAACCTTCTTGTTGATTATCCAGCTCTTCTACATTGGGCAGTATTTCGTTTTTTACAAAACCGGCCACAGTATCGGCAATCATCTTATGCTCGCCGGTAAAATCTTCGGGAGTAAAAACCTGTTCCGGGGCGATATCTTCCAGAAAAAACATAGCACCCTTTTGCATTTTTGGCTACCCCTTTCTTTATTTTGTTATTATTGAGTAATCAGTCAGGAGTTGGAATAAGCAAATCTTGGGAAGGCAGGCGCGGCACTGTACTTAGTCAACGTTTTCAAATACAGCGGCCGCGCCCATGCCGCCGCCAATGCACATACTTACTACGCCGTAGTGGGCGTTTTGGCGCTTCATTTCATACACCAGCTGGGTGGTCAGCTTGGAGCCGGTGCAGCCCAAGGGGTGGCCCAGGGCCACTGCGCCGCCGTTAAAGTTTACCTTGCCGGGATCCAGTTCCAGAACTTTGATACAGGCCAGCGCCTGCACGGCAAATGCTTCATTTAATTCAAATACATCCACCTGATCCTTGGCAATGCCGGCCATTTTTAGAGCCCTGGGAATGGCAACGGTGGGCCCCATACCCATGATTTCCGGCGGGCAGCCGCCAACGGCATAGGATCGGAATACAGCCATTGGTTTTAACCCCAGGGAATCGGCCTTTTCACGGCTCATGATCATTACAGCGGCGGCGCCGTCACTGGTTTGGGAGCTGTTACCCGCGGTTACCGAACCGCCGGCCTTAAATACGGGACGGAGCTCGCCTAGTATTTCCAGGGTGGTGCCGGGGCGGACGCCTTCGTCGGTATCAAAGGTAAAAGTTTTTTCCACCAGGCGGCCATTGGAACGGGTTTTATTTGTGATGGTGAGGGGCACGATTTGTTCTTTAAACCGCCCTTCCTTAATGGCGTTAGCGGCTTTAGCATGGCTGGCCACGGAATATTCATCTTGCTCTTGTCTGGAAATGTTGTACATTTGGGCCACATTTTCTGCTGTAAGGCCCATGTTTATATACGCCTGGGGGCAAGAAACCATCAATTCCGGATCGGGCATGCACTTGTGGCCGCCAATGGGTACCATGCTCATGTTCTCTACGCCGCCACACAGGTATATATCAGCGAATCCCGCCATCACCCGGGTGGCACCGATGGCGATGGACTCCAGGCCCGAGGAGCAGAAGCGGTTTATGGTGGCACCAGGCACGGAGTGGGGCAGGCCGGTCCTAAGCACCAGCATGCGGCCTATGTTCATACCTTGTTCGGCTTCCGGGAAGGAGCAGCCAAAGATAACGTCATCTATTTCAGCCGGCTCAAGGCCGGGCGTTCTGGCTATTAAGGCCTTGATAACCTCGGCACCCATGTATTCCGGTCGGGTGTTTTTTAATTTGCCCCGGGGTGCCTTACCAACTGCGGTACGTACAGCGCTAACAATTACAGCTTCTCGCATTATGCTACCCCCTTAATTCCTTAGTGGTTTATTGAACTTGAGCATGTATCTCATCCGGTCGAGGGTTTTGGGTTCCCCAAGCAGGCTCAGGAAGGCTTCCCTTTCCAGATCCAGCAGGTCCTGCTCGGTAACCGTGGTACCGGGTGTAACACCGCCGCCGGTCACGATATAAGCTACCTTTTTGGCGATCTTGGCATCGTGTTCACTAATTTGTTTAGCCCAGAGCAGCGTCTGCACACCCAACTCAATGGCGGCGTAACCCGATTCCCCTACGGCCTGCATCTTCCGGGGCTGTAGTGGGGTAAATCCGCCGGCAGCCATTTCTAAGACAAGGCGTTTGGCATCGCCGATAATACGGTCGCGATTGGGGCTTACCTGGTCGGTGGATCGCATGTAGCCGAGCTTAATGGCATCTCTGCCGCTGGTGGCCACTTTGGCCATGGCGATGTTTTCAAAGGCTCGGTTGATCATAGGCTGCATGGTGTTAGTACCACCGACATTAACTATGCTGGTGGGGGTCATCAATTCAGCAGCTCGGAAGGCCAGCTCTTTACAGCCTCCGCCGGCTGGTACCAAGCCTACACCCACTTCCACCAGACCCATGTAAGTTTCGCCGGCAGCATTAACTTTGTGGGCATGCAGACAGACTTCGCATCCGCCACCTACCGTCATGCCGTGCGGCGCCGCAATCACAGGTTTTTTGCAGTACTTTAGGCGCATATTGGACTTTTGGAACTCTTCCACCATGATTTCCAGTTCATCGAATTCGTCATCTTCCGCTTCCATCAGTATCAGGAACAGGTTGGCACCCACCGAGAAATGCCGCCCGTAATTACCAATAACCAGTCCTTCGTAATTTTTTTCCACTTCCTTAACTGAATAGTTAATCATATTAACTATATCATCTCCGATGGAATTGGCCTTGCTGTGGAATTCCAGGCAAACCACACCGTCGCCGATATCAATCAGGCTGGCACCGCTGTTGGATTTAATAACTTTACCTTGCTCTTTAAGGGGGGTCAGTATAATAACCCCTTCGGGAATCCGTTCTTGGGCAAGTTCCTTGTTATTCTGATCGAAATAATAACGGCAGCCGTCCTGTTTTTCATAAAAGCTGGTTCTACCGGAAGCCAGCAGATCCTCCACCACTTTGGGCACGGTGCCGCCTTCGGCTTTGATACGCTCCGCCACGGACTGAACGCCCAGAGCATCCCAAACTTCGAAGGGACCCATATCCCAGTTGAAGCCCCAGCGCATGGCGTCATCTATGGATTGAATGTTGTCCGCAATTTCGCCCAGCAGGTTGGCGGCGTAGACGATGGTATCCCTTAGCACGGTCCAGGCAAACTGAGCACCCTTGTCTTTGCCGATTAGCAGTGCTTTCATCTGTTTGGCGGGCTTGCCGGCTTGCCTGGCGGCTTCCAGGGAAGCAAACCCGGGCTTTTGCTTGGGACGGTATTCCATGGTGTTGTGGTCCAGCACCAAAACTTCGCGGTCTTTTTCAGTTTTAACCTTTTTATAGAAACCTTGTTTGTTCTTATCACCCAGCCATTTATTTTTCAGCATTTTTTGTACAAATGCGGGAGTTTCCAGCATGGCTTTTTCCTTGGGGTCGGTGGACATGTCATAAATGTTTTGCGACACGTGCACCATAATATCAAGACCCACCATGTCCAGGGTACGGAATGATGCGCTCTTGGGCCGGCCAAGCACGCGGCCGGTCAGTGCGTCCACTTCTTCAACGGACAGGCCGAAATCAAGCATGGATTTAATGGTGGCACACATACCATATACGCCGATACGGTTGGCGATAAAGTTAGGGGTGTCTTTGCAAATGACTACACCCTTGCCCAGTACCTTTTCGCCAAAGTCCTGCATAAACTTCACGACTTCAGGCAGGGTTTCGCTGCAGGGAATCAGTTCCAGCAGTTTCATGTAGCGGGGTGGGTTGAAAAAGTGGGCACCCAGGAAATGCTGCTTGAAACCTTTGGACAACCCTTTGCACATTTGATTAATGGATATACCGGAGGTATTGGAAGCAACAATGGTTTCTGGTTTGACAATGGATGCCACTTTTTTTAACAGCTTTTGTTTAATGTCCAGCCGTTCAACGACCACTTCAATAACCCAGTCGCACTCGGCCAGTACATCCATGTTATCTTCAAAGTTGCCGGGAGTTAACAGAGCCGCATTTTCAGGTACGTAAAACGGTGCCGGTTTAGCTTTGAGCAAGGCGGCGATGGAATTGGCGGCCAGCCTGTTCCGTACCTGCGGGCTATCCAGTGTGAACCCATTTTTTTCCTCATCAGGAGTCAGCTGTTTGGGAACAATGTCCAGCAGGTAAGTGGGAATGCCCACATTGGCCAGGTGCGCGGCAATGGTTGCGCCCATAACGCCGGCCCCCAGAACTGCTGCCTTGCTGATGCTGCACTTCATCTTCGGCGTTCCTCCTTTTACTGTCCATAGTTGTTTATTGAACCCGTACGGTGGTGTGGGTTTTAAATTGCCAAAAAGGTTAAAAGTATTTATGACTGAATGTTCAGTCAGTATTGTAGTAATAGGATATTTCATTTTTATCTAAAAAGCAACAGTTCGGGCTGGCTCCAAATAACCTCTCAACATGGCTGAACTACCATTCATTATTGTAAAACCACCATTCGCAGCCTGAATGCGACAATTCGCGGAAATGATATAGAAACTTTTGGCTGGTTGTTGAAAGTGGATAATATAGTATGAGCAATGGGGATCCGGCATTGTTGGCTGCAATGCTAAAAGCTGTGAGCAGTTAAAAGTTATATTATGAAACTGGGACGGTCCGGCAGGTTTTGCCAGTTAATTGGCGAAAATAAGAATAATGTTGAATTACAGATGCTCCGGTTTGCTTAACAATAGCTGTAAAATACGCAAGAGGAATGAGGAGAATGAATTTAGAAACGATTTTTGTGACGGCCCTTGTGGTTGGCTTTTCAGGCGCTATCATGCCGGGACCGCTGCTGACGGTGACCATTGGGGAATCCATCCGGCGTGGTTTTATAGCCGGTCCCCTTTTAATGGTTGGGCACGCCCTGTTGGAAATTTTGCTGGTGCTGTTGTTGGTCTGGGGAGTGGCGGATTTATTGCTGGAGAAACAGGTGCAAACTGTGATTGCGGTGGTAGGGGGATCGTTTCTAATCTACATGGGCTGGACCATGTACCGGGATGCCCGGCGGGGCAGGGTTTCGTTGCAGCTGGCCTCGGATGATGAGGATGCCGCCGGTGAGCGGGTGGGCAACGGACGGTTCAGGCTGCACCCGGTACCGGCGGGCGTTTTAGTGAGTTTATCCAACCCTTACTGGAGCCTTTGGTGGGCTACGGTAGGGCTGGTTTATATCACTACTTCCATGGCGCAGGGAACAGCCGGGCTGCTGGCTTTTATGAGCGGGCACCTGCTGTCGGATTTTATCTGGTACGGGCTGGTATCGGGCGCGGTAGCCGGCGGGCGCCGGTTTTTGAACCAGCAGCTCTATCGCGGTGTGATAGCGTTTTGTGGTGCTTTTCTGGCCGGGCTGGGCGGTTATTTTGTATACCGGGGCCTGCTTTAAAGCACAATATGGCATATGCCGGATTTTTATGAAAGGAGCTGATTACCCGTAACGGCCGGACGTTATTGGGGGATGCCTATGTCCATAGTATTTTGTGGTATTTGTCCCCACCCTCCCGTGATGGTGCCCGAGGTGGGGCGTGGTCAGGATGAGGAAGTGGCCAGCACTAAAAAAGCCATGCTGGAATTAGGCCGGCGATTAAATGAAAGCGGTGCCCAAACTTTGGTGATGATTACCCCGCACGGCACTGTTTTCAGCGATGGTATTGGTATCAGCGCGGTAAAAGAGCTTCAAGGCAGCCTGAGCCAGTTCGGCGCTGCCGGGGTGCGCTTTACGCTGCCCAATGATTTGCAATTGGTGCATAAGATAAAGGAAATGGCCGGTTTGCAGGGCATTACCACTGCGGGTATAGATAATGCCCTGGCCGCTCGCTTTGGCGTATCCACCGAGCTGGACCACGGTATTACAGCGCCGCTGTATTTCATCCGGGAAGCTGGTGTGAGTATGCCTTTGGTGCATGTGTCCATGGGCCTGCTGCCCTTCCACGAGCTTTACTCCTTCGGGGTGGCTGTGCGGGATGCCGCCGCGGCATTAGATAAAAAAGTAGCTGTGCTGGCCAGCTCGGATCTTTCCCACCGGCTGACCCCGGACGCACCGGCCGGTTATCACCCATCCGGGAAGGATTTTGACTTGCAATTGGTGGAGTTGGTTGGTGCGGCGGATGTGGAGGGTATCTGCGGGATTGATGCGGACCTGGTGGAAAAGGCCGGGGAATGCGGGCTGAGGTCCATCATTATGATGTTGGGCGCACTGGACGGGGTGGAAATAAACAGCGAGGTGTTGTCCTACGAAGGGCCCTTCGGGGTGGGCTATATGGTAGCTGCGCTGGTGCCTGGTGTGCGGAATGATAAGCGCCGGTGGCAGGAAAAATTGCGTCACGGGGCACTGGTCCGGGCAAGTCAGAGGAGATCGGCTGAAAGTTACCCTGTGCAGCTTGCCCGGGCGGTGCTGGAGCACTATTACGGCGGGTCAAAGGATAAACCTTATGAGACTTCCGGGGTGCCGGATGAATTTGCCAACCGCCGGGCGGGGGTGTTTGTATCACTGAAAAAACACGGCCACCTGAGAGGTTGTATCGGCACCATTGCTCCAACATATAATAATATAACCGAAGAAATTGCCGAGAACGCCATTAGCGCCGCCACCCGGGACCCCCGCTTTAATCCGGTTGAGCCGGAAGAACTACCGGAACTTGATATTTCGGTGGATATTTTAACCGACCCGGAGCCTGTACAGAGTATGGATGAGCTGGATCCCCATCGGTATGGGGTTATTGTCTCCGCAGGCAGCAGGCGGGGACTGCTGCTGCCTGATTTAGAGGGCATTGACACCGTGGAGGAGCAGGTGGCCATCGCCAGGCAAAAAGCGGGCATTAGCCCGGGAGAAAAAATACGCTTGGAACGTTTTAAGGTGGTCAGGTACCGGTAGCTTAAGGTAAGGGTACATTACATGCATTATATATGGTAAGGAGTTGGTCGGTTGAGGCGCGAGGTCATGTTTTATACCAAAGGACCTGAGGAACAGGTTAACTGCCAGGTATGCCCCCGGCTGTGTAATATTCCCCCGGGCAAGCGGGGATTTTGCCGGGTGAGGGAAAATATGGGTGGTATTCTTTATGCTACCAATTACGCTGAGTGCTCCTCATATGCCCTTGATCCTATTGAAAAGAAGCCCCTTTACCACTTTTACCCGGGTAAATTGATATTTTCTCTGGGCACTGTGGGCTGCAATCTGCGCTGTGGTTTCTGCCAGAACTGGCAAATTGCCCAGGAAACTCCCAGTACCACCCGCATAAGCCCGGAACAGGCGGTGGAATTGGCACTGGAGCAAAAAAAGCGCGGTTACCCCTGTGTGGGCCTGGCCTATACCTACTCGGAGCCTTTCATGTGGTATGAATATGTGTACGACACCGCCAAGCTTGCCCGGGATGCCGGCCTGAAAAATGTACTGGTAACCAACGGTTATGTCAACGAACAGCCGCTGCGGGAACTGCTTCCCTATATCGATGCTATGAACATTGATGTTAAGGCTTTTACCGATGATTTTTATCGCTCTACTTGTGCAGGCCGGCTGGATCCTGTTTTGCGTACTGTAGAGGTTGCCCACGGGCACTGTCATATAGAAATAACCACTTTATTGATAACCGGTTTAAACGACAACCAGGAGGAAATCAGCAGTCTGGTGGACTGGTTGGCCGGTGTGGATCCGGATATGCCTCTGCATTTTTCTCGTTACTTTCCCAACTACAAGCTGGATTTGCCACCCACCCCGGAGGAAACTTTAATGCGGGCCAGGGACCTGGCCCGGCAAAAACTGCACTATGTTTATATCGGCAATGCACCTCAGCTGAAATCTTCCAGCACAACCTGCCCGGGCTGCGGTACAGTGCTTATCGACCGGGAGGGATATCGAACGCAGGTGGGAGAAATATCAGATGGCACTTGCCCCGGGTGTGGGAAAAGAATATCATTGGTAACGTAAACTTATAACGTAGAAAGTTGATCTAAGATATAATGATAAAATGTTTGCAATCGCCTTCCCGCAAAAGTTATTAAATTAGATGTAACTATTGGGGGTTCAGCTATTAGGTAGTTGAACAAATCAAGCGTAGTGGTTATATCGGTTTATAATAGTTTTTGCAGTGAAAGGAACGGTGCCTTATGCTTTTGCAAGAGCAGGTGGCCACACTGGCCGACATGTTGCTGAACAGTAAAAAAACAGTGGTACTGACCGGTGCCGGGATATCCACTGAGAGCGGCATTCCTGATTTTCGTAGCCCGGGCGGTCTGTGGTCCAAGGTCGACCCGATGTACGCATTCTCGGCCGAAACCTTTACTCACCGGCCTGAGGCCTTTTACCAGGCCGGCCTGCCCCATTTGGCCTCCATTAAATCAGCCCGTCCCAACCGGGCCCATGAAGTGCTGGCTGAACTGGAAAAAGCAAGTTTGCTGGCCGGCGTGGTCACTCAAAACGTGGACAGCCTGCACCAGCGTGCCGGCTCAACAAAAGTATGGGAAGTGCACGGGCACCTGCGTTCAGCAACATGTATGCAGTGTGGCGGGCAAATAGTTTGGGACCACTTAATGGATAAAGTGATGGCCAGTCAAATACCGCCCCGCTGCAATGACTGCCAGGGGATTTATAAGCCCGACTGCGTTTTTTTCGGTGATCCCCTGACCCGGGATTTTACTGAGGCCACCAGGGAGGTAGCCACCACTGAATTAATGCTGGTCATAGGTTCCAGCCTTGAAGTGGCGCCGGCCAACTACCTGCCCATGATGGCCGGCAGTTTGGCAATAATCAATCTTGATGCCACCGTAGCGGACAGTAAGGCCAATCTTATCATCAATCGCCGGGCCGGTGAAACCATGGACTTATTGTGGAATGTACTGCTCAGGCGACACTTGGTTTGATATATTACACAGTAAATCAGTTGGTTAGCAAAGGTTTGCTGGTGTAGTAAATGTCAAAATCTTGGATATAATAAGGCTGTATACCTGTTTCATTGTAGGTTGTCAGGATTCTCCCGGCAGGTGACGGCCGCGTAATTTCAAAGTTTGGCAACGGTATGGTAGATGCTGATACCAGCCTGTAAATACTTGGTAAATTTATCAAAATGAGCTATCAGGAGAGTTGTTAGATTGGCAAACGCCAGAACAGAGGAAATAAAAAGAATATTGCTGGATCATATACCGGCGGAGGGGCAGATCACCCTACCCGAATTGTGGAACCGGGCCGGAAGCTGTCTTGATGAGCTGTCCGGTGCATTGCAATCCCTGGCTACCCGGGGCGAGGTGACAGTGCAGGGCACTCAGGGCGGTCCACCGGAGCAGGTTATATTGAGTCGCCCCAACGGTGCCGGAGTCCCTGACGGGAAGGAAAAACGGTTGGCCGCCAAAATTATTGCTTCCAACATGCCCGTGTTGAAGGCTAAATTGCTGACCCAGGCACAGGAAATGATCAGGGAGTTGCTGGGTGACGGAGTGCCCCGGACGCGGGAGCAACTGGCGGAAATGCTTCCGGTGGAATTGCCGTCCAGGCTGCCCGGAGGTATGCCTGATGTTGTTATGCGGCCGGATCATACCTTTACACTGCGGGATACTCCGGCGGGGCAGGCTGAAATGGCCCGGCGGTCTGAGGAGGCGCGGGCCCACAGCCAATGGGTTCGCCGGCAGCGCCAGCAGGTGGATGAATTGCTTGAAGAGTACGAAGTAATGACGGGGGAAGAAATCAGCCAATCGTTGGGTGAAAAGCTGCTGCCCGAGGCGGTGTCCCACTTGATTTGCCTGCCCGGCGGCCGTTATGCCCACCCGGACAGCGATGCGGCCTGGGACGAGGTGGGGAGGTATTTGTCACGCAGCGAGCCCATCAGCCGCAAGGAATTTGTCCGCATGTTCAAGCGTCATAAGAAACTGGTGGCCCAAATTAAAAAGGGGCGGGAGGAGCCGCCCTTTGTTATATTGCCCGACGGGCGCGTTACTGTGGATACCCGGCCCGAAGGTGCCGAGGAATTGCGCCGCCGGGAGATACTGGCTTATGTGCACTATACATTGAAACAAAAGATGGGCGGTCGTTCATTTTTTACCCTGGAGGACTTTGCCCCCCGGGAGCGTAAACTGGCCCGGCAGGAGGCGTTGCAGGCCGGCTGTGTGGAAGTGAAATTGGGGCGGCGGGAGCTGTTTTGTGCCCCCATCAAAGCAGACGCGGGCAAAATTGCCCGGGAGTTAAATGAATTTACCGGGTTGGATTTGCCTGCCCGGGGCGGCCCAACGGTACCGGTGGCTTACCTCATAGATAACTCGTACACTGCCCGGGAAGTGGGGCGATTGCTGGGTATACATCCCGGCGATGTGGCCGGTTTGCGGGAATTGGGACACCTGAAGGGTTTTCAAATGGAAGGGGTTGTGCGCTACTGGCGTGTTCCCGCAGATGCTTTGCACCGTTCCCCTAATATGGAAAGACTGCTGCGGCGGGCCGAGAAAATAAAACCGGCCGACGCCGCCAGGATATTGGCCATATCCCAGGACCAGATCAAACGGTTGATCCGGGAGGGACACCTGCGCAGCGCGGGTCGTTCGGAGCGGGGCGCGTATCAGCTGCGCCGCGGCGATGTGGAGGATTTACTGGCCCGCCTCCATGATATTCGGACGGGATGGGGCGAATCACCAGGCCAAAGCCCTGAGCGGCCGGTGCGGCACAAAAAACGGCGCCCCAGGCGGAGCAAAAGCGAATCTGTTCGGGTACCCGGGCCAATAGTGCTGGATAATTACCAGCAAAAAGCCATTGCAGCATTGATGGATGGCCATTCGGTGCTGGTGGCGGCACCCACCGGCACTGGAAAAACGCTGATTGCCGAGCGTTTGGTGAACAGTATTTTAGAGCAGGGCCGTGAGGTTGTTTACACATCTCCCATAAAAGCCCTCTCCAATCAGAAATACCGTGACTTTGCCCGCCAGTACGGCCACTACCAGGTGGGGTTGATTACCGGTGATGTATCCATTAATGAGCGGGCTCAGCTTTTAGTGATGACCACTGAAATTTTTCGCAACTGGTGCTTTGCCAACCCGGAGTGGATGGATAATATATCTCATGTAATATTTGACGAAGTACATTACCTTGATGATGTGGAGCGGGGCACGGCCTGGGAGGAGAGTATCATTTTTGCGCCCCCCCATATACGAATACTGGGTCTTTCCGCCACCGTGCCCAATATTCATGAAATAGCCCGTTGGATGGAGGAAGTGAGAGGCAGCAAAGTGTTGGTAGTGGAAGAATACCGTCGGGCTGTGCCGCTGGAAATCAACTGGATTTCCCCGGATAACGAAGTGCTGGATGAAGATGAGGCCCTTGATGAAATTGAAGCGCTGCGCCAGGTGGGCAGCCGCCGCCGGTATTTACATGGTAGCGGTGGGAAGGGGGATTAAACATGGCACTGGTGAATAATGCTGCTTGTGTGGGCGTAATTGAGTCGATCCAGGACCACCTGCCCACCCTTTACTTTGTATTCAGCAGGGGACGCACGGAACTTTTAGCCGAAGAGTTGAGCCGGGAATGGGACTTTTTGCTGTCCGAAGAAAAGAACAGGGTTAATGAGCTGATTGAAAAGTCGGAACAGGTCTCCCCGGGTTTGTTCGGGGGGCGGCGCAAGCATCTGCGGCGCTTGCTGCTTCAGGGCATCGGCTACCACCATGCCGGCCTGTCACCTGCTTTAAAAGAACTGGTAGAAAATCTTTACGAGGCCAGGCTTATTTTTGTGCTTTTTTGCACCGAAACCTTTGCCGTGGGTATTAATTTTCCAGCGGCCAGTACGGTATTCGATGCCACCCGCAAATGGGATGGGCGAAATCACCGCGGATTGTTGAACCGGGAATTCTTCCAAATGGCCGGCCGGGCCGGCAGGCGCGGTTTCGATAAGGTGGGGCATGTTTATGTCAATATAGATGAAAAATTCCCCGAGCAAACCGGCTTTTTTGATGAAAGCCAGGTAGAGCCGGTAAGGGGCCGGTTGGTGATTTCCCCCAATACCGCTCTCAGCCTGCTGCACTGGAAAACCGATGCTGAAATAGAGCGCTATCTTTCCCAGAACCTGGCGGTGTACCAGAACAACCGGGAAATTGCCAGCCTGGCCGGGGAACTGGAAACGGTAGAGGAAAAAATCTTCACCTTGCGCAAACACTTTTGTGAGGATAAAGACGGGCCATCCTGTCCTATGCTGCGGGAAAAATTGAAAAAAGAACTGAACCGCCTGCGCAATCGCAAGCGACGTCATAAGCCCGAGATACCGGGGCGGATAGCGGAAATTAAGTCTATCCTGGCCCAGCCTGCCAAGGGGTGTCTGCACCATGACTGCCGGGACGCCCATGATGAAATCGCTGCTTTGGTGGAGCGCAAAAAGGAACTGGTGCGGCGCAATCGCCAGCTGAAAAGATATGCCGTGGATTACCACCAGGAATTTCGCCGCATGTGTGATTTGTTGGAAAAACTCGGATTTATCGAAGGTAAGACGCTATTGCCCCGGGGGCTCTTTGCCCTGCATGTACACGTTCAGGAAATACTGGTTACCGAACTGGTATTTTCAGGTATTCTGCGGGAAGCGTCACCGGCGGAAGCAGCCGCTATTTTAGCGGGCATTGATTACCAGCCCGGCCGGGACGAAGTGGTGTTGCCCGGTGCATACAACATGGATAATGTGGCACTGTTAAGAAATGATCTGCTGGACGCCGGTGTGCCCGAGCATCTATGTGTGTGGTCGCCGCTGCCGGGACCGCTGTCTGAAAGCTGGTACAATGGCGCCACCTTTGAAGAACTGCAGAAACGCTGTAATTTGCATGAGGGCGATATATTTTCCACTATTCGCAGGGAAATCGACGTACTGCGGCAGATTGAAAGGGCTGCCGGTGAGGACCGCTCTTTTAGACAGGTGATGCACGATATTCGGAACACCCTGGACCGGGACGAGGTAGCCGTACTGATATAAGAGGGTGACCGGGTGTCGGCTTTAAACATGAGCTCTACGAAAACTAACAATCGTCTGTAGCTCAAATAGGAGGGTGACCCTTTTGACATCTTTGGGACAAGCCGGTATTCTTCTTTTAGTCATTATTTTACTGGGCATTGTAGGACATAATTACGTGGTGGCCGCCGCCGCGGGGGTGTTGCTGGCGCTGCGCCTACTGCACGGTGAGGCGCTGTTCCCCGTATTGGAAAAAAACGCCCTCAATGTGGGTATTGGCATTATCACCTTGGCCATATTAATTCCTTTTGCCAGCGGGGGGATTGGTTGGGCGGAATTGTACAGAACTCTGGCCAGTCCCACCGGGCTGGTGGCTTTGGCTACGGGTGTTTTTGTAGCCTATTTAGGGGGCCGGGGGGTTGGTTTTCTAACCGCCCAGCCACAGGTAATGGTGGGGCTCATGGTGGGTACCATCGTGGGGGTGGCCTTCTTCCGGGGCGTGCCCGTGGGACCCCTCATCGCCGCCGGTATGGTGGCTCTGGTTATGGGATTGCTGGGCTATGGCAAATGATTTGCCCCCGGGTCTAGATATTATCAAAACTAAACCATGGCTTCTTTGTAAAATAGTGATATTTAATTAGCTAGCTCGTATTGTCCAAGGGGGTAAAATGGTATAAAATTACTTTTGAACAGAACGGGGACGGTTCTCCGCTTCCCATAAGGCGATCCATGTAGTAGAAATAGGCTAAGGGGTTGCTTTGGGGCGTTATGGATTATTGGCGTATTTTATGAAAAGGCAGGTATTCCCATGCAGTCAAGGGAAAAGGAGATTAATGTTTTTATTAGCAAGCTGGTAAAAATATTGGAATTAAGAAGAGATATAGCGGCGGTATATTTGTTTGGCTCATACGGAACAGAGTTTCAAACCAAACATAGCGATATTGATCTGGGTGTTATCTTTCTGCCGGAAGTTAATGCTGATTTAAGGACAGAATTGGAACTGGAAGTTGCTTTAAGTTTAGCAATGGGAACAGACCAAATTGACGTGGTTAATCTAAACAGATCACCCATCCAACTGCGTTACCGTGCTATCTCGGAAGGCTGTTTGATCTACCAGGGGGATTACGTAGCCACCAGTAATTTCTTGGAGGAAACGTATAAATACTATCTTGATTACGCATACCACCTAAAAAATTTTCACCGTGAAAGGAGTAAGGCGTTGAAGGAGGCTTACGCCAATGGTGGATAAAGAGGTTGTCCAACACAAAATCGGTATTATTGAAGACAATTTGGCCAAATTGGAAACCCTGGCCGAGCTCACCCCTGAAAACTTTTTAGATAAGTTTTACTACATCGAATCCGCAAAGCACCTATTACAAGTATCCATTGAAGCAATGCTTGATATTGCCCACCATATAATAGCCAGGGAACGTTTCCGAACCCCCAAGACTTATGCTGAAGCTTTTTTAATTTTGACAGAGCAGGAGATTCTACCGCAAAAGAAGGGGTTGGCTTTTCTGCAAATGGCTAAGTTTCGCAACCGGGTAGTTCACTTGTATCATGATGTTGACGATAAAGAGGTATACCTAATCCTGAAAATGAATTTAGATGATTTTCGGGAATTCGTCAGGGCAGTGGTAAAGACATTTTTATAAAACTTCGTCGTGGGAAGCACGGCACAGCCCTGTGCTTCCTTTGGGTGGCGGAAAATTTCTTTTTGTGTTAACTAAACATCATCGCGCCACTGTACTGTGCTAACTTTATAATGGAAAAGTATTGCCGAAGCCACCCACCCACTATATGATACGCCCTTAGCTTGGCGCACGGACTGACTCCTTTTGGGAATTTTGGAAGGACGGCCAGGCCTCTCGCAATTTGCTCGAGCATGGTTTCTCCCCCTTATGTTTCCTATTGATAAAGGTTTTGGATTTTTGTATAATAAAAATATAGTTGGGAATACTGATAATTAAAAAAACGGCGGTGTGCCTCACTTTACCGAGGTTTAATTACGGCCCCTTAAACTGTTCCAGCAGTTTAAGGGGTTTCGTTTTAACGCCTGCGGTCGGCGATTAGCACAACAAGGGTGACCAGGAGGATAATTGCTATCACGATTTGGATTGTATCTGATATTGCGATAGTTTGCATCCTGCCTCACCCCCTTTCAAAGATGTTTCCATCCCCGGTAGGTGAGGCCCGTCTGTTAATTATGTATTCCCGCTTTTAATTTTACCATATTTTATCACTATTTGACATTACCAATGTTGGTTCCGATAATGAGTCATATATAAAATAATAGAATCCCCTACCTAATCTGTTGCCATACGTTCGAATGCCAGGCCAAAAAACTACCCGAGCATATTGCAACTACACCAACTGTTTAAGTGCCAGAGCCGTTAATTCACGGGCCATTCGCTTGCGGTAAGCCGGCCCCATATCGGTATTGTCCAGCGGCCTGGCCTGTTTGAAAGCTGCCTTGGCCACCGTGTCAATAATCTCCTGCGTTAACTTATTACCCATCATAACCTCCGCTTCCTTTATTAGCAAAGGCCTGGATTCTACCGCGCCCAGCACTACTCTGGCCCTGACCACCTTATTGGCATCGTTTTTTTCCAAAGCCACGGCTACACCGACAACGGGAAAGTCGAAAGCATTGCGGGAGCGCAGCTTAATATAATTCATCTGCAGACCTCCTGCCGGGGGCAGCAGAATGGCAGTGAGGATTTCGTCGGGCTTTTTAGTTAAGTAGTTGATACCGTCTTTCCCGTAAAAATCTTCAATTAGGATTTCCCTCTCTCCGGTAGAGCTGCGCAGACGCAAACGAGCAGCCAGAGCAACCAGTACCGGAACGGTGTCTGCCGACGAAACGGCAAAGCAACGACGGCTCTTTGGCGCCGCCTGACAGACGGAGCCGAAGGCTTTCAGGCAATACCCCAGGCTCCGGCGCCAGAGCTCGTTTTGATTAAAGTACATACAGCGGGTGTTTAAGCAGACGTTGCCGCCAAGAGTACCGGCATTGCGCAGCTGGGGAGTGGAAACCAAATGCGCGGCATGTGCCAAGGCCGGGTAGTAGCTCTTGAGCACGGGGTTGCCGGCAACCTCTGTCAGGGATACGGTGGCTCCAATAACCAGTCCTTTTTTTTCATCACCGGATATCTCGCGCAGTTCGCGCAAGCGCGAAAGTGATATCAGGTTGCGAAATTTTATCTGACGGCGTTTTAAGTTGGGATAAAGGTCGGTACCGCCGGCCACAACGGTAGTATTGGGCTCAATCAGACAATCCAGTGCTTCGGTCAGCGTATTTGGGGTAATCATATTAAATTCAGGCAACCTTAGCATGAATACCGCCTCCATTATTCATAAAATGAGAAACCGGCATTGACTGCCGGTCAGTCTTTTGGCTGATCATCCCAGGGTCTGGGCACCCGTTGCGGTTTGGGAAATTTATATTGCGGTACCATTTTTCTACCATAGCGGCCGGAGCCGCCTTTGGCTTTATCGTCCAGTGCTTTGAGTATTTTTTCAGGAGTAACGGGTACCTCATCAATACGGACGCCGACTGCGTTATAAACAGCGTTTACCAGGGCAGGAACAACGGGGAGCAAGGGTCCCTGACCCGCTTCTTTAGCTCCAAAAGGTCCTTCGGCTTCAGCAGTTTCTACTAAAATGCTTTCCACGGGGGGCATATCCAGAGTGGTAAAAGTCTTGTAGTCCAGCATTGACGGAGCTTTTAGAAGATGACGGCGCATTGTCTGCTCCTCCATTAAGGCATCCCCGAGACCCATATACACATTGCCTTCAATCTGTCCAATCACGTTAAGCGGGTTGAGGGCTATACCAATATCATGAGCCACCCAAACCTTTTCCACCTTAACCAATCCTGTTACGGGGTCACAAGTAACTTCAACTACGGCGGCGGAATAGCTGTAAGCAGGTGAAGGGCCAACGCCCGAACCGCGGTAAGGACCGGCCAGATCGGGTGGTTTGTACCCCCCCCTGCCTACAAGAAGCCCCGAGCGGGCCTCGGCCAGAGCACAGGCCGTACTGAAAGGTATTTGCTTATCAGGATTATTCCTTTCCATCACTTTGCCTTCCTTAAAGACTAAGCTTTGACTGTCTACCTGAAGTTTTTCAGCAACAGCCTGGGCAATTGTATCACGCAATTGCCGGGCTGCCTGAATTGCAGCGTTGCCGGACATAAAAGTAACCCTACTGGAATAACTCCCCATGTCGACAGGAGTGAGGGCTGTGTCGGCTGCAACCAAATAAATATCTTCCATTTGAAGGCCCAAAATCTCTGCCACCAGGAGAGCATGAACAGTGAGAGAGCCCTGCCCGATATCAGTAGAACCAGAATAAAGAGTTACTCCGCCGCCCCGGTCAATCTTCAATATAACCTGGGAATGGTCCAAGGGATTAAAATAGATGGGCAGTCCTGCTCCGCACATGTAGGCGCCTACAGCAAAACCAACGCCTTTGCCGTAAGGCAGGGCTGAGTGCTTAGCTGTAAAATCGGATGCCCGGTCTACCCGTTCTATACATTCCAACAGTCCGCAGCTGGTTACCCGCAAGTAATTTACAGTAAGGGAATTGGGCTCAATAGCGTTGATTTTTCGAATTTCTACAGGACTGATTCCAATGTCCTCGGCGAGTTTATCCAGTTGCAATTCTATGGCAAACCGGCCTTGGGGCGCAGCATGCCCGCGCTTGGGGCCGGCCGCCGGTTTATTGGTGAAACACCGCACTATATCTGTTTTATAGTTGGGGATTTTATAGGTGGTTGTTTGCAAGTTACCTGTGTAATAGGAAGATGCCACCCCAAAGCTGCCATGGGCGCCGCCGTCTAAAAAGTTGGTAAACTGCATGGCAGTGATTGTTCCATCCCGTTTAACTCCGGTTTTGACAGCCATCAAGGTGGCATGGCGCCCTCTATGGGTATAAAAAACCTCTTCCCTGGTCAAGGTTATCTTTACCGGACAGCCGGTTTTTAAGGCTAGATATGAGGCTACCATTTCATGGCTAAAAGGTTCACTTTTTCCACCGAACCCTCCTCCTATAAAGGGGCTTACAACCCGAACATGAGCCGCGGGCTTACCCAAAACCTTCGCTAAAGCCCGATGCAAATAATGGGGAGTCTGGGAACTTGTATATAGAGTTAGGTGTCCATAGTTTTCCGGCACCGCCACTGACGCATGTTCCTCCAGACACATATGGGTGCTGCCGCTGTAGAAAAATAGGTCTTCCCTGATGTGGTCGGCCTCGTTGAAACCGGTTTCCACATCTCCGAATTCCAGAGCTATTTCCCTGTGAATATTACCCTTTCCGGTATAAGTGTGGATAGGTTCCGCGGCAGGCAGCAAAGCATCTTCCACAGTCAAAAAAGCAGGCAGGGGTTCGTATTCCACCTTAAAAAGGGCTAATGCGGCCTCGGCAGTGGCCTCATCGACAGCAACTACTGCGGCCACAGGATCTCCTACATAGCGCACCTTGCCAATCGCCAAAGCGTGTTCGTCCTCACTGACGGGCAGAATGCCGAAAGGAATCGTCAGCTCTCCTCCCAGCATAATATCTATTACACCTGGTTGCGACAACACCTCATCATAATCAATGCCGATAATTTTCGCGTGACCGAAGGGACTGCGCAACAGCTTACAATAGAGCATGCCGGGAAAAGAAATGTCTGAGGTATATTGGGCTTTCCCGGTAGCTTTGCTTAGACCGTCAACCTTGGGCAAAGATTTACCGATCAAATTGAAGGACTCATTCATTGCTTGTTCCCCCCTTTAATGTAGGCGCCCGGTCGGCCGACGCTTGGTCACACATTCTTTTAGCAGCCAGTTCCACCGCGTCGTAAATCTTTCGGAAACCGGTGCAGCGGCAGATGTTACCTGATAAAGCATCTTTAATCTCTGCACGTGAAGGCAGAGGCTTTTGGTCGAGCAGAGCTTTAGAAGTAAGGAGCATGCCGGAAGTACAGTAACCACACTGTATAGCTCCCATTTCAACGAAAGCTGTCTGCAAAGGATGGGGTTTGCTCAAGGTGCCCATTCCTTCTACCGTTAAAATTTCTTTACCTTCCACTTCTAAAGGCATAGTCAGGCAGGCAAGGTGTGGTTCGCCATTGATCAGAACGGTACAAGCCCCGCACTCTCCCAATTCACAACCGTGTTTGGTGCCCATGAGGCCAAGATCTTCACGCAGTACTTCCAGCAAAGTCTTGTTTTCAGGAATAAAAAGTTCGTGGCTCTGACGATTGACGTTCAATTTTACTGGCGTTTTCATCGAATTATCCTCCTTGGTTACCCATATCAACTCATTGTAGCGATGTCGGGTGTCCGATAACTTCTCAGCATCCCGTTTATACTGGTCATGCTTTTGTTGCATTTGATATTTTCCGGTAATCCAACTTACCAAAGGCGACTAACCCAAAATCCGAAAATACATATTACCCCCTCAAAATTTCTTAAACAATGTTAATGTTCACCATGGTGTACACCGTTCTTTATTATGTATATTATGAATTAACTGACAATAGATTGTCAAGAGTAAATTGGCCACTCCCAAAATTAATGCTAGTCCTGCTATATATCGCTGGAAATATACGGCAAGGTTATAGAGTATCAGTATCATGGTAGGGATTTTAAGGTTTTATTACATAAAACCATTAACGGAAAACAAATATACATTGTAACTACAGTAAGCGATCCATTCACATTGCTGTTTGCTTAATACTTGATGAAGTATGGGGAGATATGGAAAACTTAGGCTTTATTCACCGACTTGGGCGCGATCTAGGTATGGCAATTTACACTGAAGGTCGATTCTTTGCTTGATGGCAGCATAGGACTGCAGTTGCAACCTCTCCCAAAGCTCAGATTGACCGACAAGGATTAGTGACATAGGACTTACCGCATCCATGCCGGGTGTATAAAAATAATTGGTTGTCAATGGTTATGAAAAACAATGCAGGGGGAGTTAAGATGATTAATATTAAAAAAAATGTTGTAGTTTTGTTATTGGTTGCGTTTTTATTAGGGGTTGTGGGTTGCGGTCAGGTAAAAAACGATAATAAAGCGGGGCAAGAGCCCGGCTCCACAGCGGGAACCAATAAGGCTGCAGCTGCTAAACAGGTGGTGGGTGCCAACGGTAGAACGGTAACTGTGCCGGAGAAAATAGACAGGATCGCTATTACCTGTCAAGGAGGAACCGCCCAAGAGGTGACGATTTTGGGTGCGGGTGATAAGATTGTCGCTCAGGCACCAATGAATAATTTTCCCCAGTTGCTCAAAATGTTCCCCAGGTATAAAGACATCGTCAACCCAGGGACATTTGATGATGTTAATATTGAGGAAATAATTAAAGCCGATCCGGATATAGTTCTAGTTGGTATTTCATCGAAAAAGGGTAATCAAGCCATCGAAGAAGCGGGTTTTCCGACATTTACAATGCTTATCGGCTGGGCTGATATTGATACCCTCAAAAACGAATTTTTGCAGATGGGGACGCTGTTAGGAAACGAGAAAAAGGCCAAGGAATTAGTTAATTACTGGGATGATAAGATAGCTTATATAAATAAAATGCTTGCCAAAGTGCCGGAAGATAAAAAAATGCGTGTTCTTTACGCCAGCAAAGGCCTGAAATCGGTTTCAGGTAAAAATGTGTGGGGGGATAGCCTTATTGCCGTGGCGGGAGGTGTTAATGTTGCTGCCGATATCAGCGAGAGCAGAGAGGTTAGCATCGAACAGATTATGACCTGGGATCCGGACGTTATTATTTTACAAAAGGGCGGCAATGCCGTAGGAGAACTTAAAAAGGATACAAGGTTAAGCGATTTAGATGCAATTAAAAACGGCCGGGTGCACCAAGTTCCCATCGGCGCTTTTTGGTGGGATAGGCCTTCCCCCGAAGCCCCTTTGGGCTTTATGTGGCTGGCAACTATACTTTATCCGGAACACACAAAAGATATAGATTTAAAGAAAGAAACAAAGGAGTTTTTTAAAACTTTTTATAACTATGACCTCAGCGATGAGGAATACAATTCATTCTTTTAATAGTTTTGACGGAGATGTATACCAATGATAAATTCAAATGTTGATTTAGAAAAAGCTTATGGGCAAGTGCTAAAGGGTTATAGTTGTGCAAACAAAGATGCCGTTAAACTTAGGAAAATTGGCTATAGGAATAAATGGAACTACATTGTTGCCGAAGGAAACCAAGTGGGACTAGCGTTTAATTTTACCGCTGATCATTCAGTTTATGGACCTGTTGATGATATGGAGCAGTTTATTCGACTGCAGCAGTACATTGGCAAAAGCTTGTTTGAGTTTGTGGAATATCTTTTAAAGCGCAAAGAAATTCAAATGAGGTCGCTGTGCCTTGCTGCACTTAATGCTCTTTCTCAACCCTTAATTAACAATTATCTGAACCAAGAAAAATCTATTTCTACTTACAAAAAAGGTAATTTTGATTTTATCAAACCCCAAGACGTAGTAACTGTGGTGGGGTATGGCGGGGTGGTCACTAAAATATATGGGAAATGTAAAGAACTTCACGTCAGTGATATGAGGCCCAGGTATTTATTAAACACACTCACGATAGGTGAAAAGATTGAATATGGTCCCGAAAATGATGAAAAACCGGTGATCAATATACCAGGACCGATCATTGCTGCGTTTCTTGCTATGGATTGGTGCGTTTTGGGGCTGGTGCATCATTATTACGGCCTTTTTGCTCCCGTGCGCCCCACAATCAATGTCAAGTTGGAAAAGCCGCTTCAAAAGAATCCGCATATTGAAGTTTATACTTGGCTTTATTTGACAAAACAAAACGATGGGTATATGGCTTCGCCTGTGGGATATGCCAATGGCCTTCCGCATATTTTGGCTAAGGCCGATGCCCTGTTTATTGCGCCTATTGGTGTTGCGGAGTACCAAGCCGGCGAGGAAGTGAAAGTTGAATTATTGCATGGTCTGGAGAGTCTTCAGAAAATAAAACATGCTCGAGAAAAAATGGTTTTTGCTACACCAAAGTTTAACTTAAGCGCTGAAACGTGCTGTAAGCCCATTAATTTACACAGGGACTAGGGGGCAGGTTAGTTGTTCCAATTTGGTCATTAGCGGTTTGCCATTAGTGGTTTGTCGTTGGTTAAATACCGGTGGATTTATTGTACCAAACGGTTTGTTATTATGCTCAGTGGCAAAGACATTATTATAAGGCCAATTTAAGTGGGAAGCATAGGAAAACCTTTTCTTTATCCACTTTTGCGCGGTAGTTATTACACGTTATCAATGATTAAGGCTCAAATCAGGGTTACCTGACATTGAGCTTTTTTTCTCCCGCAAAACTTCCAATTGAACCCTTTAAGAACCGTCCCCTGCGCTTCCTTGCTATTTCTCATGCTCAATTTCCACAAATCCTATTAAAATATCTACCACTTCTTCTACAATATCTCTTGGCGCTTTTTCATTAAAGGATACGTCTCTTGCGTATATATCTAAAGCTTTAACCTGTTCACACATAATAATACCTGTTGTTTTAGTCCTTTCATCCAGTTCTATATGCAGCGGAAAATTTCTATTGGTGTTAGTAATCGGACATACCATAGCTAATTTAGTAAATTTATTATAGGTGTTATTACTAACAACCAGCGCAGGTCTTTTACCTTTTTGTTCATGCCCTGCTTGGGGGTCAAATTCCAAAAATACAATATCACCTTGCTCTGGTATATATTCCATTAAAACGCCTCTTTACTACTGGCTTTCCAGTATCCCATTCACTACACTTATAATCACCGTTATATTCAGCAATTCTTTCTTGTAAGGTTTTGTGTTTTTTCACAGGAGAAATTATTAAGTTGCCGTCTTGAACTTTTATTTCCACCTTATCATTTTCATTTAGTTTAGCCATTTCAAGTATAGCCTTAGGGAGTCTTATCGCCTGGCTATTCCCCCATTTTTGAATTGTGCCGTACATTTGCATCACCTCTTACTGGTAGTATATACAATGTATCTATAAATATCAATTGGGAAGTGCGGGAAGCAGGAGAATTGTCCCCGCGCTTCCCTGTGCTTTTGCCTAAATTTGGCTTGACAAAATGATAATATAGTAATAAATTTATACATAGATACACGATGCATTGTGTTGCTATGCTACGGCTAATCCTGTTTAATTGGCCGTAGCAAAACTAACCGTTGGGAGAGAGGTTATGAAGGTTAATAAGGAATTGCTAAAAGGGAGTACCGTTATTTTGATTCTTTCATTGCTTGAACGTAAGCATATGTACGGCTATGAAATTATCAAGGAAATTGAAAAGCACTCCGGTGGCGTTTTTGCTTTTAAAGAAGGGACCTTATATCCAATCTTGCATTCTCTTGAATCAAAAGGACTGGTGGAATCCTATTGGACGGAAGCCGAAGGAACCCGCCGCAGAAAATACTATCGTATTACGGATACGGGCAAGCTGCAGCTCAAGGAAAAAAAGACCGAGTGGGCTGTTTTCCGCTCCACAGTAGATAAGATTTTAGGGGAGGGGGCTGTATATGGACTTGGAGCACAATGAAAATATCCAAACCTACCTTGATACTGTATGTTCGCAGATTAAATGGCGGGACATGCATGCCCAGATAAGAATGGAATTGTTAAGTCATATTAGTGAACTGGTTGAAGAATATGAGCAGGCGGGTACCCCCAGAGAAGATGCTGTTATACAGACACTTAATCACATGGGCGATGCCCGGGAACTTGGGAGGAATTTGCATCATATTCACAAGCCGCGCACTGAGTGGAGTATAGTTGCATTAGTCGTTTTTTTTCTTGGTCTCGGGCTTTTTACCCTGTATTCTCTGGAAGTCAACGGCTTGCTCATGGCAGAAGCATCTTCGCTGTTTATAAGGAGCATTATTTTTACGCTGGCCGGTGTGCTGATAGCGGTGGGTGTGAACTTTTTTAATTACCAAAATCTTAAGTCCCTGTCCTGGTATTTATATATAGGGACGTTACTAGTTTGGCTTTATATACTCTGGCAGGGGCCGCTTTATATGGGTAAACCTTATCTGCATCTTGGTTTTATCAGCATTGATTTTGTTGAAGCCGCTCCTTTTTTCCTGGCCATTGCTATTGCCGGTATTTTTGCGGATTGGGATTGGCATCAGCCAAACTACTTGTTAAAAGCTTTTACGATGCTGATGATTCCGGTTATACTGGCTTTGATGAGTCCCTCCATAACAGCGGCCTTTTTGTATGCACTGGTTTTCTTAATCATCATGCGAGTGTCCGGGGCCAAAATAAAAGACATTGGCTTAATTATTTTGTTTCTCTTGACCCTGACCATCTTTAGTGTGGTAACATCTCCTTATCGTATGGCGCGCTTTTTGGCATTTTTAAACCCCCGTCAGGATCCCCAGGGTATTGGGTATATGGTTATGCAATCAATTGAAGCTATCCGGTCAGCCGGATTTTGGGGGCGGGGTTTTGACTTGCCCGCAGGAACCCTGCCCAGTCTGCATACTGATTTAATTTTTACCAGTATTGTATATAGTTTTGGATGGATAGCCGGTTTGGCTGTGGTGGTTTTGGCAACTGCTTTATTCATTAGAATCTTGCGGGTTGCCAGGCTGGTGAGAGATCGTTATGGCCGGTTACTGGTCAGTGGCCTGGTGGGTATGCTTATGATTCAGTTTTATTGGAATATCCTAATGACACTGGGGTTGGCTCCCCTGACCGGATTCAGCCTGCCGCTGGTTAGCTACGGCGGTTCTCAACTGATTGTCCAGTTGGTGATATTGGGATTGGTATTGAGCATATACCGGCGCAAAGATGTTGTCGCTGCTTTGTAAAAAGGTCATAACTACCGGAAAAAAGATTCGTACATTTTCAACGATGCTGGGTGATCTTGTTTTAAGGTTACCCAGCATTTTCGTAGACATCAGGATATCATAAACCCGGGAACCAGACGGTAGTAAAACATCGTCAAGCATAGTGCATCTTTACACCCCCTTTCCTGAAATTGAAATTCCCTTCTTACTATATAAAGAGAAAAAAGGAGGCCTTTTTGATACCCCCTTGTCCCATAAAGGGTAATTATATACCAAATATTATTAATCAAAGAACATGGAAAACAAATAGGGGAAATATCCGGCTCTGGTAGAATGAAGCATTAGTTAAATTTTATGGAACAATGTAATACATATTTGCGTCTATTTTTAAATGTGTTTTTTGGGGAGGTAATTGTAGTCAAAGAAAAATATTGTTATGAATACTATAGCCATGTTTTTTAGGGAATTTAAAAAAGGTTTAACACCTAGCTAGTCTCTTGCCCAAAGCAAAGGAACACATTTATGCAGAAAATGTTGATGATAAGTGAATGCTGGCAGAAAAAATCAGAAAAGTACACCTAAAAAAGTATTTGGTACAAAATATCTACCAAACGCAAAAAAAGAATAAAATTGAATGAGGAGAGTACAAATAGTGAAAAGGAAAATCTGTTTGACTATCTGCTTTGTTTTTTTTATGACTTTTTCAATCAGTAGTATGGTTATGGCAAGTACACAAAAGGTTAGTTTGAATATTAATGGAGTTGAAGTCAAAGATCAGGAGCCTAAAATTATCAATCAAACTGCATTTGTCCCTATACGAACTGTTTCCTTGCTGCCAAATATAAAAGTGGATTGGGACAATAAAACAAAAACAGTATCCGTGGCAGATACCACAACAAAAGAAACTCTCAAGCTTACAATTGGTAAGGATATAGCTTATAAAGGAGATTCCAAACTAACACTGAGCAACCCGGCTAGAATTATTAATAGCTCGACCTATGTTCCTTTTAGATTTGTTGGCGAAGCATTGAATATCAATGTAGAGTGGGACGCTGCAACAAAAACAATCATTTATAACTCGGATAATAAGCTGACAGACGCCATTAAAGGTGAGGAGAACAAAATGGAACTTGCTAAAATAGATGACGTTGCATTGTTTGCAAATAAACAAGCAGGCGACGGTATGTTCAAAGAAATTACCGTCCGGACTAAGGATAAAAGCAAAACCTTTCCTTGGACTAATGTGATAAACCCAACGTTCTACCCAACCGTTAACATTGCGGATGTAAATACCGATGGCGAAAAGGAGATTGTTATCACCTTAACAACAGGATATGGGACAGGAGCTCATTTAGAGGAAATTCATGTTTTAGATAAAGATAATCTAACTGAGATTATACTCGATGTTGAGAATCCCCTTGATATCATAGAGAAAAAAGTGGATTCCAAAATCACGAAAAATAACGGAAAAGTAAATGTGACAATAGAGTGGGATGATAAAAAAATAGAAAAGACCTATAATGAATTAGATGCTGGGGTTTGGAATGAATATGTTGGTTTTGGAGGGGTTGTAAAATATCAATTAAAAAACAACCAAATCTATGCACTCGTACCAGGAAGTGTTGCTACGACTTGGTATGTTGTAATAGTGATAATTGAATATGGTCCAGATCTTAAAGCAAGGAATATTACGGTTAAAGATATGGACAAAATGAACTATCCAGATGTAATTGAAGATTAAAAAGGGATTATACTCCCTAGTGTAGGCGTTGTTTTAGAATTAAGAACGAGTTCGAGAAGCACTACTTGTGGTATTCACCGGTAGCCTGGGGGCATTTTTTTTTAAAATTAAAGTAAATAAGGCTTATCCCTAAGTAAGTTTAGGGACAAGCCTTATTTACTTTAATACCCTTCAAGCAGGAAGAAAGTATGATTACCGATAACTTCTCTATCGGTCACTTTTTTATAGGTTCTACCACCATCAAAAGTATAATAGTAATAGCCGTCTGCTTTTTTTATTACACGCTTGTTATATAGGTCGTTGGTATTAAACCATAGACATTTACGGATCGGGTTAGTTCCCCCGTTTTTAGCTACACTCAGAGAATCACTCCATTCACCGCTATTGGTGTTAGGGCAACGTGCTTTGCTTGTAGTCATACCAACAAATGCCCCATCTTTTAATACGACGCCAGCCACAGTATTTCCGCCAAACTCACTGGAGTTCTTTGCCTTTCGGTTTACAACAACCCAGTAAACGCCTCTTTTTCCTGTTAACGATTCACCCTCGGCTTCAGAGTAGATCAAACGAGCAAGCAAATCCACGCTATCCAGCCCATTAAATTCACTCAAACCACTTTTGTCAGGTAAACATGCTCCTGCCATCAGAATCCCTCCTGATAAAATATTTAATTTTTCCCCTTGCATCCAAAGCCAGGAGGGAATAAAATAAGGTATCCTCCCCTGCCTTCGGGTACGGGATAATTGTCCGTCCTGGATGAGTCTCTACTTGGCGGTGGGCTCGTCCAGGATAAAATGTTGTAATTTGTTCAACGCGCGATTTTTTATGCGATGGACTACAGGTTGTGACACTCCCAGTTCCCTAGCCGTCTCCCGTTCAGTAAATCCATCCAGGATCGTTGCTTTAACCACCATTTGTTCTTGTGGCGTTAACAACGAGAGGGCTTCCTGGATAAAAACCGCGTCCTCCGCTCTAACGGGAACATCCTTGGCAGCAAAAATAGTATCAATTAAGCTTAATTCGTCAGAATCAGCGCCCTGATCCACCGGACCATTCAAGATCAAAAGTTCGCGCTCATCCAACTGCCGGTACTTTTTAGCCAACCTGATCGCTTCGCGACGCAGGCCAGTTAAGAACCAAGCAATCGCCCGGGCTTCCTTCGGATCAAAGACATAATCGCGAGAACCAGACGGTAGGAAAAAATCTTCAAGCATAGTGCATCTTCACACCCCCTTTCCTAAAATTAGAATTACCCTCTTACTATATAAAGAGAAAAAAGGAGGCCTTTTTGATACCCCCTTGTCCCAAAAAATTTCTTTTTTTTAGATTTGATTTTTATCCTTTTCTAAAATCAAGCCGGATACTTATGAATCGCGTTCATTAACCAAAAAATCAAATCCGAATAGCATTCATTATAATGATTTGACCAACGGCTATATTTTTTAATCGCCGGATTTAGCTGACCAACCAGTTGAATAAAAGCTTCCTTATCGCCATTTTTAGCCCTGGCAACCAGTTCATGAAACTTTAATCTCCTCTTCAACAGCACTCAGCCTCCCCTCGTTTTTCCAGAATCGCCGAATAATCGGTTATGGATCACCTGCCAACTCCCCATGGCGGAAGCCGCCACTAGTAAGCCGTTAAGGATGCAAAGTGGAACATTCCTCATTTTAAAGCTCCCCGTTGCGATATCAACCAAAAAGATAATCCCCTCAGCGACCACCACTACAAGACAACGGGTAGAAAAATGCTTCAAAAAGCCGAGTCTCTTGATGAAGTCAACAACCAAAACAGTCGCAGTCACCGCACCAGCCAAAGTACTAAGGGAGGCATAGGTAAACAGATCTTGCATTCCATCATCACCTCCTTCGCCCAAAAAACAAAAAAACCCACCCAAAAAAACAAGCAGGTCACATAAACACTGGCGGCAACTGGGCTAGACGCATCACATCACATGCCTTGGAGCTTTATAGTTTTAATACATTCATATTCTTCGACAAACATTTCATAATTTGTCATATCTTGATAGTTTATCTATATAGACGGGCAAAAACCAAAAATGTTCCAGAATCTTTTCAATTATTTTTTTCAATTAGACTCCAGTAGCCCATCAACTCAATCGTCCCACCCGGACGATATCGTTTTACCAAAAGCTCGAAAATCAAATCACGCTCAGTCGTACCAATCGGTATATTAGCAATCACAGTATTATTAATATTTTTTCACTATGTACAGAGTTAGTTACAGTATCATCAATATTTGCATATATAGAGTTAGCAATTTGGAGTAACTCATCAAGGCTAATGCCGTTCTCGCCCCTTGTCCCATAAGGGTAATCAGATACTAAATATTGCTTATCAAAGAACATGGAAAAAGATAGGGGTAAACGTCCGGCTCTGTGTAAAATGTACCATTAGCCAAATTTTATGGAACAATGTAATACATATTTGCGTCTATTTTTAAATGTGTTTTTCTGGGAGGTAATTGTAGCCAAGAAAAATATTGTTATGAATACTTGGTCAAGTTATATATGTAAATATTGAGTTGCCAACTCAGCTGTGCTGGCAGAGAGGGGATTTTGAGGGCGCTGCCTGGCGGTGGGCCTCACACCTAAACTGGTTATTTAGTGGCTAATTCTCATTTGGTGGATAAGGTTTTTGATCTAATGGGGAAATGGTTTCCAAAAAGGCCAGGTATTTTTTTACTTGGCACGCTTTAAAATGGATTTTAACATATGACGGGAAATATCTTTGTATACATCTAATGTTAGAGAGAAAATCAAAAGGAGGTCTCTTATTGCCCATGGGTAAATTGAACAAAGGGAAATTAATTATTCCATTAGTCCTTTCGGTAGTAATTGGCGCTTCTGGTTGTTCAAGTGATCCAAAAACAAGTAGCATTGACCAGACAAAAAATAGCCCGGCACAAGCGCAAGATGAAATACTGAGCCAGGCTATACAATCAAAAAAATGGCCAGAAAAGCTGAGTCTTACCTCACCTTCCAAATTAGCCGCGCCATTTCAACCTATTTCTGAAAAGTTATTAAAAACTAGCAATTTTCCTATTTTTTTACCTACTTATTTTCCTTCCCCTAATGTTAAAGATATGAAATGGTCCCTCAATCTCAAAACAGAGAAGAATAATTTTACTATAGAAATCGGCAAAGACTTACCACCAAGAAAGGGAGTGGCTTACGAAGCTGGAACACTTTCTGGTAACGTCAGGCAGCCTGATGAATCACCACTTGAAAAACAGTTCGAGAGTGAAAATATAGGAATTAGCTCCATCAATCTTCCAAACGGTATAAAAGGCAAGGAATTTCTAGCCGATGGTTATCCCAATGTTATTGGTAGTAACGCAATCACTTGGAAAACTGATAAATGGAGTTTTTTCGTAACGGCATCCCCGGGTAATGGTTCTGGCAGCACTGTTGATTATGCACATCAAATCGTCAATGCCTTAGGTAAAAACGATCAAGGCCTTTTAGCTCTTCCTGGGAAATTGAGTTTTATTTACACTGGCGCCAATCATCCACTGACAGAAATTTACTGGAAAGTTAACGACTTTACATGGTATTGTTTTAATTGGAGTGGCGATACAAAGGAAGCTATTCAGATTTGGCGTAGTATGGCATATATAGGTGGCGAAAATGTGAAATGAGTAAGTGGTAGTCCAGTAAGGCTTCATACTCTACCTCGTTCGGATGGACTTTTGCAAAAAATTTGCAGTTTTTAAATGGGGTACAATAAAACAAAAGAGAAAGCCTAACGTTACAGCAAATATTTGAAGCTGAAATGGATCACCACTTGGGTTATAAAAAACATAGCGTAGAGGGAAATAACTCCGGCAACAGTCGTAACGGCTATAGCCAAAAAACTATCCAAACCAGATTAGGTAAAACAGAGCTTAAAATACCAAGAGATCGTAATGCAGAATTCGAACCCCAAATCATCAAGAAATACGAAACAACTTCAAACCAGTTGGAAGACCAGATTATAGCTATGTACGCCAAAGGAATGTCTACCCGGGATATCGAGGCCCATATGCTAGATATTTACGGTATCGATGTATCCCCAACTATGGTAAGCAAAATAACCGATAAGATCATGCCCATGGTTTCCGAGTGGCAATCAAGACCATTAGACCGGGTTTATCCGATTACTTTTCTAAATGCCGTACACTTTAAAGTACGTCAGGAAAACCGGATCATAAACAAGGCTGCCTATAGCGTACTGGGCATCAATATGGACGGCCAGGAGGACATATTAGGCATCTGGATTGGGGAAAGTGAAAGTGCTAGTTTCTGGCTTGGGGTATGCAATGACCTTAAAAATAGGGGTGTAGAGGATATCCTGATTGCCTGTAAAGACGGGCTTTCCGGGTTTTCCGAGGCTATAAACAGTGTATTCCCCCAAACGGAAATACAGCTTTGCATTATTCACCAAATCCGTAACTCTTTAAAATATGTCTCTTACAAAGACCGGAAAGAGTTAATAGCTGATCTTAAGCAAGTGTACCAGGCATTAACCATAGAAGAAGCAGAATTGGCCTTTGAGATATTTAAAGAAAAGTGGGATAAAAAGCATCCCATAACCATTCGATCCTGGGAGAATAACTGGGTTGAATTAACCGCCTATTTCAAGTATCCTTATGCCATGCGTAAGATAATCTATACAACAAATATTATTGAAGGGTATCATCGGCAGTTGCGGAAAGTTACTAAGACTAAAACAGCATACCCAACTGATGATGCACTTAGGAAAATAATCTATTTAGCCACCGTTGAAGCAGCTAAGAAATGGACTGTGCCTATAAGAAACTGGAAGGAATGCGCTTCTCAGATTGGGATTTACTTTGCCGATAGACTTAAAGCGGAATTGGCCATTTAGTGCATTTGTTGGGGCTTCGCCCCAAGAGTTTAACGCTTTTGTTCTCCTCAAGGATAGCTTATGGACTTGTAAAGGATAAGGGGGTACTAAAAAGCACCCCGTTATCCCCGGCAGAACCCCACCAGGCGCTCCGGTTGCTCTCCAGCAGAGCCGTACCCTCCTGATGGGTAAGAGCCATTTATAGTGTAACCATTTTTAACGGAAAGAAGCCATTTACACAAAATTGTGGATACTCCCACCTATTCAAAATTGGTTTTTAGGCTTTCCCTTGTAGGACTCCCCTAAATTTCCTTGCACCTTGTAAAACTATGCCGGTGGCTAATTCGCAATAACAATTCCATTAGATAGGTCACCAAAAATATTGCAAATCTGCCGGGCATAGAGAACAGGTTAGTTTTAACAGTGCTCCTTTGATTGGTGAATCTATTATAGGCTAATGCTTGTGTCGAGAACTCCTTTTCCTACGTGTCCGGATCCGTTAAACAGAGCTCCCGCGGACGCCCCGTATTGCGTAAGCTGATCAGATTTAGGGAGATAATAACCCGTCTGGCCTGACCAAGGGTAGAAAGCATTGCTGGAATGTCCACAATAGTTGCCGTTCCAGGCTGTCGCTGCCATAGCCATCATTTGAATTTGGTTGGTATTTCCAAGGCTTTTTAGTTTTTTGAACGCGGCGCTCAGAAACGCAGCACAGATGGCTAGATTGTTATAATAGTTACTTCCGCAAATTGAGGAACACCAGGTGTATTTATTGTCACACCAAGCATTCCATTTATCGAACATGGCTTTGCCGATTTGACAAACGCCAGCTCCGCTGGTATCGCAGGGGTCACATCCTACGTTTATTCCACCGGCTCCAGATCCGGATAGGGTTTCAAGAGAAGCTATAGTCGCTAGTGTTGCTGGATTAATGCCTTTATTATGTGCAGCTGAATTAATGTGTCCGGCCATACTGTCCGTGGTGAAATGACATGATGAATAATTATGGTTATAGGTACTTCCTACACATTCTCCTGGATCATAACTCATTTTTTTCATCCTTTCTTATGCAAATTCAAATGGGGTTTACGTTCTGTCACTTGCCAATGGTTAAGGGACCTCTTTAACGGCTACTTTTTTCGACATTGTTTCCTAAGTTTTTTTAACTGTGACTTGTTAGGTTAGACCAAAATTCTTCACAACTCCTGTTGAGTAAAGCAATACAAGATTGTACTTTAACTCCCTGCCTTCGGGTACGGGATAATTGTCCGTCCTGGATGAGTCTCTACTTGGCGGTGGGCTCGTCCAGGATAAAATGATGCAACTTGTTTAACGCGCGATTTTTTATGCGATGGACGACAGGCTGTGACACTCCCAGTCCCCTTGCCGTCTCCCGTTCGGTAAATCCATCCAGGATTGTTGCTTTTACCACTATTTGTTCTTGTGGCGTTAACAACGAGAGGGCTTCCTGGATAAAAACCGCTTCCTCCGCGCTAATGGAAACATCTTCAGCGGCAAAGATCGTATCAATCAAACTCAATTCATCGGAATAAGCGTTCTGATCCACCGGACCATTCAAGATCAAAAGCTCGCACTCATCCAACTGCCGGTATTTTTTTGCCAATCTGATCGCTTCGCGACGCAGGCCGGTTAAGAACCAAGCAATCGCCCGGGCTTCCTTCGGATCAAAGACATAATCGCGGGAACCAGACGGTAGTAAAACATCGTCAAGCATAGTGCATCTTCACACCCCCTTTCCTAAAATTGAAATTACCCTCTTACTATATAAAGAGAAAAAAGGAGGCCTTTTTGATACCCCCTTGTCCCAAAAAATTTCTTTTTTTTAGATTTGATTTTTATCCTTTTCTAAAATCAAGCCGGATACTTATGAATCGCGTTCATTAACCAAAAAATCAAATCCGAATAGCATTCATTATAATGATTTGACCAACGGCTATATTTTTTAATCGCCGGATTTAGCTGACCAACCAGTTGAATAAAAGCTTCCTTATCGCCATTTTTAGCCCTGGCAACCAGTTCATGAAACTTTAATCTCCTCTTCAACAGCACTCAGCCTCCCCTCGTTTTTTCAGAATCGCTAAATAATCGGTTATGGATCACCTGCCAACTCCCCATGGCGGAAGCCGCCACTAGTAAGCCGTTAAGGATGCAAAGTGGAAGATTCCTCATTTTAAAGCTCCCCGTTGCGGTATCAACCAAAAAGATAATCCCCTCAGCGACCACCACTACAAGACAACGGGTAGAAAAATGCTTCAAAAAGCCGAGTCTCTTGATGAAGTCAACAATCAAAACAGTCGCAGTCACCGCACCAGCCAAAGTACTAAGAGAGGCATAGGTAAACAGATCTTGCATTCCATCATCACCTCCTTCGCCCAAAAAAACAAAAACAACCCAAAAAAAACGGGTAGGTTACATGAACACTGGCGGCAACTGGGCTAGACATAACACATCACATGCCTCGGAGCATTATAGTTTAATACATCCATATTATTCGACAAACATTTCATAATTTGTGATTTATTTCTAATTTATCTATATGGACGAGCAAAAACCAAAAATATTCCAGAATCTTTTCAATTATTTTTTTCAATTAGACTCCAGCAGCCCATCAATTCAACGTCACACCCGGACGATATCGTTTTGCCAAAAGCTTAAAAATCAAATCATGCTCCGTCGTACCAATCGGTATAAGCAACTATAAAAAACATGCAAGTATTGCAAGCAATTCAAGAGGAGCTAGTACACGTTTTAAGGCACTCATCTTCACCAAAACGTACTTGCTAAACAAGTCCCTTTTTATATAAAGAGAAAATAAAGGATCTTTTTGATAACCTGTTTTGGAAAAAATTTTCCGCAAATAATTTTAAATATTAAAGACATGATTAGTCTTGAATATGTAAACCGGATCATTATGAATATTAATGTAGCTTAATGCTGTTTTTTGTCTAAGAAACTTTTATATTTAATTGTTTAACTTTATTTAGTTTTAGCAATCACAATATTATTAGAATATGGAAAACAAATAGTGGCAAATATCCAGCTCTGGTATGATGGATCATTAGTTAAATTTTATGGAACAATGTAACACATATTTGCGTCTATTAGGTAAATGTATTTTTCCGGGAGGTAATTGTAACCAAGAAAAATATTGTTAGTTGTACCGGTAGAGAGGGGCTTTGGAGGGCGTTGCCTGACGGTGGGTCGTCACTTGAACTGGTTAACAAGTGGCTGATTCTCATTTGGTGGATGAGGTTCTTGATGGAAGGAGATATTATATGAGGAGTTTATTTTCATTGCCCGCACTTCTTTTAATTATCATCATGACTGGATGCTCAGGTATTATTGATAACCAAGCGTTAAAAAACAATAGTGCTTCGCATCAAAAAGAAGAAATATCTGATCATAGTATCTTTGAAAATAATGAGCTATCTATAGGCTTTAATAATGTAAAAATAATTTGCGAAAATAATCACTTAAAAGATGGTTCTACCTGTAAACAACCCGCTTTGCTAATTGATAACGAAAGATATCCTTTGCCTACTGAATATTCAGAGGGAGCTACATTGAGGCTTGGTGATTTTAATCATGACAATAATGTAGACTTATTTATTGTTAATGATTTGGGTGGCGGAACTAATGCATACGGTACAGAAGGTTATCTTTACTCTTTTGATAATAATGTGCCCAATGAAATATTTGCTAGCAACTATGAAAATCCAATAGATTATATTGGCCAAAATATTTCATTTGAGATAAATAAATACAACAAAGATAATTATAATTTCGTAGTTAAGAAAAAAGACAAAGTAATTGGCACAACCAATATATCTCAAGAAAAATTATATACTGATGAAATACCATCGAAAGATGATGTGGGGTATGGAAATATACTGGTGTATAATGTGAGTTATGGAAAGATCGTAGCGCGAGTTGGATTAAGTTTATTTATAACAAATTATGCTGGAGATTTAACTCTTACTTATGATTATATTGATAACAAATTTAAAATTATAGATGTCCAATACGATTATAAAGGCAATGAATAAAGTGAATACATGTTTCCTTTTTCAGCACTTCGGTAGGCAGACACGCCAGGAATAATAAATTGAATAAAGAAAGTGCCCAAAACAGATTTGGGCACTTTATAATAATTTAGTAGCCAACTATTATAAAAAACATAAGATTACCAACCAATATTTTCTTGGTGACCTGCTGCCAACCACTTCCCGGACCCATGTCATAGTACAATTTGCCGTTCTCATTCTTTGTATGCTTATCCCAATAATCCTTCCCTACAAAGAAAAGTTTATCCCCCATGGGATTAGAGTAATTGGATAAATTTTGAGCTATATCTAAACATTTTTTCCATGCAGCACTCCCAAGGCTAGGTTTTAGTACATCATCAAAATTTACATTGCCTTCTGACATAACTTCAAAAGCGTTGTCTTCCAAAATAACATCTCTCACCGTGTTTGGAAAACGGGAGTGCGCTTTCCTATTAGAAACGACATAGGCTACCCCAACTTTTGCACTTGTTATTTCTCCTCTAGCTTCACCATATATTAAACGTGCTAACAAATCGACACTATCACGATTATATAAATCACTTTTTGAATCTAATGGTTCTCCATAATAACTCATTAAAGCAGATTTGGCGTAGTATGGCATACATTGGTAGTGGGAATGTGAGGTGAGCCGAGAGTATAAGTAAGACTCCATGCTCCACTAGCCGGGCGTCTCAGACAACGGGGGAACTAGTAGCCGCATTCCTGAAAATAATACTTTATTTTGATCTATATGAAAAAAAAATATCTATATTCTGGTTATTTCTAAATCACAGCATGTGTGGCGGCTTCCTAAATGCGTTATTAGAATGTTGTCTCTCAATATAATAATATGTTCATGTGTGATCTACTAACCATATAATGGTAAATTATTGTGTTTGAGCAAGATGAATTTAGAGGTTTTGTTGTTAAAGCGCCCTTAAACCACCTTAGCAATTTCCTTATCTAGCAGCAAATGTCAATAATTTATCCTTTATTTCATGGATGTCACTGTAATAAACTGGTTAACCGAACACGAATGAATACTAGGTTTTTTTTAAAAATTGTTGTTTTCTGAAGATGTTGCCTAAATTTCGCATTTAGAGCTTGTATAGGCTTTAAATCTGTCGTAGGTTTACTATTGTCATGCATATGGTTTTTTTATACAATGACAAGTGAAGTAGGGGGGGGTAAATTTGAAACCTTGGGTTTTGCCGATTTGTTTTGCTTCTGTTCTTTTTCTAAATGGCTGTGGTGGAAATATCTCGAATGCTAATACTTCAGTTAATGAGCGATCTATTGCGCAGACTAACAAGTTTATACCTAGTCCAATAGTCCTCTATTCAATTCCAGATGATAAACTTAAACCACCCATCAAAGAACTTATACACTATGAAACAGGAGATGTATCTTCTGCTCCTTTACTTACTTATCAAGAATGGGAAGATAGTGGAGGGCACCAACCTTGGAGAATGGAGCCTTTTTCCGTTCTCCAAGTTGTAACTACCAATTTAGTTCCGGAAAATATCTCAACTAAAGAAAATATGTTGTATAGCTTTAAAAAATCCGGAAATACAGCTGAAAACAAAGATGGTGTCATCATAAAACTGATTAATCCAAAGGATGATTCTTTGAACAATCCTTCGCATGCCTCAAAACTGACTTATAAAATGATTGTTCCACATTTAGGATCCTATGATATTACAGTTCAACAACCACAAGGATCAGTAGATTTCATTATTACTAAAATTGTATTTAATCCCAATTCCACAAATTAGAAAGTCTAAGGAAAATCAATGCTTGGGCGAAAAGAAATGAATGAGTCGGAAAAATTAAAGTTTCACTAAACTGAACCAGGGATTTTGCTAAGAACTTAAATTTATACTATGAAATGAAAATAAAGAGGGGGGCTCTCGCCCCCAGGAATGATTATTTATTACAATATAGACACTAAATTAACAATCTAAAGAAAGTTGCTTTAATGACTCTTACGTAAAACGCCATTGAACAGTTTCACTGCCATAAGCCGGTGAGCTGCACTGATAGTAACTGGAAAGCCCTAAAGCATCCCATGTACCATCTGAGCCGTCGATTCCGCGATCTGGATACTGTGGTACACCTGTTTTGTTCCAGTAATTATCCGTTGTGGTTTTAGGACCTGCATCTTGAATAGGGACAGTTGCCAATTGGTGAGTCCGTGTTGCATAGATGGCAACCGGATGATTACAGAGTCGACTTCTGTCTCCATATGGCAAGGATGCAAATTTCTGTTTCGTGGTGTATTTCTGTCCACAATAAAGTGTTACATTATTGTAATCAGGGTTCAAGCATTCAACTGTCATAGTTACTTGGAACCATACCCCAACAACAATAGATGCTCGATTTTGCTTATTATCAATGGCTGTCAATTTTCGGGAAGAATCAGTTAGACCAAGTACGGATCGAATGGTAAAATAGCCAGTACCCGTACCATTTTGAACATAAATTGATCCAAGTTGATAACCAGTATCGCTAGATGCTGAATTGGCATAAATGGTGACTGAACCAGTGTATCCAGAATTTGTTATCGTTACTTTAAATGATTGACCAGAAATAACACTGCCTGTAAAGTACCCTTCACCAGGTGCGTTTTTACCAACAGAAATATTCATTTAAAATCACCTTTCGTTAAAATTTTTTTTGACCCAAAGCCCAGGAGAAAATATAATAAAATAGCAGCATCCTCCCCTGCCTTCGGGTACGGGATAATTGTCCGTCCTGGATGAGTCTCTACTTGGCGGTGGGCTCGTCCAGGATAAAATGTTGTAATTTGTTCAACGCGCGATTTTTTATGCGATGGACTACAGGTTGTGACACTCCCAGTTCCCTAGCCGTCTCCCGTTCAGTAAATCCATCCAGGATCGTTGCTTTAACCACCATTTGTTCTTGTGGCGTTAACAACGAGAGGGCTTCCTGGATAAAAACCGCGTCCTCCGCTCTAACGGGAACATCCTTGGCAGCAAAAATAGTATCAATTAAGCTTAATTCGTCAGAATCAGCGCCCTGATCCACCGGACCATTCAAGATCAAAAGTTCGCGCTCATCCAACTGCCGGTACTTTTTAGCCAACCTGATCGCTTCGCGACGCAGGCCAGTTAAGAACCAAGCAATCGCCCGGGCTTCCTTCGGATCAAAGACATAATCGCGGGAACCAGACGGTAGGAAAAAATCTTCAAGCATAGTGCATCTTCACACCCCCTTTCCTAAAATTAGAATTACCCTCTTACTATATAAAGAGAAAAAAGGGGGCCTTTTTGATACCCCCTTGTCCCAAAGAATTTCTTTTTTTAAATTTGATTTTTATCCTTGAGCCCCAAAATCCCTGACAGCAACGGGAAGACTGATATGGTTGACTGTGCAGAAGGCAACACCTGACTGCTCGACAGGGCGAGCGAGACCAATCAGACTTCCTCGGGGTCGTAAAGACGAGCATGTTAGATACCGTTATGATGCGTCAACTTGGGAAAACTTACCATCCTTCATACGGGAGTATGGCTGACAAGCGATAATATAGCAAGGGAGCCAAACGATGGGTAGGTAGTCGGATCACTGTTTAGTGTGTGCTTGACAGCCATAGCGTCAGGTGGGTTAAAGTCCCACTGAGCCTCGGATTAGGGGGCTTATATCCAAACCTGGGGGTAATGCCTCAGGGGCCGGGTAATAACCCGGAAGGCAGGGCGCTCATCGTGAGGTGAGGTCTGAAGGGCTTGAGGAGAAGTATCAGGCCGTAATTAATGGGGACTACCCAAGGATGACCGGTCGGCCAAAGACGGGACAAGGTTGAGCCTAATTGTTGAGTTGTATATGCAACATGTTGTAGTTAGTGGTTTTTTCAAGATAAAGAATAACTTTAAAGTACACTCAGGAAGCCTCTGACTCAATATGTGTAAGAGGCTTCCCTGCTTGCTTTAAACCTGCATTATTGAGTTAATAACTTCTATCACTTCCTCCGGGGTGTTAGCTGAGTGCAAAAGGCCGCTTTGATGGTAGGCATTAAATAGATTATCGGCACCAAAATCAAGCAAGATTACCTTTTTGCGATTTTTTAAAGCCAGGGCGATTTCCGAAATGGTGCCGGCCTGCCCCGGCAGGGCCAGTATTACGTGGCTGGAAAGAACATTGATATAATTACGCCCGTCTCCCATGCCGGTGACAATGACGATGTCTATATAACCGGATGAGGACCGGCTGTCCCGGTCGGGTAAAATACCGATGGTTAGACCCCCATTTTCTTTGGCGCCCCTGGCGGAGGCTTCCATAACTCCCGCTGGGCGGCCACCGTTTAACAATACCCAGCCCTTTTGCGCAATCAATTCTCCCAGCCGGTAAGCCATTTGGCAGTGTTCCACCGTTGCGCTTTCCCCGCCACCCATGACGCCGACAATAAACCTGGGCATGGCAATTAAGCTCCTTTAGATAAATAAATTTATTATAGTACAATCATATCAAAGAATCCAACTCGGATAAACTGTAGTCTTGACATCACTTATGGTAAATCTTGCATTAACTGTTGACGTGTGGTCTTATTAACAATATAATGTCAGCATGCAAATAATTACTATGCAAATTAAGAGGTTGAATAGTTATGTATGATCAAACACACCAGTACGGTCCGGAAAAGTATATCTGTTTTAAACTAAGCAAAGTAATGCGCAAGTTGCAGCGGTATTACGAAAGTAACCTGGCCTCTTTTGAAATCACTCCCGTGCAGTTTTACGTATTAAGTGCTCTGTGGGAGAATGACGGCATGAAATTTAAAGAACTGGCCAGGAGCATGAATATGGACGGCTCTACTCTTACCGGTATTTTGGATCGTATGGAGCGCGGTGGTTTTGTGGAAAGAAGAGATGACCCCGAGGATCGCCGCTCCTTGCTGGTTTTTTTAACCCACAAGGCTAAAGAGCATGGCGCGGCCATGATTGAACTGGCTGAAAAATTGGACATGGAGATAAAAGAGCAGTTTTCCCCGGCGGATTTTGAGACTTTTTTAAAAGTGCTGGATGAACTCATCGACACCGACATGGTTTCTTACCACCAATCCTTTTAAAAACCAGGTTTATTTTATTATTAAAAAAAACGGAGGTTTTGCAGGTATGGGACATTTAATAAATGCCAAGGAAGAGGTTTACAGGGCACTGGCCGAGCGTTTAAATGAAAATCCGGTGGGAGCACCGGTTAACGAACTTTTGATGGGGATCTTGTACCGGCTTTTTACGGAAAGCGAGGCACAGTTGGGCGGCAAGTTTCCCCTGTTACCTATGCCGGCGGCTAAAATTGCCGATATTACCGGTATTAAAGAAGCTGAGCTGGTGCAAACCCTGGAAGGTATGGCTGACAAGGGACTGGTGCTGGACCTGCCGCGCAAAAACACCACATATTATATGCTGGCCCCCATGGTGGTGGGTTTCTTTGAATATACTTTCATGCGGGTGCGGGATAACATCAATATGAAGGAACTGGCGGATCTTTTTGAAAGATATTTCTCTAGCCCGGGGGTGCGGGAGGAATTTTTTGGCGGGGATACCAAAATGTTTAAAACCCTAGTTTATGAAAATGTTATACCCGCTGCTGTGGAGACTGAAGTTTTAGACTATGAAAAGGCCTCGGAAATTATTCGTGCTTCGGGTGGCGGCGCGCTGGGTATGTGCTCCTGCCGACATAAGGCTACTCATCTCGGCAAAGCCTGTGACGCGCCTGTGGAAGATGTGTGTACTTCTCTGGGCGGTGCGGCCCGCTGGTTGGTAAGCCGGGGACTGGCCAGGGCGGCCACGGTGGATGAGTTATTGCGGGTGCTGGATAAAACAGAAAAGTTGGGTTTGGTGCACCTGGGTGATAATGTGCTCAATAAACCCGCTTATATATGCCATTGCTGTGGGTGCTGCTGCGGTGTTCTGCGGACCATAACCGAGTCCGGCCTGCAGTCCGTTCACCCCAGTAATTTTATTCCCGAAGTGGATATCGACCTGTGCACCGGGTGCGGCATCTGCGTGGAAAGCTGCCATATCAAAGCCGTTGAGCTGGTCATTGCCGGGGACGGTTCAGAGGTATCAGCGGTACAACAGGACCGCTGCATCGGCTGCGGCGCGTGTGCTTCCGCCTGTCCCACCGGAGCGCTTTCCATGACCCGGCGCACAGTATTGCACGTGCCCCCTGCTAACAAGGGAGAGCAATTTTTGCGAATAGCCAAAGAAAAGGGACGGGTTGGTTAGTTTAGTGGACTGGTGAAGTGGTGCCGGGCATGAAGGCATGTTAGCTAGGCTATTAAAAAAAGTTGGTACTACGATTATACTAATTTTACTAAAACCGCTATCCAAACACCATAATGGATAGCGGTTTTTTAAGGAAGCAAGAGAACCGTCCCCGTGCTTCTTACTTTATCTCATTGTATTCCGGCCATTCCAGGCACTCCAGCAGTTCTTCATGTATTAAACCGTTGGTTGCCGCAATATCCACGGATTCCGTAAGCTGCAGCCGACGTCCGGCCAGGTCGCTTACTGTTCCCCCTGCCTCTTCCACCAGCACCATACCCGCGGCCACATCCCAGGGTCGCAGTGACACTTCCCAAAAACCCGTCAGCCTGCCGCTGGCCACATATGCCAGTTCCAGGGCGGCTGACCCCAGAGCCCGCAGGTTGTTGCAGCGGTCGATAAGCTGTCTGTAGTTGACCAGATGCATGCGAGGGCGATTGGCGATGTTGCCTGGATAGCCTGTCACCAGCAGGCTGCGGTCCAGGGTGGCAATGGAATGGTCCGTATTGATGGGGGAGTCGTTCAGCCGTGCGCCGCCGTCCCGCACAGCTGTGAAGGTCTCGTCCCGCAAGGGGTCGTGCACTACCCCCAACACCGGTGTCCCGTGATGGGCCAGGGCAATGGAAACCGCGCAGAAGGGCAGTCCGAAAACAAAATTGGTGGTGCCGTCCAGCGGGTCTACATACCAAGTCATGGCCCCGCCCGGTTCTCCCGCACAGTTGCCCTGCTGCTCCTCGCCTACCACGGCGTGACTTGGGAAATGCTGCTGAATCAGCCGGACGATGCAGGTTTCCGCCTGCCTATCCACCTCGGTAACCAGGTCGGACAGGCAGGACTTGGTTTCGGTAACCTGGTGGCGGTATATTTTGTCCCTGATGAGCCCGCCAGCTTCCCTGGCTGCCCGGACGGCCAGGCTGAGTTCCTCTTGATACTGCTTAATCACTACTTCCACCTGCTTTGGAATTTTTTATACTATCATAACCCGGCCCCCGTACTAATACAACGTTGTGTGTTCAACCGGCAGGAATCAGCGTATAAGTACAAGAATCTGTATAATTGACAGGAAACAGATAATTTAGATAGTGAGGGAGAAATATTGCGTTATATAGCCCTGGGAGGCGGCAGCGAGGTGGGTGCCAGCTGCAATTTACTCCAGATGGATGGCACTAACATTTTAATGGACGCCGGTATTCGCATGGGCGGTGGTGCAGCAGGCGGACCCGCGGATGCACTGCCGGACCTGGCGCTTTTACAAGAAGCGGGCGGGGTGGCCGCTGTACTGGTATCTCACGCCCACCTGGACCACATTGGTGCACTGCCGCTGGTGCACCGTGCCTACCCTACGGTTCCCATATACGCCACTGCGCCCACGGTGCATTTAATGCGGGTGCTGTTGGCAGATGCCCTTAAAATAATGTCCATCAAGGCTGAGCAGGAATTGGAATGCCCCCTTTACGATCCCGATTTGGTGGCCAGGATGTTTGCCCGGGTGGTACCCGTGCCCATGGGAGGCAGCGTAATGCTGCCCGGGGGTATAAAAGCATCCTTTTTCCCGGCCGGTCATATACTTGGGGCCGCCATGCTCGGGCTGGAAGGGACTGAAGGACGGGTATTGTACACAGGTGACATATCCGCAGGCAACCAGCGCACCATATCCGGTATGGTGGCACCTGATTTTGCGCCCCACCTGCTGGTGATGGAAGCAACTTACGGCAATCGCCTGCATGCCAACCGGCAGCGGGAAGAGAAGACTTTGGCGCAAACCGTGGCGGAAGTGATTTCCTCGGGCGGTCACGCTCTCATCCCGGCCTTTGCGCTGGGCCGTGCCCAGGAGATCATATTGCTCATTTTAGCTCACCAGCAGGCCGGTTTGATACCGCAGTTCCCCATTTGGGTGGACGGTATGGTGCGCAGCATTTGCCAGGCCTACTTGAATTTCCCGGAATTGTTGCGCGGTCCCCTCAAACGGTTTATCAACAACGGGGGCAATCCCTTTTTCCGGGATAAAGGGCATGCCAGGCCGGTAACGGCTACGCCCATGCGGGAAAAAGTGCTCGCCGGCGCCCCGGCCTGTATTATTGCCAGCTCCGGGATGTTAACCGGCGGCCCTTCGCAGTTTTACGCTTCCCGCCTGGTGAACGATCCCCGGCATGCCATTATATTTTGTGGCTATCAGGACGAGGAAAGCCCCGGTCACAAGCTGCTGGGGCTGGCTGATGATCCGGATGCCGCCATTACCCTGGGCGGCGTGGAAACCCGGGTGCGGTGCCGGGTGGATCAATATGGCCTGTCCGCCCATGCGGATGCCGGTGAGCTGGCGTCACTGGCGGCCCGTCTGCGGCCCCGGCGGGTGGTACTGGTGCACGGCGATGACGGGGCCAGGCAGGCACTGTCCCAAACCCTGGCGGACAGCAAACAGTCTGTGTTGACTCCTGAGAATGGCCAGTGGCTGGATTTTTCCTTTCGGCGCAGCCAGCGCAGTAAATTTACCGTCGGCCCTACCCAACGTAGAGACAATGCGGTGCCTGTACACCGGCGCAGCGATCCGCCCGATTTGGGAGTGTTGTGGGACGAGCTAGTGCGCAGGGCGGCCTCCCGCAATAAGCTGTATACGGCCGAAGAGCTGGCCGCCTTATGGTTTAGGGCCGAGGTGACTCCCGAAGAACAGGCACAGGTGGTTGTCATGCTGGAAGACGACCGGCGCTATTTCGCCGCTGATTGGAAGCACCCTTATTTTTACCGCTCCCGCCGGCCGGATCAAGTTGCGGCGGACAGGCAGCGGGAGTCCATTATGCTGGGTGTCCCCCACCTACCGGGCAAGCTGGTTTTGGTGCGGGATGGCAGCGGTGCGGTGCGGGCAGGCATATGCTACGACGTGGATGAACTGGGGTTTTATGCCTGGAAGGTGGGCCGGGAAGGCACCTGGCATCCGGCGGAAAGTTTGTTGGAGGTTGTTGGCCCCTGGTATGAGCCGGGTGCTGCAGAGGGATCTTCATTTAAAAGTGAATCGGACCGGAGTGCTGAACCTCAATTTGAAGGCAAGGCGGCGCTACAAAAAACCAGGCCGGCCAAAGAAAACGGAGCGGTTGAAGAGCAGGGACTGGTGCTGGATGAAAGTGCGGTGCGAGCAGAGCAAAAACAAAGATTGCACCGGTTTTTATTAAAAGTACAGCCTATATCCCGGCAGCTCAAGCCCGGCGAGCTGTGGGAAAAAATGCGAAACCTTGCTGCTGAGCCGGTTAGTGCAGGCCGGCTGCTTACTTTGCTGGGGCTGGATCAAGATATTGAGACACTCACGGCCCTGGCCTGGCGGCTGAATACCCACCCCGATTATTTTACCCGGCAGTTTACCCCCGGGGACGTGCCCCTTTATGCTTGTTGTGCCCATGTGCCCCGGGAACAGCCAGGACTTGATGAGGAAATGATAGACCGGATGGAACAAAACGCTGCGCTGGCCGTGACGGAGAAACTGTTTGGGCCGGAAAGCGGGCTGTACCGTAAGGGGCTGGATTTGCTCAAGGGAGAAATAACGTTGTATTTCCATTTCCCTGCCTTGGCGGGGGCATTGTACGAGCAGCAAATTGAAGAACTGAGCGTTGTTACAGGCTGGTCGGTACGGGTACATCCCGAAGCCCATCACGGTGCTCTGGCCGATGCTGCCCGCCAAATTTTACCTCAAACATGGCAGTTGCTGCGCAATCCCTCCATTCACCGGGAAGATGACCGGGTGAGCGTGCGCTGTGAAATCCCCCCGGGTGAGGAGGGTGCAGCTGTTGAGCTTGTGCGGAGATTTAAAGAGCTAACCGGCCAGCAGCTGGTTATAGAAACCCCCGGCGGTGATGTGTCACTTGGCTTCGGTGGAGCTGTAACCGCGAATGGCGCCGCCGGTGAAATAGACGGTGCTGCCAGCCCTGCGGCTGCCGGACCCGGCGACGCCGCTATGGAAATCAATGCTGCCTATGCAGTCATACGCACTGTGCTGCAACAGGCCGGGGCGGTAGTTTATAAGGTGGGTAAAAAGCGGGATGGCGGCGGCGAATATATAGAGATAAGTTTTATCAGCCCCGATGTGGGGGAGCGGTACCGGGAGCAGCTGGAAGAATTGCAAAAACAAACTGGATGGCCTGTCCGCATCAACCCCAGGCCCAATCAAAATGAAATTAAATCGCAAGTGCGCTCAGCCCTGGATCCCTCCTGGGGATTGGTTAAGGAGCCGGGCTTCTTTGAAAAGGAACGGCTGGTGCGGGTTAAGTTGAAAAATCCCCCGGCCGGTGATGACCCCCGGTGGGTGGCCCTGGTGAATAAAATCAGTACTGCAACCGGATATACATTGGAATGCATAAATATATAACCTTAGACTTGCACAGGGGCGTAGCTGCCTGAACACAATATTGGTTTTGTGTTCAGGCATCATCCGTCCTTGTATACTTTGCATTTAATGCATAACCCGTTTACTGTTGGTTTTTATTTTTGGGTGGTTGCATAATAAGCGGTACCACCCGGGTGTGGAAGGATTCCAACCCTGCATTAATACTGGTCAGTGCTTCGCGCATGGAATTAACGGCCTGACCCAAGTTGTTCAGCTTGCCGGCGGGATCAGGGGTGTTGGCGGCCATCAGCAGCATCAGGGTGACCAAGGGGTGGGCTAAGGGAGTTTGATTATTATTTGGCATACTAACAGGTGCACCTCCTTGTTTTAAATAGATTTTGATCGTTACAGGTAATTTATGAAAAACCTTCTCAATATGTGCAGGAAAACCGTTGTATTATTATTCATGTGTATGTATAATAATTTTATTGCATTTTGGAGGTTGTTTACATGAAGATTAAAGTTGGTATAATCGGTGCCACGGGTTATGCGGGTGCCGAGTTGGTACGCATACTATCGGCCCACCCACAGACCCAACTGGTCTCTTTAACCACCCAGAGTTACGGGGGTAAGTCATTTTGTGAGGTATACCCGCATTTATACAAATATGTGGATCAAAAATGCCGGGAGCTGGATTTGCCGGCCCTGGTCAGTGAAGCCGACGTCATATTTGCGGCCCTGCCCCACGGGCATGCCATACCAGTGGCCCAGGAAGCATTGAGGCAGGGGAAAAAGTTTATTGACCTGGGTGCAGATTTCCGCTTTGATAACCGGGAGGTATATGAGCAGTGGTATAAAGTTGAACATACCGCGCCGGAGTTGCTGGAACAGGCGGTTTACGGGCTGCCCGAGATGCACCGGGATAAAATCAGCTCAGCCTCCCTGGTGGGTAATCCCGGCTGTTACCCAACCAGCGTCATACTGGGGCTGGCACCGCTTTTAACCCATGGTTTAGTGGATACCGGCACCGTGGTGGCGGATAGTAAGTCAGGGGTTTCGGGGGCCGGCCGGGGCTTGTCCCTGGGTGTCCATTTTGCCGAGGTTAATGAAAATTTCCGCGCTTATAATGTGGGCATGCACCGGCACACGCCCGAAATTGAGCAGGAGCTGGGCAAGCTGGCGGGTGAGTCAATGGTGATATCGTTTACCCCGCACCTGACACCCATGAACAGGGGTATTTTAAGCACGGTTTATGCCAAACTAAAGCAAGAGATGACCTTGGAACAGGTGCGTTCTGTATATGAGGATTATTACCGCAATGAATATTTTGTGCGCTTGCTGCCCCCGGGAATACTGCCCCAGACCAAGGCAGTAGCGGGTTCTAACCACTGTGACGTGGTGCCCGTGGTGGATCCGCGCACCGGGCGGGTGGTGGTTATTTCCGCCATAGATAATTTGATCAAGGGAGCGGCGGGCCAGGCCGTGCAAAATATGAACCTGATGTACGATTTGCCGGAAACTATGGGCCTGGATAAACCGGGGTTATACCCGTAGGTTTAGTGAAAACAGTTAGTTTGGAGGAAAGTGAGCATGTCGCAAACAGCATACGTAGAAATTACCGGCGGGGTAACGGCACCCCAGGGCTTTACTGCAGCCGGGGCGGTGGCGGGTATCAAGCACGAAAGAAAAGATGTGGCCCTGGTGTATTCGGACCGGGAGGCTTCCGTTGCCGGGGTTTTTACAACTAATATAGTTAAAGCTGCACCCGTTCTGTTAACCATGGAACATATTAAGGATGGTACAGCCAGGGCCGTGGTGGCCAACAGCGGCAATGCCAATGCTTGTGTCGGTCCCCGGGGGCTTGATGATGCCCGGGCCATGGTAAGCGAGGCCGCGGGACTTTTACGCTTGCCTGCGGAGCAGGTGTTGGTGGCTTCCACCGGTGTAATCGGTCAGCCCATGCCCATGGACAGGGTGCTGTCCGGTGTACAGCGGGCGGTGGCGGAATTAAGCAGAGAAGGTGGCCGTGATGCCGCGGCCGCCATCATGACCACTGACACTGTGGCCAAGGAAGCGGCAGTGACGGTAGAGCTGGGCGGAGTCAAAGCCACCATTGGCGGTATGGCCAAAGGATCGGGGATGATTCACCCCAATATGGCTACGATGCTGTGCTTTATTACCACCGATGCCGCCATTGATTCCGGTTGGCTGCATAAAGCGCTGACCACAGCGGTGGAGCGCACCTTTAACATGATCACCGTGGACGGAGACACCAGCACCAACGATATGGTGGTGGCCCTGGCCAACGGTGCCTCGGGCAACCGGGTGATAAACGGCGAGGATTTAGATTACGCAGCCTTTGCCACCGCGCTGGAAGCAGTGTGTCGCAAGCTGGCCGTGGCTGTGGCCGCAGACGGTGAGGGGGCCACCCGGCTGCTTGAGGTGCAGGTGCAGGGCGCTGCTACCCAGCTCGATGCCCGTTTGGTGGCCCGGGCGGTGGCTTCCTCCAGCTTGGTCAAGGCAGCCGTGTTCGGCAAGGATGCCAACTGGGGCAGGGTCCTCTGTGCCGCCGGGTATTCCGGGGCCGGTTTCGACCCGGATGCCGTGGATATATATGTGGGAGATGTGCAGGTGGCTAAAAACGGCGGGGGGCTGCCTTTCAGCGAGGAGCGGGCCGCCGAGGTGCTGGCCGGTGACCGGGTGGTATTTACCATTGATTTGCACAATGGCGACAGCTGTGCCACAGCCTGGGGCTGTGACCTGACGTATGATTACGTGCGCATTAACGGCAGCTACCGTACTTAGTACGATGCCCATGGTGGGTGCCGGGTGTTGAAAGTTGAAAATCTTAGATGTTAAACTTTAAAACCTGGCACTATCAAGGCGACGAAAGCTTAGAGGAATGGAGCCAATAAGGGAATAAGTGGGCATTGCGTGAAAGCTGAACCAACGCAGAAACGTAAAGGCTGAACTAACGTACAAATTCGAAGCGGATTGCGTGTGAACTTTCGAACAGACTTTAAAATAATAAAATTAATAGCCCAGCTAATGCCATTGTGTTTTTATCCATATATTAAAATTATGCAGTTAGTTTAAGAAAGTTTAAGCCTGACCCCTAAGAAAGGAGGTGGGGAGGGTGCCGAGCCCTATGGAAAAGGCGGGTATTCTGGTGGAAGCCCTGCCTTACATTAAAAAGTTTTACGGTAAAACAGTGGTTATCAAATATGGCGGCCATGCCATGGTTAATTGTGAGTTAAAAAAGGCGGTACTGACAGATGCAGTATTAATGAAATATGTGGGGATGCATCCCGTTATTGTCCACGGTGGTGGGCCGGAAATCACCGGCATGTTGAAAAGAGTGGGCATAGAAAGCAGTTTTATGGGCGGTCTCCGGGTTACGGATGCTGCAACCATGGAAATTGCCCAGATGGTGCTGGTGGGTAAAATCAACAAAGATATCGTAGGTATGATTAACGATATTGGCGGTCATGCGGTGGGCCTCTCCGGTAAGGACGGCAATCTGCTGGTGGCCGATAAAAAAATGGGCCGCGTGCGCAGGCCGGACGGCAGCGAGGAAATGGTGGACATTGGCCTGGTGGGTGAAGTGCGCCAGGTAAACCCCGGTATTGTGGCCACGGTAATTCGGGAAGGCTATATTCCCGTGGTGGCACCGGTGGCCGTGGGTGAGGGCGGCGACAGTTACAATGTGAACGCGGATAGCGCCGCGGGGGCCCTGGCGGTGGCCCTTAATGCCGATAAACTGATTATTCTCACCGACGTAGAAGGTATACTGGCTGATCGCAATGATAAAGCATCGCTGATTTCCACGGTAACCAGGGAGGGTGTGCCCCAACTGGTGGAGAAGGGCATCATCGACGGGGGAATGATCCCCAAGGTTGAATGCTGCATATCCGCACTGCGGGGAGGGGTGGGCACCACCCACATTTTAGACGGCCGGGTGCCGCATTCGGTGCTGCTGGAGATATTTACCGACCGTGGTGTGGGTACCATGGTAACCAACTAACACTTTAGATGGTGCCGGGTGTTGAAAGTTGAACGATTGTATTGCTGGTGTTTGATGTTAAAAATTAATTCCATTGTCCCTGTTGTAAATTCGTGCCGAATTTTGAGTGGTCCCCATAATGAGGTTAATATGGATACCCAATTGATCCATATAGCCCAAATGTGATAGTGTCGTTGGTTGCCGTACACTGACCTGGAAGAAGAGGCGGAGCCTTGGGAAGTAAGAGAACCGTCCCCGTGCTTCCGGGCACTGACCAGAAAGAAGGGCGAGATAGTGAACACCAATGAAATTATGCAGTTAAGTGATAAGTATGTTATGCATACCTACGGGCGCATTGCCATGGCTCCGGTGCGGGGCGAGGGGGCGCTGCTGTGGGATGCTGAGGGTCGGGAATACCTTGATTTTGTAGCCGGTATTGCGGTTAATTCACTGGGGCACTGCCACCCGGCTGTGGTACAGGCGGTACAGCAACAGGCTGCCCGGCTGATGCACGTCAGCAATCTGTATTATATTGAGCCCCAGGCGCGACTCGCTGAGATTTTAGTGGAAAACAGCTGTGCCGACCGGGTTTTCTTTTGCAACAGCGGGGCTGAGGCCAACGAGGGGGCCATTAAGCTGGCCCGCAAATGGGCTAAAAAACAATACGGTCCTGATAGGTATGAAATCATTACCGCTGAAAATTCGTTCCACGGCCGTACCCTGGCCGCTATTACAGCCACCGGCCAACCCAAGTATCAAAAGGGCTTTGAGCCGCTGCCCCAGGGTTTTAAGTACGTTCCTTTTAACGACCTGGAGGCGCTGGCCGGGGCGGTGGGTCCCCATACCTGTGCCATCATGCTGGAACCGGTGCAGGGTGAAGGCGGTGTCCTGCCTGCTGCTGAGGAATATCTGTCCGGCGTACGGGAACTGTGCGACAAAAACGGGCTGCTGCTGATTTTTGATGAAGTGCAGTGCGGCCTGGGGCGCACCGGCAAATTCCTGGCCTATCAGCACTACGGAGTGGAACCTGATATATTAACCCTGGCCAAGGCGCTGGGCGGCGGTTTCCCTATGGGAGCCATGCTGGCCAAAGAGCAGGTGGCCGCGGCCTTTGCGCCGGGAGACCACGCTGCCACCTTCGGGGGCAACCCATTGGCCTGTGCTGCGGGTCTGGCCGCCATGCAGACTACTATAAGAGGCGGAATATTGGAAAACTGTAATCACGTTGGGTCATACTTTAAAGAAAAGCTGCACATGCTGGCCGGCAAATACAGTTTTATCAAAGAAGTGCGCGGATTGGGACTGATGCTGGGTCTGGAATTGGCCCTACCGGGCGGGGATATTGTCAACCGCTGCCGGGAGCGGGGGCTGTTGATTAACTGCGCCAATAATACCGTACTGCGTTTTGTGCCGCCGCTGATTATAACCACTGCAGACGTGGACAAGGCCGTGGAGATTTTAGACGGAGTATTGCAGGAGCAATAAGACACGGGGACGTTTCCCTTGTCTTATTGGTGACTGAAAAAAAAGACGCGGGGACGTTTCATTTGTCTTATTATAGATGACTTTAAAGACACAGAAAGACACCGAGGCATTGTCTTATTTATTGACGACTTAAAGGATAAATGAATAGTACTTGTATTTGTAAAGAAAGACACAAAGACCTTTTCCTTGTCATATAAGTGGCTTCAACGACACAGCGAGACGCTGGGATATTGTCTATTTATCAATGACTTAAGGACCCATATGAATGGTCTTTGCAAATTCGTTAAATTGTAAATCATGCGTAATACTATGTCAATAAATGTTTATGACGAAGTATTGATGAGGTTATCTTAATTGAAAAGCGGTGATATAAATGAACTCTATCCAGGAGACATTAAAGGGGAGGGACATGCTCTCTCTGCATGATTTCACCCCTCAGCAAATTGCCTTTATGCTTGATTTTGCTGCCCAACTAAAACGAATGCAAAAACAGGGCGAGCCCCATGCGCTGCTGCAGGGGCAGACATTGGGCATGATTTTTCAAAAGTCTTCCACCCGCACCAGGGTTAGTTTCGAGGTGGGTATGTACCAACTGGGTGGACATGCCCTGTTCTTAAGCTCAAACGACCTGCAGTTGGGGCGGGGGGAAAGTATTGCCGACTCCGGGCGGGTTTTGGGGCGCTACCTTGACGGCATCATGATCCGCACCTTTGCCCAAAGCGATGTGGAGGAGTTGGCCGAATATGCGTCCGTGCCCGTAATTAACGGTCTTACCGACCTGCTTCATCCCTGCCAGATACTGGCGGATTTGCTGACGGTGCAGGAGCATAAGGGTCGCCTGGCCGGGCTGAAAATGGCCTATGTGGGCGACGGCAACAACATTTGCCACTCGCTTCTATATGGCTGTGCCAAAACAGGCCTTCATATCAGCGTGGCTTCACCGGAGGGCTACCTGCCCCGGGAGGAGATCGTGGCGGCGGCCCGTCAGGACGCCCTGGAAACGGGCGCATCTGTCACTATAACCACCAGACCCGAGGAGGCCGTGTCGGGGGCCGATGTATTGGTCACCGATGTCTGGGCCAGCATGGGCCAGGAGAGTGAACAGCAGGCCAGGATGAAGGTGTTTGCACCTTACCAGATCAATGACCGGCTGGCGGCCTTGGCGGCACCGGATTACATATTCCTGCATTGTTTGCCCGCTCACCGGGGTGAAGAGGTGGCCGCTGAAATAATCGACGGCCCCCATGCGGTGGTGTTTGATGAGGCCGAAAACCGTCTGCATGCCCAGAAGGCCGTAATGGCGCTGCTTATGGGTAAATAAGGGTGAAAAGTATTAATAATAGCAAGGTTTTCCGTATAAAAATGCATTCAGTTCCAGCACTGCTTTAATATGATATTTGCTATGATATTCACGGTATTGTAATATACAGGCTGCCTGTACATGTTTGGCACTTGGCTCTGTAAAGGGTGTCAGTAAGGCCGTTGTTGTATTAAGAAGGGAGTTGGCGATATGAAAAAAGTGGTTTTAGCATATTCAGGGGGTCTGGACACATCCATTATCATACCCTGGCTGAAGGAAAACTATGGTTATGAAGTTGTTGCTATGGCTGCAGATCTGGGTCAGGGAGAGGAACTGGAGCCGCTGCATGAAAAAGCGCTAAAAAGCGGGGCCAGCAAGCTGTACATTGAGGATGTGAAGCGGGAATTCGTCACTGACTATATCTACCCCACATTAAAGGCCGGCGCCATTTATGAAGGTAAGTATCTGCTGGGCACTTCCATGGCCCGGCCGCTGATCGGCAAAAAGCTGGTGGAAATTGCCGAGCAGGAGGGGGCTGAGGCGATAGCCCACGGTGCCACCGGCAAAGGCAACGACCAGGTGCGCTTTGAGCTGGCCGTGAAGGCCTTAAAGCCCGAATTGAAAATAATTGCTCCCTGGCGGGAGTGGGATATTCGCTCCCGGGATGATGCCATTGACTATGCCGAAGCCCGGGGCATTCCCGTGCCTGTAACCAAATCCCGGCCCTACAGCATGGACCGTAATCTCTGGCACCTTTCCCACGAGGGCGGGGCCCTGGAGGACCCGGGCCAGGAGCCGCCGGGAGACGTGCTGCTGCTCACCGTGCCGCCCGAAAAGGCCCCGGACGAGCCCACTTATGTGGAAATATATTTTGAACAGGGTATTCCAAAAAAAGTCAACGGCCGGGAGCTGCCCCCCGATGAACTGGTTATGGAATTGAATAAATTGGGCGGGGCCAACGGTATCGGCATTGTGGACATGGTGGAAAACCGTTTGGTGGGTATGAAATCCCGGGGTGTCTATGAAACGCCGGGGGGTACCATACTCTTCCTTGCCCACCGGGAGCTGGAGCTGCTCACCATTGATCGCATTACCTTGCATTACAAGGAAATGGTGGCCTCCCGCTATGCCGAGCTGGTTTACGACGGGGTGTGGTTCTCTCCGCTGCGGGAGGCGCTGGACGCCTTTGTGGATGTAACCCAGCGCACGGTCACCGGTACGGTGCGCATGAAACTTTACAAAGGCAACTGCACTCCTGCCGGGACCACTTCGCCTTACTCCCTTTACAACGAAGAGCTGGCCACCTTTGGCCGGGACGAGGTATACACCCAGGCTGATGCCGCTGGATTTATCAACCTGTTCGGACTGCCTCTGCAGGTGCGGGCAATTATGGAAAGAAAAGCGGGATTGCGGAAATAGCAAGGAGCGGGGCGGTTAACACGCCCCGCTTATTTTTTTAGTCTGTTATAGCTAAATTATCAATATAGATGGTGCAAAATATAGGCATGATTGTTGATACAAAAAAATGGACATGTAAAAATACAGATTAAACTATTTTGACTATTGACAAATGACAGAATTTTGTTAAAATAAACTTAACAAGCGTTCACTAATTAATGCAATATTGTCCATAACTTTTGTTTTACCAGGGTTGAACCCATGCGGTTGTGCGGAGTGATGTACTATTTAAGGGCTTGGTCAAGAAATAAAACAAAAACAACAAAAAAAGGAGGTGCCTATAGTGGGTTTGCTCACTGAAGGTTGGCATTATGTAAAAGGTTATTTAAGTGAAGTTTTTTTATTATCTATATTCTACAGCATCCTCGCTTCATGGGTGTTGCTGTCCGGGGCAACTTTACCATCACGTGTTCTACGCCGTGGTAGGACATAGGTTTCAGGATGTTATTAAGTATAAATAGACCGCCCCGTCTGTTCAACCTGGTTTTAACTCAACCCGTCGGGAAATCCCCGTCCTAAGCTTGCGAAGGACGGGGATGGAAGGCGGGTTTGTTTCTTAATATGGTAGTTTAGAAAAGTATGAATATTTACAATAAAACAGTGTTCTAGGTCGGTTATTCTGGTACAATATAGTTATGAACTATCTATAGATAAAAAAGCTATCACTCAGTATACTCTCCGGTTCAACTGCAACTGTCCAAAAGAGTCCTAAAAATTTATATTGCCTGAAAGGCGGTGAAATGCCTGGGAACTAGGTTGCGGTAAAGGGTCTACTTGAACCAGGAAGTTATGTAACTTCGTTTATGTTCCTGGTAGTACCTTCCTGAACAAAGCGAAGGGTGGAGTAGCCCACTAACTTATCGGAGATAAAATCCAGTAATTGGAGGGCAAAAATTGGCTGGCCGTAAGGAAGAAATTATTAAAGTAGCTACTGTGCTTTTCAGTAAAAATGGTTATGATAACACTTCAATACGAGAACTTGCCAAAGCTTGTGAACTCAGTGTTGCCGGGCTTTATTATTTTTTTCAAAACAAGGAGGATATTCTTTTCAACATTCTTAACTCTTCACTAGACAGACTTATGCAATATGTGAGCTCTGCAATAAATAAAAATGATAGTCCTCAAACGAACATTAAACGAATTATCGATCATGGGGTACAATGCGTAATGGAAAGTAAAATGGAAATTGGTTTGTTGTTAAAAGAAAGCCCGCGATTAAACCCGGAACAGCAGGTAATCATTAAAAACAATGAAAGAGAGGTAATTCATTTAATAAGAAATGAAATATCCAGACTAAATGATGAAGGGAGTCTCAAAAACTTTAATCTAACTTTCTTAGCTTTTTCAATATGGTCTATTATTAGCTTTTCTCATAACTGGTTTAACCCGGAGGGTCAGCTATCAACAAAAGGATTTGTAACGGAAACAACCGAGTTATTTTTTAATGGTGTTCTTAAATAGCGCCATATTCAGGAAAAATAAAATTAATAATGACAATTCTTATGTCAATTAGCAAATTCGCAGAATTTTACTACAAATTTGCTAATTGAATTATTTTAAAAAAAGTGGCTTCCTTTTAATATGAGGCTACTTTTTTAAGTGATATTATTTTCAAATATATCAATTACTTTTCAATATTCTGAACCATTTTCGTTATTATGACTACTTCACACATTTTTCAAATAATACTACATAACCCTTAGCTTCTAACTTTTTTTTCATGATCATTATTTTTTTCTCCAAAACCCTGCATAAAAACCGAAATTAATGGCAAATTAAAAAGAGTTAGTGGGTCGGATACCTAATGCCCACCAACCGTAAACCCATGATTCTCCATAACGTTCCGTGTCGTACATGGTTAAGGGTATTCTCATGGGAGATCAAATTTTCCTTGACAATCTACACCATTCGCCATTTGGCTTCCTTACTTTTTATCGCTTGTAGGCCATACTCCCATTGTGCATGGAAGAGCAGACGGGATCTCCCGAGTTACCGCATCATACATTGTGGGTGGGTAATACCGATAACAGCCCCATAGGAAACTTCAACGGAGACGACCTGTTTGCCCCGTATGGTGGGAATACATGTCCGGGCTGATTGAAGGCGGGTTGAAAGTGCAAAGTACTTGTTGGCAACTGCGTAGGCCCGGACGGTCTGCCGTTGTTAAAGGATGATGGATATTGGATTTTATTAATCACGTATCTTATTAAGAGAACGGCTGTATGCTGTAAATTTACTGGTACCGCGGGGGTCAACCCTTTGTCTCATACTGGGGCGGAGGGTTTTAATTTTGTACAAGAGAGGTTCCCACCCTCGGGGATGAAGACAGTCGCTTGGAAAAACATTGAATTTTAACATTAGTTTATTGACATTTTAGAATAAGAATGATTAAATGTAATTGGTGCACTAAACATTTGTTGCAATAAGGAGAGTTTATTATTGTGCCTACACCTGAAGAACGTTATGCTGCAATTATTGATGCGGCGGTTCAACTTTTTCGCAAAAAAAATTACCATGGGACCTCAATGCAGGATATTGCAGAAGCGGTAGGAATCTATCGGGGAAGCCTTTATCATTACATTAACAGCAAAGAAGAATTACTATTTCGTATTGTAGAGCGGGCGATATCTAAATTTAGAGAAGTACTATCAAAAATTCAGATGGAGAATCTCACGGCTACCGAAAAATTACACCAGGCTATTTATACCCATGTTCAATATATAGTGAAAGACCAGGCGGGACTTGCCATCCTTCTAGAAGATACTAAACAACTGTCCGAGGAATATCAAGAAAAGATCCGTGATGCACAGAAGCAATATGAGATAATTCTACAGAATATTATCGAGGAAGGTATCCAAAAAGGAGAGTTTAAAGACTTAAATTCAAAAGTTGTCACATATACACTATTAGGTATGATGAACTGGACGTACAGGTGGTATTCGGTAAAAGGGAAATTATCCTCTGAAGAAATTGCAGCAATTATTGAAGATATAATTATAAACGGGCTTTCAAAAAGCAATAATTAACATGAATATTATAATGATTCTAATTTTGGAGAGTATGCATATCCTATCCTGCCAATATTTAAACCACATCGGTTAACGAGGGACGATTACTGTTATGCTTGCATAATAGTCACTGATAACTTAGATTGTATTTGTGGAAGGGGCAGTGGTCGCGCAATTCGTCCGATTCCTTGCCGGTCAAGTTTGCTGAGCAAAAGATTTTATCCATTAAGACTGATAAAATAGAACTGAAGGCGGAAAAGGGCACTAAGTTAGACACGTGAAGATAGCACAAGCTTGTAATAGTAGTGAATGCATTTGGAGGATTCCGTGAACACCCATTATCCCATGGAATTGTTACGTCATTGTTTAAAGGCTATAACCGATAACTCAAGAACGTAAGTTGCAAAGGCAATATATATTAAACAATAAAGATAATAGTATTATATCTTATCTTTTTAATCATAATGCGACAAACGTTTGATACACTATTAATTATTAGCATGAAACACATAAACAAAAAACAGAGGGGATAGATTAAGCCGGTGAAAATGTATGAGTACATGGCAAGGAACTTTTCGCCAAATTCGGTCTTCCGGCGCCGAAAGGCAGAATTATAACCAGTCCGGACGAAGCGGCCCGGGTAGCAGCTGAAATAGACGGCCCTGTAGAGTCCCAGGTTTTGTCCGGCAAGCTGGGTAAAGCTTGCGGCATCAATTATGCAAATACCCCGGAAGGTGCTGGGGCCGCAGACGGTGAACTTTTTGGCATGACCACCATTCGGGGCCTGCCGGTGGAGACACTCCTGTTGGAAGGGAAACTGCAATCGACAAGGAGCTTTACATATCCATTACCATCGATGGGGCCGCCAAAAAGCCCGTTCTGATTGCATCGGTCCGGCGGCATGGATATTGAAGAAGTGGCCGAAGAATACATAATCAAAGTTAGTTATTGACATACCAAGATAAGAATGGTTAAATATATCTAGGCATAATTGCACCAAACATTTGTCGCCATATCAAATTGCCCTCTAAACTATTGGTCTTAGAAAAGGCAATGATGAAACATGTATGCGTAGGAAAAATTGGGGACAAACGTTTGATGTATTATAAAAAATTAAGGAGTATGGGGGTTTTAAAAATGGATTTTTCTTTAAGTGAAGAGCATAAATTACTCAGGCAAACAATTAGCCGATTTGTGAAAAAAAATATTATACCCCTGGCTGAAGAAATTGATGCAGGAGAAGAAATTCCTTCCCATTTGTTGCAGGATATTGCTAAACAAGGGTATTTTGGTATCCGTTACCCGGAAGCTTATGGCGGCGCGGGTAGTGATATGATCAGCTACATAATTATGGTGGAGGAAATGGCGTATGGTTCAATGAGCGTGGCTGCGGCGGTATCCGTGCACACTTCTGCGGGAACAATGCCAATTTACCGGTTTGGCTCTGAGGAACAAAAGCAGAAATACCTTGTCCCAGCCATCAAAGGAGAAAAAATTGGCTGTTTTGCTCTTACTGAGCCTAATGCGGGTTCCGATGTGGCTGCTATTCAAACAACGGCCAGGAAGGTTAGAGATGGCTACTTGCTTAATGGGAGTAAAACTTTCATTACCAATGCTCTTAGGGCTAATTATGCTATTGTCGCTGCGAAAACTGATTTTGCCAAAGGCAGAAAAGGAATCAGCCTTTTTATTGTTGACAAAGAAACACCGGGTTTTCAAGTATTGCGGAAATTATCTAAGATGAGTATACGGGGATCAGATACGGGTGAGCTAATTTTTGAAGAATGTTTTGTGCCTTCAGGTGCCTTGCTGGGGGAGGAGGGCAAAGGCTTTGATTATTTAAAAGAATCATTAGTTGACGGGCGTATTATGACGGCGGCTAATTGCCTGGGGGTTTGCCGGGCGGCTTTTGATGCTGGTTTGACTTATGCACGGCAAAGAGAACAGTTCGGTCAGCAAATCGGGAAATTTCAAGCTGTTAATTTTAAACTGGCGGATATGGCGGTGGATTTAGAAGCTGCGCGACTGTTAGTTTATTATAGCGCCTGGTTGTCTGATGTCAATAAAGAGCGGGCTAAGGAAGCATCGATAGCTAAACTTTTTGCATCTGAAGCTGCCAATCGTATAGCTACAAAAGCAGTGGAGATTCATGGCGGGTACGGGATTATGATGGAATATCCGGTTCAGAGACTTTATCGTGACGCCAGGTTTCTTACAATAGGAGAGGGCACTTCAGATATACAGCGCTTGGTCATTGGCAATCTATTGGTGTTTTAGGACCTTTAGAACCCTACCTAATATCAGCGGTGCTTTCGTGTCTATGGAATATGTTAGAGGAATTGAGAAGTTCGGTATTGGATTTGTTGCCCAAAAGTCCCACTGGCAAAATCTTAAGGAGAATGCTCCGGGATAATCAATATCTGGAAATTACTTTTAACTAAAGTTAATTAATTAACAACTTGGAGTGATGACATATAGGTCGTATGTTAGAAGGCTTAAAGATCCTTGACCTAAAAAGTTTTTTTTAATCATCTTGTTCTAAGGACATTAAGGAAGATTCCTTTTTGGTTGGCGGATTTAAAGGCGTTGGCTGTGGAAGATCATAAGGAAATAATTCTGAAGTAAAGGTGGTATGTCCAGAGGATTACAATTGAGTTAAAAACATAAGAATTACAGTCGCTCTCAAAAGAATATTTAAAAAGAAAAAAGGAGTTTTGCATTATGGAAATTAATGGATCGGTAGCCGTGGTTACGGGTGGAGCATCGGGGCTTGGGGAAGCAGTAATTAGACGCTTTTCTGATCAGGGAGCAAAAGTAGTGATATTCGACATGGCGGAGGAATCCGGCAGTAAAATTGCCGTCGAACTGGGTGATAGCGCAACCTTTTTTAAAGTAAATGTTACCGATGAGGAAAGTGTGTTAAAAGCAGTGAACGCTGTTCAGGAAAGATTCGGGGGAATTAATATTGTTATAAACTGCGCAGGTATCGGCATTGCTCATAAAGTGTTGGGTAAAAAAGGCCCCATGCCACTGGAAAGTTTTCAGCGAGTAATCCAGGTAAACCTTATCGGTACCTTCAACGTAATCCGTCTTGTAGCAGAGAAGATGGTAAAAAATATTCCCAATGATGAAGGAGAAAGGGGGGTTATTATTAACACTGCTTCGGTTGCAGCCTTTGAGGGACAAATCGGGCAGGCGGCTTACAGTGCTTCCAAGGGAGGGATAGTAAGCATGATCCTGCCTATGGCACGGGAACTGGCTTATTACGGGATTCGTGTCATGGGGATTGCTCCTGGGATTTTTGATACTCCCATGATGGGTAGTCTGCCTGAAAGCACCAGGGATGCATTGGGCAAAATGGTTCCGTTTCCATCCAGACTCGGAAGGCCGGATGAATTTGCCAGGCTGGTGAAAGATATCGTACAGAACCCGATGCTGAACGGAAGTACAATCCGCCTGGACGGAGCGATCAGGATGCAACCGAAATAAAAGGCCTAAGATGAATGCAGCTTTAGTTCGGCCACTTACGGCGCAAGACAGGCACAGGTGTTTCGACTAATGAAAGGGGGAATAAACATGGCTTTTGATACACTTATAGTCAATATCGAGGACGGTATCGCCGTGGTTTATCTAAATCGCCTCCCGGTAAACCCGTTAAACAGCAAACTCTACCGGGAATTGACTCAGGTGGCCGGAGATCTGGATGATGACCCGTCTGTGCGGGCGGTGATTATTACAGGTTCCGGAGAAAAAGCCTTTGCCGCCGGTGCTGACATCAGTGAGATAAAAGACTTGACACCAGTGGAGATGTACAGGTTCTGCCTGGTTTCTTTGCATACGTGCAGCCAAATAGAAAACATAAAAAAGCCGGTCATCGCTGCTATAAACGGATTGGCTTTGGGCGGTGGGCTTGAGGTGGCGCTGACCTGCGACTTTAGAATAGCATCGGACAAGGCAAAGTTCGGGCTGCCCGAGATAACCCTGGGCATTATCCCAGGCAATGGTGGCACACAGCGTTTGCCGCGTTTGATTGGCGCCTCCAGGGCAAAGGAGTTGCTTTTCCTGGGGGATATGATTGACGCTGTCCGTGCCGAACAAATCGGCCTGGTTAACAAGGTGGTACCGTCCGCCGAACTGATGCGGGAGGCAAAATCCCTGGCCTTAAAACTGGCTGCCCGTCCGGCGCACGCCTTGAGTGTTTTAAAGGGATCGGTGGACAAAGGGCTCAATATGTACCTAAACGATGCCCTTGATTTCGAAGTTAAGAACTTTATCCTGACTTTCGCCAGCGATGACCGCAAGGAAGGGCTTAGTGCCTTTATGGAAAAGCGCAAACCAAATTTTACCAATAAGTGAGGAGGGTAATTTTATGTATATAAAAGCATTTATTCCTTATCGCGGATATTACAGTTCCCCCTTTGCCCGCTGGCAGGGGAGTTTGCAGAATGAAAACTCCATCGAACTGGGGGCAAAAACTGCCAGGAGATGGCTGGCGGCAAAGGATCTGAATCCAAAGATATTTGAATATTTTATTATAGGGAAAACCGTTGGCCAGTTGCATACCTTTTATGCTGCCCCCTGGGCGGCTGCCCTCATGGGAGCTACGGAAATCCCCGGCTGTCATATCCCCCAGGCTTGTTCTACATCCACGACCTGCATAAATCAAGCGGCGGTGGGTATCGAAACAGGTCTTTATGAAAACGCATTTTGCCTTATGACAGACCGTATGTCCAACTCCCCGCACACTATCTGGCCCAACCCCATGGGTTCCGGTGGAATGGTCATAGCAGAAAACTGGGCGATGGATAATTTCGCCAAGGACCCATGGGGAGGAGTCGCCATGATCCAGACAGCGGAAAATGTGGTTAAAATGGTCGGTGGTATTACCAAAGAAGACTGCGATGCAGTGACTTATAGACGTTACGAGCAGTATCAGGACGCACTTGCTAATGACAGGGAGTTCCAGAAGCGTTACATGTTCTCGGTGGAATATAAAAAGGGAAAAAAAGAAACCGCGTTACTGCAAGAGGATGAAGGCGTTACTCCTACAACCAGGGAAGGTCTGGCCAGATTAAAACCAGCTATTGAGGGAGGAGTACACTCATTTGGCGCCCAAACCTACCCGGCTGACGGTAACTGTGGAATTATTTTATCCACCAGGGAAAAGGCGCGTGAACTTAGTGCTGACAGCAGCATAGAAATACAGGTAGCTTCCTACGGTTTTGCTCGCGGTCCCAAGGCTCATATATCAATTCCTATGATACCTGCAGCAAGAATGGCTATGGAAAAAGCCGGAATTGGAATAAAGGATGTAAAAGCCATAAAGACGCATAATCCATTTACGATCAACGATATATATATTGCCAAGAAACTGAACATTGAAGTCATGAATTTTAATAATTATGGCAGTCCACTTATATACGGGCATCCCCAAGGACCAACAACCGGGCGTGTAATTATTGAAATGATTGAAGAATTGGTTATCCTCGGGGGGGGGTATGGACTGTTCACGGGATGCGCGGCTGGGGATACTGCTGCAGCACTTGTAGTAAAGGTGTCATAATGTAATTATAGTTGAACTATTGATGGTCCGTGCCCTGTAGTGATTAAATGCGAGTATACAGGTCATACTGTTCCAATTGGGCGTGGATAATAGTTCGGTGCTTAATTTTTTAGTGTACTTACCAATCTCCAGACTGTTAGAGTTAGACCATATGGGTCTAAAACGTATTGAATGGAAGATCCCCAGGTATCAAGCTTGTGTGTCTCTAACCTGTAAAGAAGAAAGATTGGGGTCGCTGGATGCAGAAAACAGCACATTAGGTAACAACGGTTGGCACCTTGCAAGGGGTATATGCTCACAGCAAACGTTCAGTACGACTATGTAACGAACGTTTGCTTCAACTGAGTTTTATTGCATAGGGAAGACTGTTTAACGCTTTTGAAGAAGAATTATGTTTTCAAGAATAATTGGGGCACCCTGGAATTAGGTAAATTCATATTGAACCTTATTGAAAGGCATAATCATGCAATAAAATATAAACGATGGGATTTGCCTCTTTGCAGGCGGGGAGCCCGGAGCTGGTAGAAATTAATTATTATTTTGGGGGGGACGAAATGAATATTTCCAATATAATTACAAACGCAGCTTTTCACCCAAATCGAAATGCTATTATTTGCGGGGATGATGGAAGGATATTCAGTTGGCTTGAATTTGAAAGTATGATCAATAAATTTGGTAATGCCCTGCTGAAAATGGGAGTAAATAAAGGCGATCGGGTAGCAGTCTATTTACCGAATAGCCCCGAATTTTTATTTGCTTTTTTTGCGGTAGCAAGGATTGGTGCCGCAGTCGCATCATGTAACATTCAATATAAGGGAAGCGAATTAATTTACATCCTCAACAACTCCAGGGCAAAAGTTCTGCTGGGAGATTCGGCGGAAATCGCACAGAACCTGATAAGTCATATAGATAAATTACCTCACTTAGAAAATATTATCACTATCGGTGACCCGGTAGAGGGTACATTAGATTTTAGTAATTTGATTATGGAAGCAAGCGACAAGCTGCAAACAGTGGATTGCGATAAAGACGATATGGTGGCATTGTATTATACTTCCGGTACAACCGGACAACCAAAGGGGGCTATGCTAACTCACGGCAACGTAACATATGCTGCAACATTAAATGGCTCAACTGTGCTGCTTGTCAATGACTATGACTTAGTTTTGACTGCTGCACCATATAGTAATGGATATTTTATGTGTGCAGTACTCGGGCCGCTTTGTGCCGGTGCCGGTATTTTAACAATGAGGCGTTTTGTTACAGACAAAGCGTTGGACCTGATATCCCGTTATCAAGTTACTCACTTTCTCGGTGTCCCGACTTTGTATATTTTTATGCTTGAAGTTTACAACAAAGATAAACATAACTTGGAAGCCTGGCGGTTTGCCCAAGCGGCTGGGGCCGCGATGCCAGCGGAATATATTCAACAAATAGAGAAAACGTTTGGCGTTAAATATTGTGAATGTTATGGCGCTACTGAAACCAGCGCGACCATCAGTTATGGCAGAATAGGCCACAGTGTACCAGGTTCCGTGGGGCAGGAGGCTAACGGTACCCGGATGAAAGTGGTAGATGATTCGGGTAATGAGCTGCCGCCAGGAGAAGTGGGTGAAATATTGGTCAAAGGTCCGGGAATTTTTAAAGGTTACTGGGAGATGCCTGAGGCGACCAAAGAAGCTTTCAGTGGAGAGTGGTACCACACTGGTGACTTGGGTAAGGTTAATGAAAACAGATGTTTTTACATCGTCGACCGAAAAAAAGACATGATCATTTGTGGTGGTTACAATGTTTATCCCAGAGAGGTGGAAGAAATTATTTACGAGAACCCGAAAGTTTTGGAAGTTGCCATAGTGGGATTCAAAGACACTGTTCGTGGCGAAATTCCGAAAGCATTCATCAAGTTAAGAGAAGGTGAAAAAATGACAAAACAAGAGGTGATCGATTATTGCGCGCTAAAATTAGCCAAATATAAACTGCCGCGAGAAGTAGAGTTTTTGGATGAGTTTCCGAAAAACCCTACTGGCAAAATATTAAAGAGAATGCTGCAGGATAGAGCCTAAATGTAATGACGTAGCTCTATCAATATTAGACATAACTTAATTGAGTTATGCTTTTCTGAAATACAGGACTTGGCAACGAGAAACCACAATGTTCTGGCAGAACATCCGTGGTTTTGAATAGATGTCCTTATTTCGCAGGCTTCAAACTTTTATGGTCCGTCGAAAATTCCTTCCTTAACATAAATGTCAAACCAATTAAAGGGTACTATAGTTAAGACCAAAGTTACCTTTCAGTTTAAATCGTAATGGGTGTGATAGAAATCATGATCTAATCAGGTTGGTTGCCTCTACCAGATAATAACTCAAGTACTTATTGCCGGAATGAATGCGGCGGGTATTATGTGTCCGTTATTCACCGGACTGATGTTAATTCCAAAAAGGCCAGTAAATTTGGCAAGGGACTTATGATTTTAAAAGCGGCTTATATCACCGACTTCTGCAAGAGTACCGGCAGCATAAACCTGGCCAACCCCTTTAATAGAAGTTAAAGTCTGGGGCATAGCCTCAGGGTGTTTGATAATCAACTTGTCCAACTTCTTAATCTTTAGCCTCCATACCAAGCACCACTTTCTATATCGAATGCTGGGCTACGATGTCAATAATATTATCCACTAAAGCGTTTGCCCCGTCCAAGTTATTTAAAACATTAAACTTATCACAGAACAGCCATTGGCATTTTAAAAAATGTATGGTAGTGGCCGGCATCGGCCTAGCCCTAGCCTTGACCCCATATGGCGTCTATTCAATATAGTTATAAAGTATACAATAGATAAAAGTTATCACTTAGTTTACTCACTCTATGTCAATTAGCAAATTTGCAGAATGTTTCTGTAAATTTGCTAATTGATTATTTTAACAAAGTGGCTTTCCTTTAATAGGGAAGCCACTTTTTTTAAATTAATATTACTTTTTAAAAATATTAGTTATTTTTCAATATTCTGAACTATTTCTCGTTATTATTCTTTACTATATTCCAACTCCGGCACGATCTCGTCGATTTCTCCTTGAAGCCATTTGGCCCAATGAAGGTTCATGTCAGCCATTTTATAGCATTGGAGAAGCGCTGGAATATTTGTATCCCGGATTAACACCGATAGTTTAGCTCGAATATCAGCTAACACGGCAAGATGTTCTTCTTGTAACATCCACGTTACCCCCTTGCAATGATATTAATGGTTATTAATTTTGCGATCGATCCAGTTCCCGGCGGAATTCCTTTGGTCTTTTATCTATTACGCGTTTCATTTTGCCTGAGTCGGAACGAGGCAGGCTATTTGGTTCGCTTGCCACCACCTTCATCCGCAAGCCTATTTTATCTTTAACATTCTCTTGAATTTGACCCGCAATTTTACCCCAATCAGACTCGGGAATATCCTGCTTGGGCTCAAAAATAACTTCCATTTGGTCCAGACCGGCCGCATCTCGTGTTAAAACTAAATGGAAGTAATTGGTAGTTCCAGGCACCTGCAATACTATATTTTCCACAGCCGAAGGATAAACATTGGTGGCCTTTACAGTAATCATGTAGTCACTGCGCCCAAGTACCACACCGTCGAGGTAACGCCAGGTACAACTACACCCACAGTGGTTTTGATGGCTATATGATCGAACCAAATCATGGGTCCTATAATTAATAAGAGGTTGGGCGTTATTTACATAAGTAGTTATAATGTTTTCGCCAACTTCTCCGTCCATTAATTCTTTGCCTGTGCTCGGATCCATCGTCCAGGAGTAATTATTCATTTCGTTCATGTGCACACCTTTTCGGTTAGGACAACCGGGGGCGATGGCATCAAGTTCCGCCACTCCTAGTAATTCCCCGGAAATGGCGCCGTAAGCTTCGTCTAGTTGCATACGGATTGCTTCGATTGAACAAGGCCCTGGCTCACCCGCATGGTAAGTATACTTGATGGTTGAATTAGGCATGTCAAACCCCATTTTTTGTGCCTCTTCCGCTATTCGCAAAGCATAGCTGGGAGTACTGATAAGGACTGTGGGTTTCATTTCCGCAATGTTTTTTACGTGTCCTTCAGTTGTTTGCCCCCCGCCCGGAATAATCCTCACCCCCAGGCGCCGGGCACCCCAATAGGCACTCTAGAACCCGGCATAAGAGCCGAAACTGAAAGCAAAGTAAAAAGAATCAGTGGGTCGGATACCTAATGCCCACCAACCGTAAACCCATGATTCTCCATAGCGTTCCGTGTCGTACATGGTAAAGGGTATTCTCAAGGGAGCACCTGTTGAACCGGAAGTATTGCAATGATGTGCCATGAAATCTTCCTGTACAGCACTGGTTAATCCATAAAGCGGGTTTTCACTCTGGAGATGTAAAAAGTCTTTTTTGTCAGTTAGGGGCACCTTGGTTTTGAAATCATCCAATGTTTTTACATCTTGCGGGTGAAAACCAATACTGTCCCATTTTTCCCTGTAAAAGCGGCTATTTTGATAAGCATGATTTAAAAGGGATTTAAGACGTTGAAGATGAAAAGCATCCAGTTTTTCCCGGCTCATGATCTCGGCGGGCTCATTCCAAAATTTCTGTCCAATAAGCTCATATGTCCAATAACGTAGCGTCATCTTTTAACCCCCTAAAACGTATTCTTTTGTATTTTGTGGTTACCAATATATAGTGCTTACAAAGTTTTTTTGTAAATTCATACCATATAAATTACACCTCCCATATAAATTTTTGTCGAGTTTGGCTGACCTTTAATTCCCGTCCTCAGGTAACAGAAATTTATGTAATATTTGAACGAGAAACCGAACAATTAACTAAAAATAGAATTAAATTTAAATTGCTGGCCTAAAGTAAAACCTTTCAGCAAATTAAACTGATAAACACGCAATATTTATACCAAAGCGTAGGAGATTATTTATTTTAAACCTTAAAAAATCTCTCATTTTTGCTCATATTTTTGCTCATATGTGAATTTTTAGGTGTTATAAGACGCATAAAATTTAATTCTTAATCAATCCCAAACACTATTGCAAAAAAACAGTCTAGGGAAAATTATTATTACTGTTTAAGCGCGACGATTTGTTTTGCTGTTTTGCAGTTTACCAATGCCAAAACAACAAAAATATATGATGCTTGTACCTCTATTGTGCGGACATGCCTCCTAATGAAGCATGTCTTAATTATTTATCAATGGCTTATAACATTGGGTGGAGGATCCTATCAATATTATATTTTTAACTTGAGGATGTGATTTTTAGGCAGAGTAGCAATTTTGCAGTAATGCTTTGCAAAAGCGCTGTACTAAAAGTGGGAAAAAGTAATGGTAAAAAAAGGATATTATCTGTTACAGAGTATTAGTATGTGGTCATCCTGCAGAAAACGCAAAGGGGATTACCTAGATTGACTACTTTTTTTGCGCAATGCTGGGATGTTATTAAACTGGTATGCTTATTGCATGGCTAATTGCTTAACGTGGTCTTTTTGTGAAAAGCATCAGGTAATCATTTTCAACTTTCATTAAGGTTTCTACGAAAGTACAGACAAAGAAAGGGGTGGGCGTTTGGCAGGGATCATTGGATACGGGGCGTATATTCCCTCGTTACGTATCACAGCTAAAGAAATAAAAACGGTGTGGCCCATGGCCGGGAATGTCCCGGGGGTTAAGGAAAAGCCTGTTGCCGACCTTGACGAGGACACTGTAACAATGGCTGTTATGGCAGCAAAACGAGCTATAACACATGCCGGGGTGGAAGTGGAAAAAATAGAGGCTATTTATACAGCCAGCACTTCGGCCCCCTGTGAAGAAAAGTCTATGGCCGCGTTAATCCAAACAGCTATTGGGGCACCGGCGGAAGTCCTTGCAGTTGATATGGGTCAATCCACCAGGGCCGGTGTTGCGGCTTTGGTTAATTGTATGGCTCAAGTGCGGGCCGGCGACATTAACCTTGGTCTGGTGATTGCAAGTGATAACCGGTTGGCCCGGGCGGGAGATATGTTGGAGCAGAGTTTAGGTGCCGGGGCAGTAGCCTTGGTGGTGGGAAAAGAAACGGTGATTGCAGATTTTTTGGGAGCTGCATCATTTACCAGTGAGTTTGCTAATATATGGCGACCGCGTGGGGAAAAATCACTCCGGCGACATGAAGATAGCCGATTGGAAAAGGAGTATGGTTTTCAGCGGGCAGTTATAGGGGCGAGCCTGGCTTTGCTCACGCGGTTGGGGCTAACGGGAGAATCTATTAAATACCTGGCTACAGCCGAACCTGATGGGAAGAGCCTGCAAGCCGTAGCAAAAATATTGGGTATTCAGCCTGAAGCGGCAAAGACTGCTAACTTGGCACCACTTTTAGGGGATACCGGTACTGCTGCCCCGCTTTTAGGTTTGGTTACTGTTCTCGAGCAAGGTAAGCTGGGTGAAAGGGTACTTGTAGTCGGTTACGGCTCGGGGGCCGGTAGTGATGCCTTTGCTTTGGGATTAACGGATAATATTGCAGCTAAAATGGAACAAGCGATGACTCTGGCTGAGGTGACAGCTGAAAAAAATTACCTGAGTTATACAGCCTATGCAAAGAGGGTAGGGGTGCTAAATGTGCCTCCAGCCTTGCCTGATCCAATTTCCGGGTACAGTAGTCAGCCGGGAATGATCAGGGATGTAGAGTACTTGATCGGGCTTAAAGCCCTGGAGTGTGAGAAATGTGGTTCCTTAAATTACCCATACCGGGATTATTGCATTGACTGTCGCGGTCAATCGTTTAAAAAAGTTAATTTGCCCCGTCGTGGTCGTATTGTAACTTATAATGTGCAATATGTTTCTCCCATCGGACCGGAAGAAGTACCGGTAGTAGTTTGCACGGTAAGGCTGGATGGTGCGAGTGGAGAGCGCGGGGGCAAGGTGAGCGGGGCGATGGTGGCGGTTGACCCGGCGCAGGTAAAAATAGGTTTGCCGGTTGAATTGGTTTTCCGGCGGTGTGGTGAGGAACTGGGAATGCCTAAATACGGCTATAAATTTAAGCCAATACCCGAACCAAAAAGTTGTGAAGGGGGGGTACCTGACTGTGGCGCGTAAGAAGAACTTCAAAGTAGCTGTTGTAGGTGCTGGGATGAACAAATTTGGCGAATTATTCCATCAGAGCTATGAAGATATGATAGTTGAAGCCTACCGGGCATGTTTAAAAAGCGTTGATAAGGGGATTGACGAAAATGATATCCAGGCTGCCTGGTTGGGTACCGTCCAGGGAAGCCTGATCCGCCGCGAGCTGGTATCCGGGTCATCTTTGGCCGAACCCCTTGGGCTTTCTATACCGGTTACCAGAATTGAGAACGTTTGTGCAGCTGGAAGCGATGCCATTCGCAATGCGGCCTGCGCTATAATGGCGGGGCTGTACGAGACAGTGCTGGTTGTAGGTGCGGAAAAAATGCGCGATGTACCTTCCAGAGCCAGCCTGGTGGCTAACCGGGGGATTATGTCGCATCTATGGTGGCATCCCCGGGGCGCCTCAGCACCAATGGTCTTTGGTCAGATCGGTACTGCTCACATGCACGCCTATGGCACTACAAGGGAACATTTTGCCAAGGTGGCGGTCAAAAACCATCACAACGGAACATTAAACCCCCATGCATTTTTCCGGTTCGAAATTACCGTCGAGAAGGTTTTAAACGCTCCAATGGTATCCTGGCCGCTGGGTTTGTTAGACTGCTGTCCTACCACAGACGGCGCGGCAGCGGTTATTTTGACCACTCCGGAGCGTGCCCGCCAGTATACTGATAAGCCAATATACTTGATCGGTACAGGATTAGGAGTAGATGTGGCCAATTCACATTGGCGAAGCACTTATACGGAATGGCCGGCCAATATCCAGGCCGCCCGGCAGGCCTATGAAATGGCCGGTATTACACCCCAAGACATTAGCCTGGCGGAATTACACGACTGCTTTACCTGTACAGAGCTGGTTACTTACGAGGACCTCGGTTTTTGCGAAAAAGGCCGGGGAGGGAAGTGGATAGACAACGGCGGTCCCATGTTGGATGGTGAAAAGCCATGCAACGTTAGTGGCGGTTTAAAGGCCAAAGGCCACCCTGTTGGGGCGACCGGCGTAGCCCAGGCCAATGAAATTTTCTTACAGTTAAGAGGTGAAGCAGGTAAGCGCCAGGTGTCAAATGCCCGGTTGGGGTTGACCCATAATATCGGTGGGGCTGGTCAACTAAGTTGCGTGAATATTTACAGTAATGAATAACTTCTTATTTTTCAGTTTTATGCTATCCATTATAAGTATGCAATGGCAAATATTATCGGGGGCGGTGTCTAATGTTTCAGTTAAATGACGAACAGTTGCAAATCCAGGCGATGGCCCGCAGGTTTGCCGAAAAGGAAGTGGCGCCTTACGTCGACGAGTGGGAGGATAGTGCGTACTTACCAAGGGAAGTTTTTAAAAAGATGGCTGAATTGGGCTTTACCGGTATGTACTGTTCCGAAGAATACGGTGGTTTGAATTTAGATAGAGTTTCCGCTGTTTTGATTGCGGAGGAATTTGGTAGAGTGCAAAGAGCCCTGGGTTTCATCTTTATTCATAACCTGGTGCTGGAACTGATTAATGATTTTGGGACCCAAGAGCAGAGAGAGTATTGGTTACCTTTATTGGCAAACGGTGATATGCTGGCGGCGTTTGGGTTGACCGAACCGGGTGCCGGTTCAGATGCCGCCAATATTCGAACCAGGGCGGTCAAGGATGGTAACCGTTATATTTTAAATGGGCAAAAATGTTTTATCACCAATGCTGATGTGGCAGACGTGCTTTCTATTGCAGCCAAAACTGACCCGGGGGCGGGAGCGCGGGGCGTAAGTATATTTATTGTGCCCAAAGGTACACCGGGCCTGTCTGTGCCGAAGGTGGAAAAAACTATGGGGGTTAGAAGTACACACATTTGTGAAATAGTTCTGGAAGATTGCGCAGTACCGGCCGCTCAATTGTTGGGAGGCGTTGAAAACAAAGGTTTCCCGATGTTAATGAAGGGTCTTGAGGGCGGGCGACTAACCAACGGTTCACTGGCTGTGGGTGTTGCACAAGGAGCTTTCGAGATTGCCCGTGATTATGCCAAACAAAGAAATGCTTTCGGAAACCCGATCGCTAATTTACAGGCGATACAATTTATGCTGGCTGATATGGCCACCGAAATTGAAGCGGCACGATGGCTGGTTCGGTATGCGGCCTGGCGTAAAGACCAGGGTTTACGGGCTGGTATGTACGCTTCCATGGGCAAGCGCTATGGAGCTGATATGGCTATGAAGGTTACAACCGACGCCGTGCAAGTACTGGGAGGCTATGGATACATTCAGGATTATAAGGTGGAGCGGATGATGCGCGATGCCAAAATGACCCAAATCGTTGAAGGTACAAGCCAGATTCAGAGAACTATTATCGCTCGAGAAATACTAAAGGACTAAATGTTTAGTTGATTTTTAGAGAAAGGAGGAAGGCCGCTTTTTGTTTCCGGCCGCAAGATATATGGAAATAAAAACGTTAACTGTTGTGGGAGCAGGTATCATGGGGCGTGGCATTGCCCAGGTGGCTGCTATGGGCGGTTATGATGTGACTTTAGTGGATACGGAAGAAAAAATCCTTCAAAACGCTTACCAGATAATCCAAAAAAATTTACAAAAGGGGGTGGAACTGGGTAAAGTATCACCGGAACTGCAGGCAGCGAGCATTGACCGTCTTAATACTACCACTGATCGTGCACTGGCGGCAAGTAAGTCGGACTTTGTAATCGAGGCTGTCCCTGAAATTATTAGCCTGAAGATGGAAATATTCCAGGATCTTGATCGCCATTGTCCGCCTCACGCCATACTGGCAACCAACACATCAGGTTTAAGCATTACCGAGATTGCCGCGAGCACGCGGCGGCCGGATAAAGTTATTGGGATGCATTTCTTTAACCCGGTACACCTGATGAAACTAATTGAAATCGTACGGGGCTTGGAAACCTCCAACGACACAGTGGCCGCCAGTGAAACCGTAGCCGCTAGAATGAATAAGGAAACAGTAGAGGTTAACGAATTTCCCGGCTTGGTTACGAGCCGTATCAACGCTATGATTGGTAACGAAGCTTTTTACATGCTGCAAGAAGGAGTGGCCAGTGCCGAAAATATCGACAAGGCGATAAAACTGGGACTAAACCACCCCATGGGACCGCTGGAACTGGGCGACCTGGTGGGCCTGGACGCCCGCCTGCGAGTTTTGGAGCACCTGCACGCAACCCTGGGAGAAAAATATCGACCCTGCCCGTTGATGGTGAAGTATGTAAAGGCAGGTCGGTTGGGTCGAAAGACCGGTCAGGGTGTTTATGACTACAGCAGTAAATAAATTACTGTGATTTTGGAGGTGCTGTAAAGGGATGGGTTACTCTAACTTGCTGTTAGAAAAAGAAAATGGCATAGCCCTGCTTACCCTGAACCGGCCTGAGGTGAATAATGCCCTGGATCGACAGACCTGGCTCGAGTTAGGTGAGGCTATCAAAGAAGTTCAGGCAGATGTAAGCGTTCGGGTGCTGATTATTACCGGCGCCGGAGAACGGGCGTTTGCCGCCGGGGCTGATGTTAGGTGGTTAAAAGAGCGTCCCCCGTTGGATCTGCTTGAACGCGGCCCACAGGCCATCATGTGTGAGTTGGAAAGGATGCCTAAACCGGTAATCGCTGCCATCAACGGTTATGCCCTTGGAGGCGGCTGCGAATTGGCCATGGCTTGTGACGTTCGCATAGCATGTGAAAAAGCCAAATTTGGTCAACCGGAGATTAACCTGGGAATTCTGCCCGGGGGCGGAGGCACACAACGCCTGTCACAATTAGTGGGCAAGGGCAAGGCCAAGGAACTTATTTTTACAGGGGATATAATTGATGCCCGTGAAGCCGAGAAAATTGGTCTGGTCAATAAAGTAGTGCCGGCGGAACAATTAATGAGTACGGCCATGGATATGGCCAGAAAAATGGCCGGCAAAAGTCCGGTGGCACTTCGTGTGGTCAAGTCGGTAATTGATGTGGGCACGGGAACTGATTTTGTTACAGCACTGGCTTTTGAACAATTTGGGCAAACGATTTTATGGGGAACAGAGGACAGGGTAGAGGGCATGGAAGCTTTTTTATCAAAACGCTCAGCTAAGTTCACAGGTAAATAACAGACCTTAAATAAGTATAAAGAATTTTTTGAATTAACAAAGTATTAAAAAATAATTTAACCGGGTTGGTTTTCTAAAGGAGGTGAAAACATTGAGTAACATGCTTTTATATGAAGAATTAGAAAATAAAGTGGCCGTGCTGACAATTAACCGTCCGGACAAGTTAAACGCCCTAAATATCAGTTTACTCCAGGAACTGGCTTCTACCCTGGAACGCATTGAGCAAAGCGATATACGGGTAGTTGTTATTACTGGAGCGGGAACAAAGGCCTTTGTGGCAGGCGCTGACCTGGAAGAGATTGCCGCTTGTTCACCTTTCGAATTATGGAGCTTTCTCCGGCAGGGACAGAATGTTTTGCGCCTTATTGAAGGATTGAGTAAACCAGTGATCACTGCCATTAACGGTATTGCTCTGGGTGGCGGTTTTGAGCTGGCCTTGGCCTGTTCGCTCCGCATTGCCGGGGAGAAGTCCTATTTTGCCTTTCCGGAGGCAAGTCTGGGTTTGATGCCGGGGTTTGGCGGAACCCAGAGACTACCAAAGGCTATCGGGAAAACAGTGGCTTTGGAATACCTTTTGACAGGGTCCAAATTAAGCGCGGAGGAGGCCTATCGCCTTGGTTTAATTAACAAAGTGGTTAAAATAGATGAACTTCGCTCTAAAGCGCTGGAAATGGCCAACAAAATTGCTAATCAGTCACCTGCGGCTGTGCGTTTTATTCTCCAGTCTGTCCAGGGCGGGTATGAACTGGCAGGGGAGCGTGGTGAACTGTTAGAGGCCGGACTGACTGCTCTGTGTAGTGCTACGGAAGATAGTCGTGAAGGTTTGGCCGCTTTTAAAGAAAGAAGAAAGCCTGTTTTTACAGGATGTTAATGTAAGTTTACATCTATAAAAAATTATTAGGAGGGTTAGTAATGGAAATAAAAAGCGTATTGGTTGTTGGTGCGGGGCAAATGGGTAGCGGTATTGCCCAGGTATGTGTGCAAGGGGGTTGCCAGGTATTTTTCTATGATAGTAACCCAGACGCTATGAAAAAAGGTGTGGCTATCATCGACAAGTTTTTAACCAGTTCAATGAATAAAGGTAAGTACACACCTGAACAGAAACAAGCAATGATGGATAATATCAAGTTGATTGCCAATTATGAGGAAGCCAAGGAAGCTGACCTGGTCATTGAAGCAGTAGTCGAAAATATGGCGGCCAAACAGCAGGTTCACGCCGAACTTGACGCAGTTATGAAGCCGGAGGCAATCCTGTCCTCTTGTACCTCGGCGCTGCCCATCAGCGAAATGGGATCAGTAACCAAGCGACAAAACAAATTTATCGGTATTCACTTCCATAACCCTGTGCCGGTCATGAAAATAGTGGAATTGATCAGAGGCCTTGAGACTGACGATGAGACTTATCAAATATCAGATAAATTCGTCCGCAAGCTAAATAAGACACCGGTGGTAGTCAAGGATGTGCCCGGTTTTATCACCAACCGCGTAAAAATACCGGAACTGGTCGAAGCAATTCGTGCTTTATCCGAGGGGATTGCTACGGCGGAAGATATTGATACAGCCTTTAGGGAAGGGTTTAACTACCCGTTTGGGCCACTTCAGTTATGTGATTTCATTGGTTTAGACACCTTGCTCCACATTATGGACGACTTATACGCCAACTATGCAGACACGCGTTATTTTGCGCCGCCTTTGCTGAGAAAGAAGGTAGCACTTGGTCACTTGGGCCGCAAAACCGGTCGTGGTATTTATGATTACTCTGCAAAATAAGCCTAAACGTTCTTTTGACCATAAAACTATAACCTATAACCAGTTGCCGGCAATATCCGGCAACTGGTTATAGGTGGGGAAACAGTAGTAGTCAAAAACTAGTTAGTTTCTGACTAGGAGGTAGTTCTTGTGGATTTTAAAACCATTCAACTTGAGATAGTAGATTCTGTTGGGGTAATTTACCTAAACCAACCGGAATCCCGTAATGCCTTAAGTCTGGAGATGCGGGAAGAATTAAGGGTGGCAATGGAAGGCTGGGCACGGGAAGCAGGGGTAAAAGTAATTATAATTACCGGTAAGGGGGCGGCTTTTTGCGCCGGTGGGGACATACGGACGATGGGTAACTTTAAACCAACCCAAGGTCGCGAACGTATGAAAAACGTCCACCGGTTTGTAATGACTTTACGCAATCTGGAAAAGCCAATCATTGCAGCGGTTAACGGGCCTGCTTTTGGCGCTGGATGGAGCTTGGCCTTATTGTGTGATTTAATTGTTGCTTCGGAAAAGGCCCGCTTTTCCCTTGCATTCGTCAAAGTAGGGCTAGTCCCTGATTGGGGAAGCATTTATCTGTTGCCCCGAATGATTGGTTTACTAAAGGCCAAGGAGTTAATGATGACGGGACGCGCTATAGATGCTGCGGAGGCGTACAACTTGGGTTTGGTAAATAAAGTGGTTCCGCCGGAGCAACTCTTTACGTCGGCAATGGAGTTGGCACGTGAACTGGCCCAAGGTCCGCCCCTGGCCCTGGGTATGCTTAAGAACCTTGTAAACCGTAGCCCTGAAGTTGGTTTCTTAACATTGCTGGAAGAAGAGGCACTGGTTCAGGATATTTGCCTGCAAACCGAAGATCACCGTGAAGGGGTCAGAGCCTTTTTTGAAAAACGCAAGCCACGGTTTACCGGTACTTTGTAACTTTATTTTTTTCGTTATCGCGAAGCACGAGCGTGGCATACCATGGCGTGTTAAATAAAATGCTGGTATTTAGAAGTTCAATGTAAATATTAGGAGGAGGTATCTTTAAATGTCAGATAAAGATAAGAAGAAAGATATTTCATTGGAAGAAATAAAGGCAATTGATACTATGTGTCGTCCATTTTACCCCAGTACGGAACACCTTAAGGCCATGTTTCAAAGTTATGAGTTCCAAACCATGGCGGCTACTACGTTTGGTGGTGTGCTGAAAAAAGCAGGCATAGATAAATTAGAAGAAGCATGGAAAGCTATGCTTGCCATGGGTGTTAAAGGCTCAATGGATGGTATGCTGGCAGAGATGGAGCAAGTAGGTGTGGAGTATGTATTTATTGACCAGATGGTGCAATGGTCCCAGCGTGATCAGAAATATGTAAGCGGTTACGCCACCATTGAAGAGATTGCCGGATGGATTAAGGAATCCGGGGGCAAGGTTGTCGGTGGTGTGGGCTACAATCCCTTAAAGATAGAAGAAAGCCTTAAAGAAATAGACCGGGCGGTAAAAGATTATAACTTTAAGTATGTTTGGATCCAAACAGGTAGTTTTGGCTTAAAGTTAAATGATAAAAGATATTATCCCCTATATGCCAAATGCCTGGAATTAGGTATTCCAGTTTGTATGCAAACGGGTCAGTCAGCGGAACCTCTGCCAACTGATCAATTACGTCCCATGTTTGCCGATGAAGTAGCCATTCATTTCCCCAATCTTGTAATAGTGCTTACTCATACCGGTTGGCCCTGGGTAAGTGAGTGGATATCTATGGTTTGGCGGCACCCGAACGTTTATGGGAATATTGGTGCTTATATGCCGTCATCCCTTGATCCTGCCCTGGTTCGCTTTATGGATGGTCCAGGTAGGCAGAAGGTTCTTTGGGGCACCAATGGTCTTGGACTTACCCGTTGTAAAAAAGAATTATTGGAACTGCCAATTAAAGATGCATCTAAGAAAGCTGTTTTATACGATAATGCTCGTCGCGTATTTAGGGTTTAACATTTTAGCTAAGAAAATTTTAATATGGGGTTAACAAGGGCGGGGAGTAACAGATGGATTTAAAGTTAACGAAAGAACTCAAAATGACACAGGAAATGGTAAAGTAGAATTGGAAAAAGTATTAATAAAACTGATTTTAACCAAAAATGTTACATCCCATGCCCTGACTCCGCAAAAAAATAGTATTGATGCGTCGGAAGTGCAGCTCGGTTAGTATTGTTTAATTTGCAGGATGTAGTGTGTACCATCCTTATATGGGCTATTCTTGCAAATATGAACAAGCTGCGTTGCAAAGCTATGGCTGTGAGATACCCAGAGGGGGTGCAAAAAGTGAGGTATGCAGAGACAGGGTATAATCTGGAAATAGATTTATCCCAAGGAAACATTGAGAAAGTAGAAACCGACCCCAAATTGACCGAACTTCACCTTGGGGGGCTGGGTACTAATGCCAAAATACTATGGGATAGGGTTCCTCCTGAAGTCGAACCCTTTTCTCCTGATAATTTACTGATATTTGGTACCGGTCTTTTATGTGGCACACCGGCTCCTTGTGCTAATCGTACCATTGTTACTACCATTTCTCCTCAGACTTTATTAATGGCCTATTCAATGATGGGGGGATTTTTGGGACAGGAGCTGAAACATGCCGGTTGCGACAAAATAGTGATTCGTGGCAAGTCCCCTGGTCTTGTTTATTTATGGATAAACAATGACAAAGTGGAAATACGTGATGCCAGTCACCTTCAAGGGAAAGGCACTATTGAAACTGCAGAACTTATTCGACAGGAGTTGAAGGAGCCGGACGCCCAGGTAGCGGCCATTGGTCTGGCTGGTGAAAATAGGGTATTTTATGCTTCCATCGAGTCAGACAAATCCAGCGCCAGCCGACAAGGGATAGGCGCTGTTATGGGAGATAAAAGGTTGAAGGCGATAGCAGTTCGTGGAACAAAGGACATCAATATTGCCCGGCCGGCTGAATTTATGGAGATAAGCAACGAAGTACTGGAATACATACGACACCGGTTGGAAAATCCACTTAAACTACCAGAGGGCATGCCGGTCATTTTAGGATATCTTGGGATACAAGAGATGTCATTACATGATGAGGAGTGGCATACCACCAATTTTGCCTGGGGTAATGCCCGCCATCGTAGAAAAGATTTTTGGACAAAGGAAATTGAAGAGAGTTGGAAGGAGACTCAGGAAAAAGCAGTAACACGGTTAGTTGGTTGCTATAACTGCCCGGTTAGATGCGGTGGAGCCATATCTCAGCGGGGAATTCGCAGCTACATGATGAAATGTTACTCGAAACTTACTTATACCATGGCAGCCATGTCTGATCTGGATTTTGGTTTTAAAATTGTTGCTCAAGGCCAGGAGTATGGAGTGGACGGATACACAACCCCCCAGATTATGGCATTTGCCCTTGAGCTTTATGAAGCCGGCATTTTGACTGACCAGGATATGCCGGGAATGCCGTCCGATAACGAGGGAAGATTTTACTGGTTACTTGATAGAATTGTCCGTCGGGAGGGGATAGGAGATATTTTAGCAGACGGCACATATTGGGCGGCCAAAAAGATTGGCAAAGGTGCTGAAGCTTTTGCTCATAATAACATTAAGAAACATGAGCAGCTGCCTCTCAAGCTGGGGATACTGAATCCCATTTATTACCTCATGTATTGTACCAATGAGAAGATAAACATTACCCAAATTGAAGGGCAATTCCCTCAGTCCCCACATCTTAGCAGAGAGGACAGGGAGGAGTTCGTAAAGGATTGGACCCAGGTTCCTGACGAAAAGTTTAAGGAATATTTTGTAAATTGGGAACCGCGCACCTTCCCTCATTATCCACCTCCTGAAGCAGTTTGTGATATCGTAGACTGGCAAGAGGCGATGCATTACATTGATGACGCCACCGGCATCTGCGCAGCTGTGTCATCATTTGTCCTGAAACCTCCCTATAATATACACAATTTATCGGCTTTAATCTCAACAGCGACCGGACTGGATATTGATAAAGATAAATTATGGGAAATAACCAGGCGAAACCGAACTATGATTAGAGCCATTAACGTAAGAAGAGGCATGAGGAGAAAAGATGAGAAACCGCCGGAGGACCATTGGAAAAAGAGATTTCCAGAGCTTGAAGCCAAGCTCTTAGATGAGTATTACAAATACAAGGGGTGGGATAAAGAGGGTATTCCTACGAAAGAGTTTTTACATGAATTGGGTTTAGATTACGTTATCGAAGATTTCGAAAAGAGAAGAATCTATTCAAATAATGGTGATACACCTTCCGGAGAGATCCCGGCGGTAAAAGAGAGGGAGGTGTAGATATGGGTGAGAAAAAAAAGAAAATTATCAAAACAATAAAAATTGATGCTGATAAATGCAGTGGTTGTCGGGCATGTGAGGTAATTTGCTCCGCCTTTCACGCTGCGCCGAAATATGGCACCACTAACCGGGCCAGGTCCCGTATCCGGCTGATTCGTGACCCGCTAAAAGATATATATGTTCCTGTATATGCGGGTGAGCTTGCTGCAGCCGAATGTATGGGCAGAGATAAATATGTAATTGATGGAAAGGAATACGACGAGTGTGCCTTTTGCAGGGCTTCCTGCCCATCCAGGGACATTTTCAAAGAACCCGATTCCGGTCTTCCTCTCAAATGCGATATGTGTGAAGGCGAAAGTGAGCCCTTGTGTGTTAAGTGGTGCTTGCCTAAAGCCCTGACTTACGAAGAGAGAGAAGAGGAAGTCGAAGAAGAAGTAAAACTGGGCGAGATGGAAATAGGATTGCAAGCATTGGTAGACAAATATGGCTTACAGAAGGTAGTGGAAACTGTTGTCCAAATGGCACAGAAGGTTTAAAACACTAATGTGAAGGGAGGGAGTAGAATTCGTGGAGATTGAAGCCCCGATCAAAGAGGTCGTCGAAGAAATAAAAGAGAGCGGTGGAGACGCCGTCAAATTCTGTTACCAATGCGGTAAATGCGATACTGTTTGCCCCTGGAACAAGGTAAGAAAGTTCAGTATGCGCAAACTAATCCGGGAAGCGACATTTGGTTTGACCGAGATAGAACACGAAGAGATCTGGCGTTGTACCACCTGCGGCAAGTGCGTTCAGAGATGCCCCAGGGACGTACAGCAGATCCAAAATATGATTGCATTGCGCAGGATGGCCACGGGATACGGTGTATTTCCCACCGCCATCAAGCCTGTCCGCACCGTAAGCGCAGGCTTAACCGCAGATGGTAACCCTTTCGGTGAAGATCGCACCAAAAGGGCCCAATGGGCCAAGGGTCACTCTGTAAAAACCTTCGAAGAAGGGATGGAAATATTATATTTCCCCGGCTGTTACTTAAGCTATGACGCAAGATTAAAGAAAGTAGCTGTTGCCACAGCCAAAATCCTCAACAAGGCAGGGGTGAATTTTGGGATACTGGGAGCCGAGGAGAATTGCTGCGGTGAAAGCATCCGCAAGACAGGCAATGAGGATTTATTCAAGCAATTAGCCAGGGAAAATATCAAAACCTTTATCGACAACGGGGTCAAAAAAATCCTTGTTTCTTCCCCTCATTGCTATCACACCTTCAAGAATGAGTATCCCGAATTCAATGTGCACTTTGAGATAGTACATATCTCTCAGTATATATTCGAACTGATTAATGAGGGAAGGATTCAGATCAGTAAAGAATATGCCAAAAAAATCACCTATCATGACCCCTGTTACCTGGGCCGGCATAATGGCATATATGACGAACCACGGGGAGTCTTACAGAAGATACCCGGTTTGGAACTGATCGAAATGCCTGAAGCTCGGGAAGATAGCCTTTGCTGCGGTATGGGCGGAGGCAGGATCTGGATGGAGACACCAATGTCTGAAAGGTTCGCCAACTTAAGATTAGAACAAGCTATTAGGGGTGGGGCTGAAGAATTGGTTACTGCCTGCCCATATTGCATTACCAACTTTGAGGATAGCAGGGTAGTCCTGAATTATGATGATGTTATCCAGATTAAGGACATCACGGAGGTCCTCCAAGAAGTTATTTAGAGGAGCGGCTAAACATGCAAAAAGCTGGAGTATCAAATATGAAAGGTGTCGCTACGGACATTGTCTGCTACCGCTTTTCGGAAGAAGGATGGTCAAGTACCACAGTTTACGTGCCCAGCGAGATAGAACTTACAATATATGTTAATCAACAGGAACTGGTTACCATCCTTTGCACTCCAACCAAGCTGAATAGTCTTGTCCTCGGATTCCTGTACGGAGAGGGAATCATCTCAGGCATCGGTGACGTTGTGAGCATGCGGATGTGTGAGGACGTATCGCTGGCCGATGTGAGGCTTAAAAATCCCGATTACAAGTTGCCAACGCAGCGGACAATTACCTCCGGTTGCGGTGGCGGTGCAACTTTCACAGCTCGCGGACAAAGGGTTGATTCGGATTTTGTTGTCAAACCAAGGGAAGTGCTGTCATTGATGAAGCAGCTTCTAGAGCAGATGGAGCTGTATCGTCTCAGTGGTGGAGTGCACACTTCAGCCCTGTCCGATACCAGGAACTTGCTGGTAATAGCTGAGGATATTGGACGACATAACACATTGGATAAAATACAGGGCGAATGTCTGTTGAGGGAATTATCAACCAGAGACCGACTGCTATTAACGACCGGTCGCATATCATCGGAGATGTTACTCAAGGCAGCTAAGATGCAAACCCCGGTTGTTGTTTCGCGGCACTCACCGACAGGGAGCGCCGTTTCGCTTGCTCAGGATCTGGGCATTGTCCTGGTCTGCCATGCGCGCGGAGGCCGGCTGCAGGTGTACACCCACCCGGAGCGACTTGACTGCTTAACAGATTAAGTACTGTAAAAATGACAGGGGACACACATCATTTTTTTGAGTACAAGTTTGGGTAGCCGGAGGAATGTCCCCAATTAGTGAGGTGATAGAAAGTGGAAGAACTATTGCTAAAAGAAAAAATCGAGCAACTCTGCAAAAGCCGAGGCGACAGTAATTTTGGCGACGTAATGATAGTAGGCGGCGGAATCAGCGGCATACAGGCCTCCCTAGACCTGGCCACCGCCGGTTTTAAAGTCTACCTGGTGGAAAAAGCGCCGAGCATCGGCGGCCATATGGCCCAGCTGGACAAAACCTTTCCCACTAACGACTGCTCCATGTGAATACTCTCGCCCAAGCTGGTCGAGGTCGGCCGGCATCAAAACATAGAAGTCTTCACCTATACCGAAGTAGAAAAAGTAGTGGGAGAAGCGGGCAACTTCAAAGTAACACTGAATAAAAAGCCCAAATATATCGACGAGAGCCAATGCACCGGCTGTACAACCTGCGTAGAATACTGCCCGGTCCAATACCCGGACCAATTCAACCAGGAAATATCAAAAAACAAAGCAGTCCATATCTACTTCCCGCAGGCTATACCACTCGTCGCCTATATAGACGAAAGCTGTCTATACCTTAAAGAAAATAAATGCCGTATCTGCGAAGGCGTATGTAAAAACAACGCCATCGACTTTAATCAAACGGCGGAGACAAAAGAAATAAACGTAGGCGCGATAATCCTGGCCACCGGCTTTGAACCCTATGATCCAAAAGAGCGTGCGGAATATCGCTACGGCGAATTCGAGAACGTCATAACCAGCATGGACTTTGAACGTCTGCTGAGCTCCACCGGGCCATACTCAGGTGAAATACTGCGCAACTCGGACAAAAAACATCCCCATAAAATAGCCTGGATCCAATGCGTCGGCTCCAGACAAGTAACCCCGGGCGGCAACAGCTATTGTTCAGGAGTATGCTGTACCTATGCCCAAAAACAAGTAATCTTAACCAAAGACCACGACGCAGAAGCCGAATGTGCCATATTCCATAACGACATTCGCTCCTACGGCAAGGACTTTGAGCAGTTCTATGAAAGAACAGCCAACCTGCCCGGAGTCCGGTTTATCAGAAGCTACACATCAATAGTGCGCGAAGACCCGGAAACCAAAAACGTCACAGTACGTTACTCCACCCCCGACGACGGAGTAAAAGAGGAAGAATTCGACATGGTAGTATTATCCGTCGGATTGAATCCTCCAATTAACGCACAGGGCATAGCAAAGAAATTCGGCATAGAACTCACAGCCCATGACTTTGCTAAAATCAACCCCGTCAACCCAATGGAAACCAACAGACCCGGTATATTTATAAGCGGAGCCTTCCAGGGCCCCACAGACATACCCGAATCGGTTTTCAGCGCCAGCGGAGCCGGCTCCCAATGCGGAGAACTCCTGGACTACAGGCGTGGTAAACTGGCCAAAGAAAGGATATACCCGGAAGAAAGAGACGTCTCCCGGGAGGAACCACGGATAGGAGTCTTTGTATGCCATTGTGGAGCTAACATCTCAAGAATAGTAAACGTACCATCTACAGTTGAATATGCCTTAACCTTACCCAATGTAATCCACTCCCAGCAGCAGCTGTTCTCATGTGCAACCAACTCCGCCCAAGAAATAACAGACATGATCAAAGAAAAAGGACTCAACCGGGTAGTAGTCGCCGCCTGCTCCCCCAGAACCCTGGAACCATTATTCAGAGACACCCTGCGGGAAGCTGGAATCAACCAATATTACTACGAAATGGCCAACATCAGAGAACACAACTCCTGGGTCCACGCCAAAGAAAAGGAAGAAGCCACCCGGAAGGCCAAGGACATCATCCGCATGTCCGTAGCAAGGGTTCGCCATTTGGAGCCCTTACAGGAATTTGACCTGCCGGTAAACAAAACCGCGTTAGTAGTAGGCGGCGGAATAGCCGGCATGAACTGTGCACTCTCCATAGCCAACCAGGGACATGAAGTATGCCTGGTTGAAAAAGACACAGACCTGGGTGGAATCGCACGTAAACTACATTCCACCCTGGAAGGACTGGATGTACAGGCGTATATACGTGACCTTGAACGCAAAATATATCAAAACCCACTGATACACGTATATACCAGCGCCACCATCCTCGAAGCCACCGGCTATATCGGCAACTTCGTAACTAAAGTTAAATCCGACCGGGGAGAAACAGAAATAAAACATGGCGCAGCCGTCATCGCCATCGGTGCAGATTTATACAAACCCACCGAATACCTTTACGGAGAAGATGACCGGGTAATAACCCACCTGGAACTGGAGGAAAAAACCGCCAAACAAGACGAAAACCTCATCAACTCCGAAAGCTTAGTCATGATCCAATGCGTAGGCTGCAGAAACGAAGACAGAAAATACTGCAGCCGGGTATGCTGCAGCGAATCTATAAAGAACGCCTTAAAACTAAGAGAACTAAACCCCGAAATGGACATCTATATTCTCTTTAGAGACATGAGAACATATGGTCTCAAAGAAGACTACTACCGTGAAGCAGCAAGCAAAGACATACGCTTCATTCGCTACGAGCCGGATGACAAACCTGAAGTAGAAGCCGGTGAATCGGAAGAAGGCCGGCCCGTACTAAAAGTAACTGTAACCGATCTCATTTTAGGCAAAAAACTTGAAATAGATGCCGATACAGTTACCTTGGCTGCCGCCGTCATACCCTCTGCAGCAACCAAAGAAATAGCCGATTTATTCAAAGTAACCCTGAGCCCGGACGGCTTCTTCAAAGAAGCCCACGTCAAATTAAGACCTGTCGAATTTGCTACAGACGGCGTTTATCTATGTGGCTTGGCTCACTACCCCAAGCTGATACCGGAAACCATAAACCAAGCTTACGGCGCAGCCGGCCGGGTCTTAACGCTTCTCTCACGTGATACAGTCGTCGCCTCAGGCTCTGTTTGCGAAGTCAATGAAAAGAAATGTATGGGCTGCGGGGCATGTGTCTCAGTCTGTACCTATGGAGCCATAGAGCTTCGTAAGAAAAAGGCAGTAGTAAATCCTGTGCTCTGCAAAGGAGACGGACTCTGTAACTCCAAGTGTCCAACAGGGGCTATTACACTCAAGCACTTTACCGATCAAACGCTCTTAAGCCAAATTGACGCCGTAATCCCAGAAGAAGAAATCATCCGACAAATTGATGCAGCGGCTGGAGAATAAAGCGGCCTTATTGATAAGGAGGTGAGAACGAATGAGTACAATAAAATTTAAACCAAGAATATTAGGTTTTGTATGCCACTGGTGAGCATACGGCGCTGCTGACTTGGCTGGCGTGTCCAGACTACAATATACAACAGAAATGAGACTTATTCGCGTTATGTGCTCCGGTAGAGTCGACCTGGCACATGTACTCAGGGCCTTCTCAAAAGGAATAGATGGAGTATTTATTGGTGGCTGCCATTTAAATGAATGTAACTACATTACACATGGAAATTACCATGCACTGAACATGGTGCTGCTATGCAAAAAAATAATGGAACACCTGGGGCTGAACCCAAAAAGGCTAAGGATGCAATTTGTATCCGGCGCTGAAGGAAACCTTTTTGCCGAAAGTGTTAATGATTTTGTCAAAAATATAAAAGGTTTAGGACCACTAGGCAAAGGGGAAGGCATAGACGAAAAAGAACTTCAGGCCAAACTTGCAGAAGTTACAAAGCTAGTCCCCTACATTAAAGTGGTCAAGCAGGAAAAACTGGCAGCACGTCTTGAAAACCCGGAAGAATATGAAGGGCATTTTACGAGTGAAGAAATAGATAAGTTATTGAATGAAGTCGTCTCGTACTATATTGATCCGTCGAAATGCCAGGCCTGTATGACTTGCGCGAGAAGATGCCCCGCAGAGGCGATTATAAGTGCCAAGAACCAGATCCATGTAATTGATCAGGATAAATGCATAAAATGCGGAACTTGTTTTGAAGCTTGCCCCACTAAATTTGGCGCGGTGACGAAGATTTCCGGCGGGCCTGTTCCGCCTCCTATTCCTGAAGAAGAAAGAACTATAATTAGGAAGAGTAAAGAAAAATGAGAGTAATCCCTTTGCCGTTGATTGAAAAGAAAGTTAGTTCAAGCAAGGGAAGGGATGATTATATTGGAGGCAGCATAAAATGTCGGAATAAAACCCGACATTTTATGCTGCCTCTAATAATTTGCCACCACTTTTAATTCTTTATCCCAGCTTAAATCTTAACTAACTAAAAAGGAAACTAAGGAATCAAACCAAGTATCTTCCACCAGGGGATGCTCGCAACTATAGCTATTATATTAATTATCATATACGCTAGAGACATTCTTACGGCATGAGATTGTTTCACCGCATCTTTACCTGTGGCCACCATGGCGGCAATATGAGTTGTATTCTGGTAACTAACCGTCCATACATTTGCGCTAGCTACAATTATTATGCCTATAACCCACGGGTTAACTCCCGCTTTTAAAGCAAATGGTGTCAGTAATACGTAACAATTGATATGGTAGATGCCTGGGCGACCAAAACAAAACGTATTATATATCGTCCCGGGTATTAAATTTTGATACTCAACAAGCAGCATATTTGACTCGATTTTTTTGTTGCAAAATTACCTATTTTGCCCTTTGAAATAGATGCGGTAATTTAGTTATACCGGATTTGTTCATTGTGATAGACTCCTTTTAATAAAGTTTTAAAATAATTAAACGAGTGTTGTTACTTTACTTGCCAGATCTTTTTTGTGAGGTCTAGGTGATGAGTCATTTCCATAGCCAATACAAATCAGGGCAATAGTCCTTTTGGGGGTTGAAACACCAATAATTTTACTTATTTCTTGTTGGTCAAATAGTGTAAACCACAGACTGTCTAAACCTAAGGCGTTGCTGGCTAAAAGCATGTTTTCTATAGCGGCGGCACAAGCATGCTGGTAACTTTCCTTGCCATCCAATCCGCTTTTATTTGGATCACCTACAACGGCAATAATTACAGGTGCCTGAATAAGAAAATCAACTTTATAATGGCTTAGCCAGCGTTTGCCGCTGACCTCAGCTAGCTTATTAGTGGATTGGCATGAACTCTCAAAGATCTGTTTTTTAAGCTGTTTATTCTTAATTACTATAAACTCCCATGGTTGTAAATTAAGAGGGCAAGGTGCCCAATTAGCACATTCCAGAATAGTATTGAGGTCAGAATCATTTATCAAATCTTCCTTGTATTGACGGCAGCTTCTTCTGGTCATCACAACCTCCAAGAAATCCATCATTTTATCCCTCCGGATTATTATTTTTTAGTTTAATCATTCAAAAGTGCCTATGATTTAGTGTAAGTAGTTATTACACTTATGCATCAAGTATACCCGATATGAAGTAATTAAAATTCCCATCCCCGTGCCATGAAGTACTGCTGTACAGTTTCTTTTATATTTTGATAGGACAATGGCGGTCTGATGCCACCTTGAAATGGTAATGGCTCCTTATAAAAACGCTGGGGGAATACATATTCATCAAGATTTTCGCCTTCACGTACGTTAAACTGGTGTTGTAAATTCCAGATTTTTACCGCTGCTTCCAAAACTTCTTCAGCTGTAAATGGGTAACCTAGTATTGCTGAAAGCGTTCGCGCGTAAAAATCGGGACCCAACGATCTATGAGAGGGTGGTCTGATGCAAAGCCCGGTAGAATTAATGATTGTGATTAAATCTTCAGCATACTTGGCCATTCGGGGAATATTTACTTTGGCTGGTGGCTCACCAAAAATTTGGCTTTTTAAATCCTCAGGCATATCCAGATCGTGAACAACTTCTTCGGCAACGTCCAATTTTTTGTTCCAGGTGATTGTGCCCCGGGCTTAACAGCGCATCGACCGTTGACCTGGTGCGCAGATGATCTCCGCCCCGGGTATTGGTAAGGTTACCTAACGTCCAGACATCCCATTTCCCCCGGGGATCTCGGACCGGTATTTCCACTCCTTTGACGTGCATGGCATAATAAGCACTATTAGGGATCCGGGCAGAAGCTATCTTTACTCCTTCTGCTAAAAGATCGCCAATACCCTGTCTTTTCCCGATTTGATCAAGAAGGCTTGTAATACCTGGAAAATCGCCCCATTGCACAGGAACTTCCCGGCTTAATTCTTTCAATAAGCCGTGCTGGTTGGCTTCAATAGCAAATGCAATTACACCCGCGGCTGAGACTACATCCATACCATAACGATTACAGATCTCCGCACACTTTAATATCTCTGCAATTTCCTTAATGCCCAACTTGGCTCCGAATTCAAATGTATAAGTTACCTCAAGCCCCTTGGCTTCGTATCCTTCGTATTGGCCATATTTCACCCGCGACCAATGGGCGCAAGCCACTGGGCACGAAAAACAAGCCAGGTCTTTTTCTTTATAGTTCTTGGCAAAAAAACCTCGGCCTCTGGTTTCAACCCAATCAGGAAATGAACCACAGGTAAAGTTAAGACCGGGAAGAGCGCCAATTTTGTTATAAGGATCAGCTACTACCATGCTTCCGTAACACCTGGTATAACCAAAGTGGTCATTGCTTAGTACTTTTTTGAAGGCTTCTGTCATAATGCGGGCAAAGGCCAGATGGTCGGCCACCCGTGCTATACCCGTTCCACGAACGGCAATAGCTTTGAGATTCTTACTGCCCATCACCGCGCCCATACCGGTTCTGCCCCAGGCACCGTGATAATTGTTTATTACTGAGGCAAAACGCACCAGCTTTTCCCCTGCGGGCCCGATGCTGGCAATTTGGAAGTCACTGCCTTTTTCTTGTTTTATTTTTTCAACAGTGGCCCAAGTATCCAGACCCCAAAGATGAGTTGCATTTTCTACTTTAATTTGACCATCGTCAATCATAAGATAGACAGGAATAGAACTTTTCCCCGTTATAACGAGGTGGCTGTAACCCGCAAACTTAAGGGCCGCCCCCCACAGTCCACCGCTATTTGCAGTTCCGAAGCGGTTACTCAAAGGCGACTTGGCAGTAAGTTCAGTCCGGGCGGCGGTGGGCAGCAAAGTCCCCACAAATGAGCCTGCTCCAAAGATTAAAACGTTATCGGGACCAAGCGGTTCACTGTCAGGAGGTATAAGATCAACCATCAGTTTTGTATTTACACCCAGCCCCCCTAAAAATTCCTTATGCAGATTCATACCATCAACAACATCAATCTTTTGATTAATAAGGTCAATTTTAATTATTTTAAACAACGTTAGGCACCTGCCTTTCCTTTACCAGTGCCCCGCTTGAGCAGTAACTAGCGCACAAGCCACACTTTTTACAACGATTAACGAACGTAATATCAAATTGAGCTTCTTTCCCATCCCTGCTTTTTACTTGGATATAGGCATGAAGCGGCTGAAAATTTTTTTCGCTAGCCCAAGAACAAATCATTTGGCATATTTGACATCCTGTACAACGTTCTGCAAAAACGTTAATCTTCCAACTCATATACGTCACTTCCTCGAAAAAAATGGTTATTCACACGGCTCCATTAAGGATCAATCGCTATGAACGCTAAAAATAGCAATCAGTATCCCGCTAATTGTTTATTGATGCAATAGTGATACTCTTGTTTGCGCAGTTCAGAATATTCAAAATAAGTTAATGATAGTGATGTGTATTAATTGGAATAGAATGAATATGCTAGAGTTTTGCTAATGCAATATATATACCAGGTGGTTGGGATTAATTTATTAGGTTGATTCAGCGTTTTCATAATATGGCATATTTATTTGTATTATTAAATCTCCTGAAAACTAGCGATATTGCAGTAGTGCTCTGCAATATCGCTGTATTAATAGCAGGAAGTAGTACTTGCCACTCATGCTTCGTTGTCATTTGATTGTTTTTGATCCTTGAGTTGCCTTACATTATTTGTTTTTTTACTCTTATTAACTTTTGCTATCTTGCGAATTACTGTGGTTTGATGAACACCTAATATTTTGGCGACTTTGTATGTGCTATTAAATTTGGCCATGCCCTGCTCTATTAACTGGCGCTCAACTTCTAATACTGCTTGTCTCATCGGCATAATTCCATCGACTATAATCCTCCCGTCACCTGAAGCTGGGAGCATATCATGAGGTAGATCATCTACTGTGATTGTGTTTCCTATAGAAATAATAAGTAACCTTTCAACTGCGTTTTGTAATTCGCGCACGTTACCTGGCCAATCGTAAGCGTAAAAATGATTAAGGACTTTTCCGGAGAACTCCTTTTTTATTTTGTATTTTTTAGAAATTAAATCCTTAAAATGGTAGACTAAGGGTATAATATCATCCTTCCTTTCCCGTAATGGAGGGATTAAAATTGGTACGACATTTAAACGGAAAAATAAATCTTCCCGGAAAAGATTTTGATTCACTAGTTCTTTTAGGTCCTTGTTAGTTGCTGTTATGACCCTTACATCTACTTTTCGTGGCTTTGCTCCTCCTACGCGTATTACTTCTTTTTCCTGAAGTACTCTCAATAATTTTGGCTGTAAGGATAAGGATAAATCGCCAATCTCATCTAAAAAAATGTCGCCATTGTGGGCTAATTCAAATAGGCCGGCTTTACCCTCCTTGTTGCCACCGGTAAAAGTGCCTGATTCGTAACCAAAAAGCTCCGATTCAATAAGACTTTCCGGAATAGCGCTGCAGTTTACCTTTATAAACGGTCCTAGTTTGCGTTCACCGTGGTCGTGAATTAGTTTCGCAATAACTTCTTTGCCTGTACCGGATTCACCAAGTATTAGAACTGTTGTATCTACTCGAGCTAATCTGAGGGTTAAGTCGATTATTTTTTTCATCTTTATTGATTTGGCAACAATATCAATGTTTTCTTGGCTTTGAACACGCATTTCATTAATTTCTAAAGAATATTTCTGAGTGAGAAGCTTGGTCTGTTCCAACTGCTGTTGCAACTGGTTTAATTCGGTAACGTCCTTTGAATAAAGAACTACATAAGCAATTTCATTATTATCGTCAATTACCGGTGCACCAGTGACCAGTAAACAAGTATTAAAGGGTGTATACTGCATTAAGGTAACAGACTGTCGCCTCTTCAATGCTAGATCAATTACCGGGTCATTATATATACCTTTCTGTACTAAACTAAATATGGTCTGGCCGATTATTTCCTTATTTGACAAACCAGTTAGCCTTTCCTGAACGTTGTTAGCCATTTTAATAATCCCGTCTACTGTCAAAATCATAATGCCGTCCGGTAGACTATCTAGTAAAGATTGGAGTATTTTCCTAAAACCGGGCTTTAGCTTTATAGCCAATAATCTCGTCACCCCCAATGCATTTTAGCAAAGTATTATATTAATTTTAACCTTTCTGAAGGAATGAGTCTTTGCAAGTTAGCTTACATGTAATAAATAGGAGATGGGCGGTTAAAAATTATAGTTTAATGGTTGAAAATTATGGTTTAATGGATATATATTTACATCGTCAACCAATGTTACCATGCAAAAATAATGAAACCATGTAAAAAAATGCATAAAGTTTATATTAACATTTACTAGTAAGTAAATTTGCCAAAAGATCTAAAGCCAATTGATTGATTGTAATTATCAAATTTGCAGTAGACCACTGCAAATTTATTTATTTGTGATGCTAGAAAATTACAAGGTATTCAAATCATTATCTCTTTCTATTGATGTTAGAATGGCCTTTTCGTTAATATCAAAGTGATAACTTTAAATTTTACATATTGGCACAAACATTGCATGGTTAAAACGAGACAATAAATTTTTTAAATTTCATATTTTTGTTGACTTCTCACACAAAGGCAAAAATTTAAAAAAATTAAGGGGAGTGAATGATGGCTATTGAAACAATAAATAGCGATTGCATGCTATGTGTTTGGGATTGTGGGATTAAAGCTACTGTTGAGGATGGACGCTTAACAGAGGTGAAAGGCTTGCCGGAGCATCCGATCAGTAAAGGGTATCTTTGTCCGCGGGGAGAGGCTCTGCCCAGTTATGTATACTCGGCCAGTCGTTTAACAACCCCAATGCGGCGTGAAAAAGGCCGCTGGCAAAAGGTTAGCTGGGACGATGCCTTAGACTATTGCGCGGAAAAACTTAATGCAGTTAAGGCTAAGTATGGTGCACGTGCCCTGGCTGTTTTTTGCGGTTCTGTGGGTGTGGAAAGCTATGAGGTAGCTACCTTTGCCCGCCGTTTCAAAGGTGCTTTCGGTACTCCTAACCTCCTTTCAGTGGAGAACATTTGCTTCCGTGCCCGGATCCTGGCCCGACAGTTGACCTATGGCCGTTACCCGATTGAAGACCCCAATTCCGCCCGGTGTATTATTCTGTGGGGGCACAACCCAGTTGGTTCTAAAGGCATGCTTGGCGAATTGATCAAGAAAAAGTTAGATAATGACAACTGCGAATTAATTGTTGTGAATCCAAAGCAGATACCGTTGTCTGAAAAGGGTTATCAATTATTGATCCGCCCGGGCACTGATGCCGCCCTTGCTTTAGCAATGCTAAACGTAATTATCAATGAAGATCTTTACGATAAAGAGTTTGTTAATAATTATACCGTTGGTTTTCCGGAGCTAGTGGAGCATGTCCAGCAATATACCCCTGAATGGGCCCAGGAAATCACTTGGTTATCTGCGTTCGACATCAAAAATGTGGCTAGAATCTTTGCCCGGGCTAAACCGAGTTGCATTATTCAGGGAATAAATAGTCTTGACCAGCATAAAAACGGCCTGCAGAACTCTCGCCTTTTGTCTATCCTGCAGGCAGTCACTGGTAATTTTGCTGCCCCAGGGAGTTGGGTAACCGTGCCCCGGATTCCTTTGGCGAACTTAAGTCTGAAAGATCAGGAGACCCCGATCGGGTCTGAAGATTACCCTATTTTCAGTAACTTATGGGGTCGACAGGCACCGTTTGGGATAGCTACTCTTTTCCCACAGGCAGTACTGGAAGGAAAACCTTATCCAATTAGAGCCAGTATCGTTACCGCGGCTAACCCAGCTGTCTCTTTCCCCGCTGCACAGCAATTTAAAGAAGCCCTGTCCAGCCTTGATTTTTTGGCTGTGATCGACCCGTTCCTTACCGAAACGGCTGAGCTGGCGGACGTTGTTTTGCCGGCCTGCACCTTCTTAGAGAAAGGCGGTCTCTCACACGTTTACGGTGTTGTTTTCGGTGAACCATATGCCATGCTTCGCCGTAAAGTAATCGAACCGGTGGGCGAGAGCTGGCCCGACTGGAAGATTTGGAGTGAACTAGGTCTGCGTCTCGGTATGGAGGAATATTTCCCTTGGCATAACGAGGAAGAGGTAATTGATGCTTATCTAAAGGGTGAACTAAAAGATAAGTTAAAGTCTAATCCTTTAGGCACTTACTATGGGGAAAAGGAATATTGGGTTTATAAAAATAAAAAACTAAACACTCCCAGCGGAAAAGTAGAAATCTATTCGCAGACATTAAAAGATGCGGGCTTCGATCCCATCCCAATATATATGGAGCCAGGCCAAAGCCAGTATAGCACTCCTGAACTTTACCAGGAGTACCCGCTCATTCTTATCAGCGGCGAACGGGCGCAGGAATATACCCATACCCAATTGCGCCAGGTACCAGTATTACGCAATAGCAACCCGATGCCCTTGGCAGAAATTAACCCGGCTACTGCAGCAAAGTACGGGTTAACGGACGGCTGTTTAGCGCTAATCGAGACGAAAAGAGGAACAATCCAAATGGTCGTACGTATTACAGAAAAAATAACACCAGGTGTGGTAAGTGTTCCACATGGTTGGGCGAGCGCAAACGCGAATTTATTAGTTGATATGGATGTTATTGATCCAATTACAGCATACCCCGATTTTAAGACTGTACTTTGCCGCATGAAACCGGCATAAATAGCAGGGACTATAAATTAAGTGGATTACATTGAGTGGATCGGGCACAAAAGCAAAAACTAACGTCTTGCGCCAGATCGGCCTGGCCTTTTTAGGCCAGTCGTGATGGCGACACGCCCATGGTTTTATTAGGATTATGTGGGTATTTACTACACTTCTTGACCAGGTTCCTGGAATGGAGGTTATTGTTATGACAATAGGAGTTTCTAACATAGTTAATCAAAAGCTTAAAGGAAGAATTTTTAATATTCAGAGGTTCTCTCTAAACGATGGGCCTGGAATTAGAACAACGGTCTTTTTTAAAGGTTGTCCTTTGCGTTGCCTTTGGTGTAGTAATCCTGAATCTCAACAAGGAGCCCCGCAATTGTTCCACTTGAGCAACTTATGCACAAGATGTTATCGTTGTATATCTGTTTGTCCTACAGGAAGCACTCAAGTTGGCTCAGGGGGAGAAGTAGTAATAGATCGTGAGAAATGTAAGGTTTGTGGTAAGTGTGTTGAAGCTTGTCCTAATGAAGCACGAGTTGTCATGGGTAAGGAAATGTCGTTAGAGGAAGTATTTGACACAATTAAAAAGGACTCACTTTTTTTCCGAAATTCTGGTGGAGGAGTAACTTTTTCAGGTGGCGAGCCAACCCAACAGATAGTCTATCTTCGCTCTTTGCTTAAACTATGCGGGGCATACGGGTTTCATATAGCTCTTGAAACCTGTGGATATGTAGCATGGGAGGTGCTCAAAAGTATATTGGGGGACGTGGATCTAATATTATATGACCTAAAACATATTGACCCGATAAAACATAAGCAACTAACTGGTGTAGAAAACCAAATTATATTAAGCAACTTGCAACAAATTGTTAAACTTGGCCAAGATGTAGTTGTAAGAATACCATTTATACCGGGCTGTAATGATTCTCATGAAAACATAGAGGCAGTAGGCATGTACTTGCGCGAAATCGGGCAGAAGCGAGTGGATCTCATCCCTTATCACCGATTAGGTGAGGGTAAATATAGGTCATTAGGTTTGCATTATAAATTAGAGGGCGTAGCCATAAATACCGAGGAAAATGTTCAAAGGGCGGTAATGGCATTAAAAAATTTTGGTTTGGATGTAGAGGTGATTTAAGTAAACAGGAGGAGGTTTTATATGGCCTATTCAAATGCTAAGGCGATAGTAAGAAACGCAAGACTATATCTTGACAAAATTGCGGTAGTGGACTGGTAATATGGGGTAAGAAAAACTTTTAAGCAATTAAAAGAACGAATCAATCAATTGGGAAATGCCTTGGTGGCCATGGGTTGTAACTTGGGGGACAGAGTTGGCTATATTTCACAGAATGATTATATTTATACAGAATTAATGTTGGGAGTTCCGTACTGTAGAATGATTGGCAGCAATACGAAAATTTGCTGGCGAAAAGTTCTTGTGAGGATCCAGGAATGGGAGAACCGGAAGAGGATGAAACAGCACTAATCCAATATACGAGTGGAACCACAGGCTTTCCTAAAGGAGTGATGCAGACCTACAGAAATTATTATGGCAATGGAAGGTGCAAATGTATGTGGGTATTAGCAATTTTGCAGGATATTTTTACGAGAAGGCATCTGTTAACAAGTAAAACTATCGCGTATAAATAAAAAAAGAAGAACTATGCAAGGGACTTAGCATATTTGCAGTTCCCATTGCAAAAAGGCTAATAATAGCTTAAATCTTTTACAGAAAAAGTATAACAAATATCTTTAAAAAAGTTTGCATGGCTGAATTTAGCCACCTGGTATAGATTTTGCTTAAGTTTTAGTAGTGAGTAGTGGCACAAACAATAACTTCTTTGATTAAGTAGGGTGACAATAGATTGATAAATGCCAATATTGATAATTATAAGAATTGTCAAAACTATGTAAATATATACAATCCAAGGTCTATGGGAAAAGGGGGTAATCGGATTCCCAGTAACATAAATGATTGGCATAAAAGTTAGGAGGAAATAAAACTATGAATTTTGACTTAACCGGAGAACAAAAACTGCTTCAGGAAACGGCCTATAAGTTTGCTCTCAAAGAATTCGAGCCGATCTCCAAAGAGTGTGATAGAGAAGAAAAATACCCTAAAGAACTTGTAAAAAAAGCTTGCGAGACAGGTCTGGTCGGTTGTTTTATTCCCGAGGGGTATGATGGGCCGGGATTCGGTTTTCTTGAGGTGGCTCTTATTACTGAGCAATTAAGCAGGGTGGACCTGGGTTTAGATCTCGTTCTTGTATCCGCAAGTTTTGGTTCAGAGAACATATTGTTATTCGGAACCGAAAAGCAAAAGTTAAAATACCTACCCTTGCTGGTGAGTGGTCGGGCTATGGCAGCCGGCGCATACACGGAACCTAACGCGGGTACTGACGTAGCCAATATTAGGACCACCGCTGTGAAAGACGGCGACGAATATATAATTAACGGCAGTAAGATGTTTGTTACCAACGGGACAGTTTGTGATTTTATGGTTGTTTTATGTGTAACCAATCCTAAAGAAGAGAAAAAGCACCAGAGATTTAGCTTGATTCTGGTAGAGACGGATCGCGAAGGGATTACCAGAAACAAGATTAAAGGAAAAATGGGGGTAAGAGCGAGCGATACTGCGGAAGTAATTTTCGAGGATGTTCGTGTACCCTGCGAAAACTTGATCGGGGAAGAAGGAAAAGGGTTTTACCAGCTAATGCATTTCTTTGATATCACCAGAACGATAGTTGCAGCACAGGGAGTCGGCTTGGCTCAGGGAGCGCTGGATAAAACCATTAAATATGTTCAGGAAAGAACGACATTTGGAAAGCCCCTTGCCACTTATCAAGGCGTGCAGTTTCAGCTGGCAGAAATGGCGACAAAAATTGAGCTTGCCCGCAATATTACTTATAAAGCTGCGTGGAAAATTGACAACGGACAATTAGATCCTGCATTGAATGCCATGGCCAAGTATTATGCCGGAGAAACAGCGGTCTGGGTATGTGACAAAGCCTTACAATTACATGGGGGTTATGGATATATAGATGAGTATGACGTCCAGAGGTTTTATAGGGACGCAAAAATATTGGAGATTTACGAAGGCGCCAAGGAAGCTGAGAAGATGACAATTGCCAGGAGATTATTATAACTATACCCGAAACGTACCCTACCACTAACACTTCTTCCATGTCCAAACCATGATAGCGATTGCCACAAAGCGTCCTGACAAAGTTGTCGGGATGCATTTTTTCAACCCTGCACCTATAATGAGGCTGGTGGAGGTTATTCGCGGTTTCTCATATGTTCAAGAAGGGGGATTTATGTATGACTCAAAAACCGGTATGGCGTTCCGGTTATATTGTTGTATTTGTTTTATTTATGGCCTTGCTTATAGCCTATCTTGATCGTGTTAACATGGCAATATTAATTGCCGACAGCAATTTCTTGAAGGACATGGGTATTGCGGACAGACCGGATCTCCGTGGTCTGCTCATGTCGGTATTTTTATGGACATATGGCTGCGCAGCTCTCCTGCTATCATTTGCACTGGATAAAGTAGGCGCGCGCAGGGGGCTTGTCTTTCTGGCACTGGTTTGCTCCATTTCCATGTTTTTTGGTGGCATAGCCTGGTCTTTTATGGTTCTTATTCTGTCTAGAATTATTCTTGGCATAGGAGAGGGCATTCAGTTGCCTTTAAACAGTATGGTTGTTAAAAATTGGGCTCCGCCCAGGGAACGTGGTATTGCCAATTCCATATGGGGCTCGGGTCTTGTTGTGGGTTCGGCCATAACTATGCCCTTAGTTGCAGCAATTATTGCTTCACTAGGGTGGCGGGCGTCATTCTTTATATTAGGAATAACAACGATAGCTGTTACCATACCACTGGTTCTCATTTTTGTTTATAACCACCCCAAAGATTCACCCTGGGTCAAAAAGGATGAACTTGATTATATAGAAAAAGGTCTTGCAGTTGAAAATTCTATTCAGAAAAATGATATCAATGGAGCGACAGCTCATTCTAAATCTGAGTGGAGTAATGTATTAAAGAATGCCGATTACTGGCTAGTGGTAGCGTGGTAGATGTTCAATACATGGAATTTTTGGGGTTTGCTGTCATGGCTGCCTTCATATTTAAAAATGGCTAGGGGCTTTACGTGGGTGGAAATGGGCAGTCTTTCCGCTTTGCCTTACTTGGTTGGGGCAGTGTCGATGATTTTAAGCGGATATTTGATGTTTCGAGTTAAACGCAACACATTATTTATGTGGACGGGAGGTCTCGTAATTGCCATTGGCATGACTCTTGCCGTAATATCGAAAAACAACCTAGCTAGTGCGCTTTGGTTAGTTGTAGCTATGGGAGGAATATGTTGGGGGTTTGGAGCATCATTTGCCGTTCTCCAGAAGATTGTTAGCGCCCCAATAATCGCCAGGGCAACCGGTCTATATCAGGGGATTGCTAGTATATCCTCCGGGTTTGTTCCTTATATTATCGGTGCTTTAATAACTATAAATAACGGATCTTTCACTGTCGGCTTCTTTTTCTTGGTTATAGTTGCACTTATTGAATTTTGTATAGCAATGATTTTGTTCACACGGGAAGGCCGCACTTTTGGCAAACTGAATGTCCAGCCTGCTACAGACGGTTTAGCGGTTAATAAATAAAAATAAACTTCTGTCTGCCTAAAGGCGGAGGTTAAACAGGGACATGGAAGGCAAAAAAGGAGGTTTAAGAGTTTGATTATCGGAGATCTGTTGGATCGTAATGCTCGCCGTTACCCCAAAAAAACAGCAGTTTTCTTTCGGGAAACCCGTTATACTTTCGGGGAATTGAAAAACCGAGTTTGTCGTTTAAGCAATGCTTTTTGGGAAATGGGGATACGGAAAGGCGACCGGGTGGCCTTGCTCCTGGAGAATTGTCACCAATACCTAGAACTCTACTTGGCGGTAACCAGTAAAGGAGCTATTGCTGTCCCGCTAAATTACCGGCAGGCTGGTAGAGAATTGACTTATATAATAAATGACGCACAGGTTAAGGCCGTAGTGAGCTGTAAAGCCTACTTACCGGTCCTGAATGCTATTGAAAAAGATCTTCAGGGTGTGAAGTATTATATCAGTATTGACGGGGGAGAAAAAGTTTTAGATTATGAACAACTAATCACCGCTGCCTCTGCCGCAGAAAAGGCCCCGGTGACCGTATCCGACAGTGATGTAGCCTATTTGATGTATACCAGTGGGACTACCGGTTATCCCAAGGGAGTTATATTGACCCATAAAAATATTATCATGACTTCAATGAATTTAAGCTGGTCCTACCACTATATCGAACCAGATGATGTAACAATTAACTTCGCTCCGTTATTCCATAGTGGTCAGGCTTCAATATCCATGTGCCATTTCTATTCCGGCGCGACCAACATAATTATGGAAAAATTTAACCCTCAATCGATCCTGGAAACAATCCAAAAAGAAAAAGTAACCAACTTTTGGGCGGCACCCACTATGATCAATATGTTGATAAAGTATCCGGAATTTGCTCGATACGATTTGAGCAGCCTCCGACAAATTGCCTATTCAGGGGCCCCGATGCCGGTGCCCTTGCTAAAAGAGTGCTTGGCATTAATCGGGCCCAAATTTATTCAGATGTACGGTCTTACTGAAGCCGGCCCCCATTTAACGTCGTTGGCACAGGAAGACCACGTCGCGGAGGGGCCGCCGGAGAAAGTGAGGCGTCTGGGTTCGGTTGGAAAGGAAGTGCTGAATACCCAGGTTCGGGTAGTTAACGAACGGGGCGAGGATGTTGCGCCGGGTGAGGTGGGTGAGATTATCGGCAAGGGAGACAATATTATGCAGGGCTACTGGAACCTTCCCAAGGCGACAGCCGAAGCTCTGAGGGACGGTTGGCTATATACAGGGGATCTGGCGACGGTAGACGAAGATGGTTATATCTATATTGTGGATTGCAAAAAGGATATGATCATCAGCGGCGGGGAAAACATTTATCCCAAGGAATTGGAAAATGTAATTTACGAGCACCCGGCTGTTTTAGAAGCGGCAGTTATCGGTTTACCCGACACCCACTGGGGTGAGTTAGTAATGGCTTTGATCGTTTTGAAACAGGGACAACAGGTCACGGAGGAAGAGATTATCGAATACTGCAAAAAAAATCTGGCCAGCTATAAAAAACCCAAGCGCGTGAAGTTTATCGATGAATTACCCAAAAACCCAAGTGGTAAAGTTCTAAAAACCGTACTGCGGCAAAAGTTTGGTGAAAAGAAACCGATATAACAATAATTTATTTAATTTGTCGTAAACCAAAATGTGTGCTCTGTTTTTAAAATTCAAAATTGTATGAAAAAAGTGATTCGAGGAAGGATGATGAGGTATGTTACAGGGTTGCGTTCCTTGGCCTGAAGAATATGCCAAGTATTACCGTGAGCAGGGATATTGGGAAGATAAAACGCTTAGCGAAGTTTTGGATTTGTCTATTAATAAACATGGTTCAAAAGAAGCACTTGTATTTAACAAAATGCGCCTTAGTTATACCCAACTTGGTGAAATTATTGACAGGTTGGCCTACCAGTTTTTACAAATTGGTTTAAAACCTTTAGACCGAGTAGTTATCCAGTTACCCAATGGACCCGAGTTTATTTATTCATATTTCGCTTTGATTAAGATTGGAGTCATTCCAATTTTAGCACTTGCGCCTCACAGAAAAGGAGAAATCAGCCACTTTATTAAGTTTTCTGGTACGGTTGGCTATATAATCCCGGATATCTATCGAAAATTTAATTATATTGCTATGGCTCGGGAAATTAAGAACCTAAACCAAAAATTAAAATATGTTTTCGTAAGTGGTAGTTCTCCATCGGAGTTTATTTCTTTAAATAAACTTCTAGAGGCTCCAATAGATAAGAAGGAGATCCAGGAAACTTTGGCCAAATACCGCCCGGATCCGGACGAAGTAGCTTTGATGGTGCTCTCCGGAGGGACCACGGCGCTTCCCAAAATGATCCCGCGGACACACAATGATTATGTTTGTATAACTAAGTATGCTAGTCGGGTTGGTAGATTTGACGAACACACACGCATGCTGGTTACTTTGCCTATAGCGCACAACTATATGGTGTGTTCACCAGGTTTTCAGGGAGTCCTATTCTCCGGAGGAAAAGTTGTTATCAGCCCCGGTACAGACATTAATACAATTTTTTCATTGGTGGAAAAAGAACAGATTACTTTTTTGTCAGTCGCTCCACCTATTATTACCAATTGGCTCAAATCTAACATATTGTCACATTATAACTATTCATCTATAAAAGTTGTTCAGACTGGTGGCGCTAGACTTGCGCCCGAATTGCGCGCTCAAGTACGTGAACGGTTTGGCTGTTTCGTGATGGAATCATACGGCTCGGGTGAGGGTGTGTTGAATATGGTTAGGTTAGATGCTAGTGAGCACGCGATATTAAATAGTTCTGGAAAACCGGTTTGCCCGGCGGACGAAACTAAAATTATTGACGAAAACGGTAATGAACTTCCCGATGGGGAAACGGGTGAGTTGCTTATCAGAGGACCTTATACCATTCGGGGTTATTATAATTCACCCGCTTTAAATGCCGTAGCCTTTACACCTGACGGTTTTTATAGAATGGGTGATAGATGCCGTAAGGATAAAGATGGTTATATCTATTTCGAAAGTCGCATCAAAGAACTTATCAACCGGGGAGGTGAAAAAATTAGTTGTGAAGAGATCGAAACCCTTATTTTTGCTCATCCTAAAGTAAAAGCTGTATGCCTTGTGGCAGTGCCAGATGAGGTATATGGGGAAAAGGCTTGCGCGTGTGTCCAGCTAAATCCTGGAGAAGAATTATCCTTTGAAGAATTAATCAAATTCCTGATGACATGCAACCTCGCCAAATTTAAGTTACCAGAGAAATTGCTGATAATAGATGAATTTCCAATGACCGCATCAGGGAAAGTGCTGAAACGAAAGTTAAAGGAGATTGCTGTTGAACAGAGTAACTGATTCTCGAACTCACTCAATTACCAAAAAATGCACTTTAACCGGGGTTTGGTTTATTTTGTGGCTTTAATATTATGATATGAGGGAGGTATATAAATGAAAGCACGGAAAAGCGGTATCGTATGGTTTATTATTTTTTTTATCCTTTATCTTTCATTTGTAGATTTTTGGCAATGGAATTCTATTACCCCAATGATCTTTGGGTGGATACCTTGGCATGTTTTTTACCAAGTGCTGTTGAATATTGCCCTAAGTATAGCTTTTACATTGTTTGCAATTTATTATTGGCCTAAAGAACCGGATTAATGATAATTGAATTATGCTTAAAATTTAGCAAATATTCAAAAAAAATAAAAAATTTAAAAATATACAGGTTTCTTAATAATAAGGAGGGATATTTGATGAACCCTGCGATTATCGGTGCGATCTTTGTTATTGTTTTATATCTTACTGCCTCTATTTCTATAGGATTATACTCAGGCAGGCAGAACTTAAATACTTCAGAAGATTATTTTGTTGCAAACAGAAGCTTGGGGCTTACAGTGATGTTCTTTACCTTATTTGCAACGAACATAAGCGCTTTTGCTTACATGGGAGCACCAGGTGGTGCTTATCATTTGGGAACAGGATTTTTTGGTTATCTGGCAACCACTACTAGCCTATCGGCAATATTTTTTTACTTAATCGGCTACCGCTGCTGGCTTTTGGGTAAGAAATATAGCTTTATGACACCTGCGGAACTTTTTGGGAAAAGATATGAAAGTAAAGCTTTAAGTGTTGTTATCTTTTTAGTATATATATTTTTTACAGTGCCCTATATGGCTGTTCAACCTATTGGGGCGGGCTATATTCTTAGTGGTTTAACAAAAGGAACAATACCACTATGGGTTGGAGTATTGATGATTGTGGTGTTCGTTGGCGTTTATGTTTATATAGGTGGCTTGAGAGCTGTAGCCTGGACCGACCTTTTTCAAGGAATTGTCATGATAGCTTGTGTTATGTTAGCATTCTTTTTAATAACATCGAAAATTGGAGGCCCCGTAGTAGTTACCCAAGATGTAATGAGCAATTACCCGGAACTACTTACTAGACAAAAATTTACAATTAAGAGTTGGATTAACTTCGGATTAATGATCATGCTATGTATATCCGTTTTCCCTCAAATGTTTACAAAATTTTTCGCCGCTAAGAGTTCGAAAGCATTAAAGTTGAGCGCTTCCTTATACCCGCTTGCCATGGTTGTGATTTATATTCCCGTATTATTTATAGGAGTATATGGTCATACTATTTTCCCAAATTTGCAGGGAAAAGAGTCCGACCAGATAATACCAATGGTATTAGGGAATTATTATGCCCTGTGGATTGGTGCTATATTATTGTCTGCGGTATTTGCAGCCATTATGTCGTCGTTTAGTTCTCAATTGATTACAATTAGTACTCTATTTACCAAAGATATTTATATCCGTTATATTGATAAAAAGGCTAATAATGCCAAACAAATTGCCATCGGGCGTATTTGTACATGTGTATTAGTTATTCTTACTGTCATTATTGCATTAAAACCACCAGCAACCATTTTAGCCATTGTAACATGGGCTTTTAGTGGGTATGCGCTTCTTGCGCCGGCATTCCTGGCAGGTTTATACTGGAAAAGGAGCACCTCTATCGGAGCGATTGCTTCGATCCTATCGGGTGAATCGGTATTGTTATTATGTGGGATAGGAATATTTCCAAAAAGCTTAATGTTTGGGTTTGATGCATTTGTTCCATCTTTAATAGTAAGCATCATTACTCTTGTTTTAGTTAGTTTTTGTACACGTGCCAGCGAAGTAGAAAAGAAAACAGCGACAGAGCTCCATAATTACCTTGATCCAATTTTCACGGATAATCGAATTAAAAATCCTAAAAGTAGAGATGAATCATTTTCTGTTTAGGTCCTTCATAAGTTTTAAGTGATCCTGAAGACTATTTGTGTATAGCGTTCTAAGAGTCAGAGATTATTAAAGTAAAAAAGAGAGTGTAAAAAGGCACTTACCTTGCGGAAGGTGCTTTTTTTTACTTTTTGCAGCAAAACTAGGAGTTTAAAATTAATAGCGGAATTTGGATACAGAAATTAGCAAGCCGCTTGCAATCATTTTAAAGCACATTAAAATTATGAAGTGCAGTCATAGGTTATGAGTCATAGGTGTGACCGATCCCCTGTGGGTGGAACAGTAATTGCGTTAGTTTGCCAATAGGATGGGTAAGTTTTAACTCCTGAGGAAATCATCTGTTTCTAAAGAGAAAGATAGCTGGTTATAAAACTTCCAAAATCTATTGATTGCACGAACCTTATTTAAAGTATCGGGAAAGTAACCCTTATCAAGTAAGAGGCAATAGATGAGGATGCGTAAATATGAAATTAAGGATTGGTATTAGCAATTTTGCAGGATATTTTTACGAGAAGGCAATAGTTAACTATAAAATTATCGCGTATAAAAATATATATTAACCTGTTGCCTCAGTTGACTAGATAACATATTATAGCTGGCTTTGTGGCAGAACTATAAAAAAGTCTTAGCATATTTGCAGTTTCCTTTGCAAAAGGGCTAATAAGAGCTTACAGTTTTTACAGAAAAATTATGATAAATACCTTTAAAAAGTTCTTAATGGTTGAATTTAGCTACCTGGTATAAATTTTGCACAAGTTCTAGTTCCATAATAATTAGTGGCAAAAAACAACCTACCGTTTATGCTGATTAGGATAGCAATGAATTGACGAGTTGGGATCTTACGAATTGATGGAATTATTAGAACTGCGGTAATATATACAATAAATTGCTAATTAAATGGTTGAAAAAAATCTTGGATTAATTAATAAACAGGAGGCGATAATTATGGAAATAAAAAAGATTGCGGTGCTGGGAGCTGGCTCTATGGGTGGTGGTATAGCTCAAGTGGCGGCGCAGGCCGGGTTTGATGTGATTTTGAGCGATATCGACCGGGTTTTTGTGGATCGTGCCATTGGCAGGATAGACAGTTTCCTGTCTAAGAGCGTGGAAAAGGGCAAAATGTCGGCGGAGCAAAAAGATGCGGTAATAGGTAGGATTATTCCGACCACCGGAATGGATTTATTTGTTGATGCTGATTTGGTTATTGAGGCCATCATTGAAGACCTGGAAATGAAGAAAGAAGCCTTTTCTAAGATGGATCAGGTTTGTAAGCCCGAAACCTATCTTACTACAAACACCTCTTCCATGTCTATAACCATGATAGCAGCTATCACAAAGCGTCCTGACAAAGTTGCCGGGATGCACTTTTTCAACCCGGCACCCATCATGAGGCTGGTGGAGGTTATTCGCGGTTATTATACCAGCAATGAGACGGTCCAAGTTGTTTCCGAAGTGGCGGCAAAAATGGGCAAGACTACTGTGGAAGTTAAAAAGGACTCGCCGGGCTTTATCGTGAACCGGGTCTTCATGGCCCATCTTATTGAGTCAATGCGTCTGGTGGAGGAAGGCGTAGCAACAATGGAGGATATTGATACAGCGATTAAGCTGGGCTTGAATTATCCTATGGGACCTTTTGAATTACAAGATTTTGCCGGTGTTGAAATTACCCACCATGTTGCCAATTACTTTTGCGAAGAGTTTAAAGATATGCGCTGGAACTCGCCGCAGATACTGAAGGATTTGGTCCGCGCCGGCCGTCTCGGGCGCAAGACCGGCGCAGGGTTTTATGATTATAATGACAAAAAATAGGGAGGAGGGTATTAATGTCGTTTGAGACAATTCTACTTGGCATTGAGGATGGCATTGCTACAATTACTTTAAATCGCCCTCCTGTAAACCCGCTAAACAGTAAACTCTTCCGAGAACTGAGTCAGGCGGTTGGAGATCTAGACGCAGATTCCTCAGTGCGGGCAGTGATTATTACTGGATCCGGAGAGAAAGCATTCGCTGCCGGTGCGGACATAAGCGAGATGAAAAACTTGACATCAGTGGAGATGTATAGGTTCTGCCAAGTTTCACTGCATACATCCAACCAAATTGAAAACATGAAAAAGCCAACCATTGCTGCAATAAACGGGTTGGCTTTAGGAGGTGGCTGTGAACTGGCTCTTACGTGTGACTTAAGGCTGGCATCGGATAAGGCCAAGTTTGGGCTGCCTGAGATCACGTTGGGTATTATTCCCGGCGGCGGAGGTACGCAGCGTTTACCAAGGCTGATCGGTGTATCTAGGGCTAAGGAGCTGCTCTTTCTAGGGGAAATGATCGATGCGGTCCGTGCCGAACAAATCGGCTTGGTTAACAGGGTAGTCCCTTACGCCGAGCTAATGCAGGAAGCAAAGAAATTGGCCCGGAAATTGGCTGCCTGGTCGGGGCACGCCTTAGGCGTACTAAAGGGTTCAGTGAATAAAGGAATAAATATGAATCTGCATGATGCGCTTGATTTTGAAATGAAGAATTTTATACTGGCATTTTCCAGCGAAGATCGCCGGGAAGGGTTCGATGCCTTCATGGAAAAGCGCAAGCCAAAGTTTAATGATAGGTAGGGGGGATAAATATGAGAAATGTTTGTGTAATTGCCGGTGGACAGTGCCAGTGGGGTGTGCGCCAGGCGACGGAAAGAGATTTATTTCAAGAGGCCGGAAAGGCATGCTTTGAAGACAACAAAATAATAACCAATAAGGACATAGACGGTTTGATCGTCGGTTCAGCTTTTACCGAACGCTGTTCCTTTCAAACTCACCTTGCTCCGTTGGTGGCGGAACATTTGGGTATTAAGCCCAAAAATATATGTGCACGCGTGGAGCTCCTGTGTGCTACCGGCAGCACAGGCATCATCATGGCGGCTGCCCTGATTAAAAGCGGTGAGGCCGATGTGGTTATGGTTATCGGTGGTGAGAAGTTATATACGCCACAGCGCTGGGAGGTCAACTATACCGCACTGGCAGCATCGGATCACGACTTTGATACCGGCATGGGACTGGGTTTGCCACCGCCGGCATTCGCTGCGGTGGCAAAGCAGCACATGAAACTATACGGCACAACCGAAGAACAACTGGCAATGGTTTCAATAAAAAACCGCAGAAACGGTTTGAACAACTCCAAGGGGCAGTATAAGGAAGAGATTACCTTGGAAGTGGCGATGAATGCCAGAGCTATCGTGCGCCCCTTGAAGCTTTTTGACTGCTGTCCGGTTACTGACGGTGCTGCCGCAATTATCCTGGCGGCGGAGGAAAAAGCTAAATACCTTACCGATAAACCACTGGTTTATTTCAGGGGATCGGCACAAGCCTCCTTGCATAACATGTCGGCCAACATGCCCAGTTGGACTACCTGGGAGGCTCTTAAGATAGCGGCCCAGCAGGCATATAATAAAGCGCGGGTAACACCGCAGGATATTGACGTGGCTCAAACACACGATTGCTTTACCATCTCTGAGATTATCGAGTACGAAGACCTGGGCTTTTGCCAAAAAGGTGAGGGTGGCTGGTTCATAGAGGAAGGGAAATCCGACTTTGGCGGGCAGGTGCCGGTAAATACAGACGGAGGTCTTCTAAGCAGCGGTCACCCCTTTGGTGCCACCGGAATCAGACAGGGGATCGAGATCATACGCCAGTTGCGAGGTGATGCCGTTAGGCAGGTGGAAGGAGCTCGCATTGGTCTTACTCACAACCTGAGCGGTTTGATGGCCGCACATACTGTACTGATTTACGGGAGGGATTTAGAATGATGGGAATGATGGAAGGCAAATACGCTGTAACCATGGATTTGTACCCGCTGGAAAGTAAAGAGTGGAACAGGATTTATCCGTTTTATGACCACCTAAAGGAAGGACGCCTTACCACAACCGTCTGTAAGGATTGTGGTAAAAAGGCATACCCGCCGCGGGTCATTTGCCCGGAGTGTTTGTCAGAAAACCTTGAGTGGGTGGATTTACCTACCCGTGGGCGGGTATTAGTAGTGACAGAGGAAGAAGTAGGGGCCCCATTGGGTTTTAAGACGCCGCTCATTCACGCTATAGTAGACCTTGGGGAACTTATTCTATTTACCAAGATGACAGGCGTAAAGATGGGTGAATTGAAAGAAGGAGATGAAGCTAAACTCCATGTTTTTCCGGTGGACTCCGTGCCCGTAGATGGTAAAAAAGGTACTGTAATTTGGCAAGAGAGAGTGTTTTATGCCTTTACAAAGGCTTAACAGAAAAAGAAATTAATAAAAAACATGAACCAACTTCAACTAAATACTAGATAAACCGTTCTTGAAAGAATCCTTATAATAGAGATGGGGAGATTTGCCCAAGTCTCTATTATCAAGTCCCTATTATAAGGAGAATTCAAACAGGACAAAAGAAAAATCCCTCCGGCCATAATAAACGGTTTATAAATCTGAATAAAACGCAAATCAAACGGGTTATGTAATTTAAAAGCAGTAAGCAAGTAGAAACAGGCGAGGGAAGCGAAGTAATTAATCTGGAAAATTATAAAATTAAGGGGGAGTTAAATGTAAAATACTAGCATTAATAAATAGATTTTTCAGAATAAATGAACTCTTAAGAAAAAATAAACAATGGCCTTTTGAAAGCCTAAGGAGGTATCCAATTCATGTCTACCGAGAATATAAACCAGGTGAGAGACCAGGTGCTTTCGGAGAGGGTCAAAAAAGAAAAGGAAGAATTGCTTTCAGCCGTCCCCTGTATTGATACAGAATATATTGAGTTTATGCTCGATGTGTATAAGGAAAATAAAACGGATCCTTTTATTATCCGGCGGGCTAAGTTATTTAATAAGCTGTGCTCCGAAAAGACCTTATTTATTGATAACAACCCGATTATTGGGACTCTTACCAAGTACAAATATGGGTCTTATCCACTTTTTGAGGAAGGTTGCGGGTGGATGAAAAGGACAGAAGAGTTCGCCCTTCCACGAGGTAAGGTCAAAATAACCCCAGAACTCAGAAAATATATAGATAAAGGTGTGGAAGCTTGGAAAGACTCAACATTATTTAGTATGACACGCAAACTTGTCTCTGAAATATATGACGTCGATTTGCGTGTTTTTACAAGATGTGGTGTGTGGCTGGAAGCTACTCCTGGTAGTGCCGCCCATGGTATCCTTCCTGATTACGCTAAAGTGTTGAGCAAGGGATTAAACGGATTACTCGCGGAAATAGAGGAAACGGAAGCAAGACTCAACACCAGTGAACTAGACGGTATAAACAAGTGGTATTTTTGCAAAGCAGCTAAAACCACGCTTAACGGAATGATAACTTTGGCTGGAAGATATGCTGCGCTGGCCAGGGAAATGGCTGAAAACGAAAAGGATGCAGTAAGAAAACAGGAGTTAGAAGAGATAGCTGATATCTGCCAATGGGTTCCGGCCAATCCCGCTCGAAATTTCCGTGAGGCCATTCAATCTTTTTGGTTTGCGACATTAGGAGTATGGATGGAGTCACCTAAAGGCCTTAATAGTCCACCAACTAATTTTACTAAGGTATTGTATCCTTATTATCGCAAAGATAAGGATGAAGGTAGAATCGTTGAATCTGAGGCAATTGAAATGATTCAGTACTATTTCTTAAAAATTAACCAACTGGCATACGTTTTATCACCGCATGCTTACCGGTGGAATCAAAGCCGGTTAGGTATGCAACTAAGTGTAGGTGGCTTAACGCCTGATGCGGAGGATGCTACGAATGAGTTAGATTGGCTGGTGTTAGAAGCACAACAACAGATTAGGCTGCCGGAACCTTTGGTTAACCTTGTATATCACGATAAACTTTCGGAGGATTTTTTGTTAAAGTGTGTTGACTTAATTCGAACTGGAATAGGTCAGCCGGCATTTCATAATAGCCAGGTGGTCATTGAGCGTCATTTGCTCCACCATAAAATGCCGCTGGAAGAGGCTAGGACATTTATTATTTGTGGCTGTGTACAAAGCGCTATACCTGGCTGTACGGATAATTATTGGGAAACGAGATTTAATGTTGCCAAGATGATTGAGCTAACCATGGAAAATGGTAAAGACCCTCTAACTGGAAACCAGCTTGGTCTTCAAACTGGAGATGTGGAAAGCTTTACTAGCTTTGACGAATTTTATCAGGCATTTTGCAAGCAACTGGATTATTTCATTCGGCTAACACATAATGTTTCCAGAACAGCTTGGAGTTTACAACGTAACTTTCCTACTCCATATGGTTCATCCCTTGTTAATGACTGTATAGAAAAAGGTATAGATATTTCAGATGGAGGAGCTAGATATAGTTTTGGTGATGGGGTTTGTTTTGCCGGAGTAATTGACGTAGCTAATTCACTGGCAGCAATAAAGAAGTTGATCTTTGAGGATAAAAAGCTGACGATGCGTCAATTGAAGGAGGCCATTGCCGCTGATTTCGAGGGTTATGAAGAAGTGTTACGGTTGTGTCTGGATGCTCCCAAGTATGGAAATGATGACGACTATGCAGATTTAATAGCAAAAGATATTTATAACATTGGTTATGATTCCCATTCAAAAGTTGATCATTTAGGTAGACCGGTAATGCCATCAGCTTATTCGGTAACAGCTCATGCAGCTTTTGGTGAATTTACCGGGGCGTTGCCCAATGGCAAAAAGGCGAGAAAACCTTTATGTGACGGCAGTATATCGGCTCAGAGCGGCACGGATAAAAATGGTGTTACAGCACTGGTCAAGTCCGCGACCAGAGTAATCGATACCGTGAAATATGGCTCGAGTCACCTTAATATGAAGTTTCATCCCGTTGCCTTAAAAGGTATCAATGGAGCAAGGAATTTGCTTTCTCTTATTAAGACTTATTTTGATTTAGGAGGGTATCACGTTCAGTTTAACTGTGTAAGTGGTGAAACCTTGAGGGATGCACAGCTTCATCCCGAAAACTATAAAGACCTGGTAGTAAGGGTGGCCGGGTTTAGCGCATTTTTTGTTACCCTTGAAAAGGATGTTCAAGAAGAAATTATCGATAGAACTGAATTGATGATGTAATTGCTTATTACTGCAAAAGCCCTTGTGTTAAACAAAATGGAAATGCAATAAAAAAGAAGGCGCAGAATAAGTCCTCCCCAGTGCGAAATGGCCAGGTACTTATTCAACGCCAATCAGTGGATTTGCTGTTGTGACAACAGATCCAAGTATATTATGACACAACTGGTGACCGGTTTCAAAGGTTTAAGAAAAAATTACAACCGCCATATCCTTTTTGCGGTAACGTGATCGGTGTTACTTACCTGTAACTATTTAGCTAATTTAATTATTTTATAACTTATAGATAAGGGGGATTATTATGGCTTCATTTGCGACTGCTAAATCAATAGTGAAGAGGAATGCAAAATTATACCCTGAGAAAATTGCCTATGTAGACCGTTTTAATGGGGTAAGAAGAACTTTTAAACAATTAGGAGAGCGGATAAATCAATTAGGAAATGCCTTAGTTAATATGGGGTGTAGCTTGGGTGACAGGATAGGCTATATTGCGATGAATGATTATGTTTGTATAGAGCTAATGTTAGGCATCCCATGTAACAGAATGATTTATGTTCCACTTAACTTTAGGCTGGCGGGTCCGGAATTGGTCCGGATAATTAATGATTCGGAAATAAAAGTGCTTCTTGTTAGTGAGGAATTTCAGTCAACCATTATGTCTATAGCTCCAGAGTTAAATACTGTAACTAATTATATATTTACTGTCGGAGATCAGTCCAAGGTACCCGAGGGGTGGCAGCAATACGAAGATTTACTGGCAAAAAGCTCTTGCCAGGATCCGGGAATGGGGGAGCCGGATGAAGATGAAACAGCGGTTATCCAATATACAAGTGGTACCACAGGTATCCCTAAAGGAGTTATGCAGACCCACCGAAATTACTATGCTTGTGCCAGGGCGCAAGTAATAACTACAGATTTCCGGTTTCACGATATAGGGGTAATCGTCACACCATGTTATCATTCGTTTGCTACTGTACCTATTTATGCATACTATTGGAGAGGATGTACTATCGTTATATTAAAAAAGTGGGATATAGTGGAATTCTGTCGAGCTATCGAAGAGGAACGTATTTCTGCAGGGAAGATTGTTACCCCTATGCTCAATGAATACTTACAGTATCCGGATAAAGATAAATTTGATCTATCAAGTCTTAAGAAAATTGGATTCGCCGGTGGTCCAATGCCTCCGGCAATTTGGGTAAAGTGTGTTGAAGAATTTGGTAAAATTTTTAGTACTGCCCTGGGACTTACTGAAACTACAGGAACAGTTACTGCTTTAACTAGAGAAGAACTGGAGAATGTAGAACCAGGATCAAAATTATATAGATCTGTTGGCAAGGAAGTCTTTGGTATGGAAGTCAGAGTAATAAACGGCGCAGGAGAAGATGTTGCCCCGGGCGAGGTGGGGGAAATTATTACCAGAGGCGAGCATGTAATGAAAGGATACTGGAAAAATCCAGAGGAAACTGCCAAGGTATTGAGAGATGGCTGGATCTATACTGGTGATGCCGCCACAATAGACGAGGAAGGATATATATACATTGTAGATAGACTCAAGGACATGATTATCACCGGCGGAGAAAACGTTTACCCGGCGGAGGTGGAAGCTGCACTCTACGAACACCCTGCAATTAAGGAGGCAGCAGTCATAGGTGTGCCGGATCCCCGTTGGATAGAAGCAGTAAAGGCTGTGGTTTGTCTTAAGGAGGGGTATGAGGCAACTGCTGAAGAAATCATTCAGTTTTGCAAGGGAAAGATAGCGAGGTACAAAGTTCCGAAATCCGTTGATTTTATTAAAGAGTTACCCAGGAACCCAAGCGGAAAGATTCTTAAATTTGAATTGCGAAATTATTACTCCAAAAATGCGTAAAACAAGCTGAATTGATATATATTCGATAATCACTGCTTTTCTTAATTTTGGTAATGGTTTATTGGTAATTATTAGACATGCTTTGGCATCTGTTACAATCTTTGAAATCCCTGACCTATGCCGCCCGCCTAGTGCGTAAGACCGGTGCCGGGCGGTGCGGTGTTGGGGACAGCGCACTAGTCAGCAGAGACGTTATTCCATCCACCTGACCAAATCTTAATCTCACTACACTTTTAAGTCCCAACAATTTTTATATAATTAATCTTTTGCCGTATAAGGGGAACGGTCTAAATATTAAGTATTGTCTAAATATTACAAAATATAAGGAGGAATAATTTAAATGAGTGGGACTGGAACGTCAACCAAGGTAAAAACCCCGACTAAACAGGGGCCTCCAAATTTGAAACTTGTCTGTGCCTTATTGTCAGTGATTGCTGGTATAGCTATAGCGCTAATACCTCCTCCAGATGGACTATCGGTGCAAGCCATGCATGCGTTGGGTATTATGTTAGGGGCAATCTTATTTTGGGTTTTTAATATTTTACCAGAACACGTAACAGGAATATTAATGTGTACTTTGTGGGTTATTGTTGGCGCCGTTCCCTTTCAGAAAGCTTTTGCAGCATATAGCACAGATACTCCATGGTTACTAATTCCTGCCTTTGCTATAGGTATCGCTGCTCAAAAAGCCGGGTTGCTAAAACGGGTGGCACTTAACGTAATGAAAGTCTTTCCGCCTACTTTTAAAGGCCAGACCCTAGCATTATTAAGTGCAGGTACAATTATTTCTCCGGCTATTCCCTCCGTAACTGCAAAAGCCGTTTTTGCATCACAGCTCACCAAAGCAATTGGTGATAGGATGGAATATGAGGAAAAAAGCGCCGGGGCTGCTGGTTTATATGCCGCTATGTATCAAGGTTTTGTGACTATGTTCCCTTTATTTCTTACGGCAGGTATATTTTCTATTATAATGAGAAGTTGTCTTCCCACTGAAATTCAGGCGCAATTTACTTGGGTAAATTGGTTATGGTCTGCTCTCCCCTGGGGGATAGCTGTCTTTATTGGCAGCTATTTAGCTATACAGTTTCTTTATAAACCTGAGCAAAAACAAGAGCTATCAAAAGAATATTTTATAACTCAACTTAAGGAACTTGGTCCTATGAATAGGGACGAAAAGATTATTGCAGTAATAGTAGCATGTTGCTTGTTGCTATGGATGACTGAAAAAATACATCATCTTACAGCTGCACAGGTTGCTTTACTGGCATTAGTTGCATTGTTTGTGTTCAAGATATTAAGTACTTCGGATTTTCGTACAAAGATTCCCTGGGAAATGATTGTGTTTATTGGCGGAGTAATGGCTTTGGGCAGTGTGATTACCTTCCTTGAAATTGATACTTGGATGGGAACAGTTCTAGGGCCTGTAATTACTCCACTTATTGGCAATATGTTTATTTTTGCTCCATTATTAGCAATTGCCATATACCTAATACGATTTGTTTTGGTCGCACAGTCATCTACTGTTATGATTTTTACCGTTATGTTAACACCATTTGCTTTGCAGGTTGGAGTTAATCCATGGATTGTGGGCCTAATCATTCTAACTAGCGCAAATGTATGGACGGTGAAATACCAGAACACAACTCACATTGCTGCTATGTCGGCAACAGGTAACGAGTTTATAAAACAATCCCAGGCCGCCAAGATGTCTATAGCGTATATGCTAATTAACATTATAGCTATAGTTGTGAGTTTACCATGGTGGAAGATGCTTGGTTTGATTCCTTAAATTAGTTTAGGAAAGGGCTTAATTATATCCCGGGTCTTTTCAAAAGGGGATAACCATAGCCATCCCGGAAGAAGGTTTTTTTAATGTTAATCAAACTTACGGAAAAGCTCTATTTTATAGCTGGAGAACGGAAAGGTATGTTTCCCTTTTGTCACGGGTTGCTAGTTAATGCCGATATCAAAGTCTTGATAGACAGCAGTTTTGGCCGGAGCAGGTTGGAGCCTATTCAAGCTTTTGGTAATGTAGATGTGATTATTAATACCCACTACCATCCGGATCATACTTACGGCAACCGGTTGTTTCCTAATGCAAAAATTTGGGCCCACCATTTGGATGCTCCGGCTTTGTTTTCGAGGGAAGTTTTTTTAACCTATACAGGATTAAATAGGATTGAAAACCGGATTTCGCTGGAAGATCAATTCCCCGGTCGTTTTGCGAAAAGGCACGTAGCTCGGGTGTTGTCCGATGGGGAATTATTGGATTTCGGTGGTATTTCTCTCCAGGTTGTCCACCTCCCCGGACACACACCGGGTCATATAGGTTTTTACCAATCAGATGAGGGAATCTTATTTAGCAGTGATATTGACCTATCCCCGTTCGGGCCATGGTACGGAAATGCGCGTTCTGACTTGGAGGATTTTATTGTTTCCATTCGTAAAGTAGCCAATTTTAATCCGAGAGTTTTGGTTACGAGCCATACCGGTATTATTGTTGACCGGATTCCCGAGAGAGTTAAAGTATACGAAGAGATAATTGAGAAACGTGACGAGCGTATATTAAATGCTCTGTCAGCTGAGAAAAGCATGACAGAACTTGTGAATATGAAACTAATTAGTAAGCGGTTTTCAGAACCTGAGGAGATTGCTCGCTTTTTTGAACAGGTTATGCTGGAAAAACATTTGGAGCGTCTGATAAGTCAGGGGAAGGTTGTTTCTAAAGCAAATGGTTATTATAAAGTCTGCTTTTAGGAAGAGATCGGAGGGATCAGCAAAATTGTTTAGCAGCAGCTACGATGATAAACAAAATGGAATATAACCGGAAAAAGGATACAAAAAAGATCATGTGGCAGCTAGCACCTGCCACATGATCCCTAAAAATTAATACCCAAAAACAAATGAATATAACACTGGTTCAGGCCAAATACAAGCCTTTCGAAAAAATTTCAACTATAATCTCTTAGTCCTTCCGCGACATTCGAATGATGGTATCCACTAGGTTCTGTAAGCCATATTTGTCTACCAATGATTGCAACCCTGTCTCCATATCGCTCATATTTGCTTCTTCTTCCTCGACTTCCTCTTCTCTTTCTTCGTAAGTCAGTGCTTCGGCTAAGCACCACTGAACACACAAGGGCTCTTTTTGGGGCGGATCGTCTTCACACATATCGCATTTAAGGGGGAGGCCGGAATCGGGTTCTTTGAAAATGTTTCTCGATGGGCAAGATGCTCTGCAGAAAGCACACTCATCGTATTCCTTTCCATCAATGACATATTTGTCCCTGCCCATACATTCTGCAGTAGCAATCTCGCCCGCATATACAGGAACATATATATCTTTTAGTGGGTCACGAATTACCCGGATTCGGGACCTCGCTATATTATTACTGCTATATTTTGGCGTAGCATGAAATGCGGAGCAAATTATCTCACATGCTCGACAACCATTGCATTTATCTGGATCAATTTTTATTGTCTTAATGATTTTCTTTTTTTTATCACCACAACTCATGTTTACACCTCCTTCTTTTCTCCTGCAGAGATCTCTGCGGAAGGTGTATTACCATTATCTGAATAGATTCCTCTCATTTCGAAATCTTCAAAAACGTAATCCATACCCAACTCATGTAAAAACTCTTTTGTAGGAATACCCTGATTATCCCACCCCTTGAATTTGTAATACTCATCCAAAAGCTTGGCTTCAAGCTCGGGAAATCTATGCTTCCAATGGTTTTCCGGTGGCTTCTCATCAGCTTTCCTCATGCCTCTTCTTATATTGATGGCCCTAACTAGATTTCGGGTTCTCTTGGTTACCTTTACCAGCTCGGCTTCATCAATATCTAACCCAGTTGCAGCTGAAATGATATGCGGGAAATTGTGTATATGGTAGGGAGGTTTCATAGCAAAGGATGAGACAAGGGTACAAATGCCTGTGCAGTCATCGATATAGTGCATCATCTCCATCCAGTCAACAATTTCGCAACATGCTTGAATGGGTGGGTTATATGGAAAGGAGCGCGGTTCCCAGTTCAAAAAATACTCCTTGATCCTTTCATTAGGAACCTGGATCCAATCCTTTATAAAGTCTTCCCGTTCTTCCCTTGTTTCCGGAGGGTTCTGCGGGAACTGTCCTTCAATCTGGGTGATATTAATCTTCTCACCGGTGCAATACATAAGATAATAAAAGGGATTCATCATGCCCAGCTTAAGAGGTGCCTGCTCATGTTTTTTGATGCTATTATGATCGTACGCTTCTGCTCCTTCGCCGATTTGACGGGCTGCCGCATATGTGCCATTGGCCAAAATATCCCCTATTCCTTCTCTCCGAACGATTTTTTCAAGTAAATAGAAAAATCTGTCCTCATCATTAGAAGGAAATCCCGGCATGTCTTTGTCGGTCAAAATGCCATCCTCGTAAAGTTCAATGGCAAAAGCCATAAGTGTCGGTGCCGAGAACCCATCAATTCCATACTCATCACCAAGACAAGAGATTTTAAAACCAAAATTATAGTTGTCTGACCTTGCTGCTGCTATATACCTGACGTGCTGGGAACATTTCAGCATATGTCTTCTTTTAATCTCCGGGTGAGAAACTAGTCCACCGCATTTAACTGGACAGTTATAACAACTTACCAACCGTTCCAACCGTTCTTCATGAATCCTTTTCCACTCTTCTGCGATTTCTTTGGTCCAAAAGTCTTTTCTCCTATACCGGGCATTTCCCGCGGCAAACATGCTCATGTGCCATCCTTCATCAGGATCTGCAAACTCTTGAACTCCTAATGTGGCAAGTTGGGATGTGGGTACCCCTTTATCGAGAGGATTTTTTAGCCGGTGATCTATATATTTGAGCAATTCATTACAAAGCTCCATAAACTCAGCCGGTCTGGCGATATGAATGTCTTTTGTTCCACGAACAGCTATCGCCTTTAAATTTTTATCTCCCATAATGGCGCCTACTCCCAATCTGCTGCAGCTGCCCTTACCTGCCTGGATGGAAGCGTGATAAACCCTATTTTCACCGGCCAGGCCAATTGCAGCCACCTGGGCCTCTGGTTCCTTTATCTCCCTGCAAATAAGTTCTGCAGTTTCAATAGTTCCTTTTCCCTGAAGATGACGGGCATCACGTATCTCTACTTTGTCGTTGTTTATCCACAAATAAACCAGATGGGGGGACTTGCCGCGAATGATTATTTTGTCATAGCCGGCACGCTTCAATTCTGGTGCCCAAAATCCCCCCATCATTGAAAAGGCCATTAACCGCGTCTGAGGAGAAATGGTAGAAACAATGGTGCGATTAGCACAAAAAGCTGGTGTGCCACATAAAAGACCAGCGCTAAATATTAGTAAATTATCAGGAGAAAAGGGTTCAACTTCAGGGGGAACCCTATCCCATAATATCTTGGCGTTAGTGCCTAGCCCTCCAAGATAAAGTTCGGTTAATCTTAGGTCGGTTTCTACTCTCTCAATGTTTCCTCGGGATAGATCAATTTCTAAATGGTACCCTGTCTCTGCGTACCTCATTTTAAACCCCCTCTTGTATCTTTTATTCTAGTTTGAATTAGAACTCTGAATATACCACTTTTACTAAAAAGAATTACTATTCCTTTTTATTAACAGTACCGCCGGGAGCAAATATAGAAGGCCGGGCCATTTAGCCGGCAGCACTGATAACCACAACCTCATTCAAAATTTAACTTTCAATTTTTGATTGATTCTCTTACAATAAAAAATATTGAGATGTTGCAAGAGTAAACTATTTATTCAAAATTGTTTGTCTTTTTAATAAGCAATATCTGTGCCAGTTAGGATTTATTGTTTTTATCAAAAGCCATATCATGTTGTTAGCATATTTTATAGGCGAAATGCTTTTGACTATTAACTAGTTACCCATAAGTTGCATTGTTTACTTATAAATATCAATTACTAAAAAGTAAATATGCAGCGGTTTACTGCAAATTTACTAATAGTTTCTTAAAGAATTCCTTTCATTAAAACTTGATACGTTATTAATTATTTACTTAATTGACACTTAGGGAGGAGTGGTTGGTGCTGGAAATCTTGTCATAAGACTAATGGTGTCAGCACTAGCTTGGTAAGGCAGATGATGATATGTATGCGGTAGCCAACAAAGTATTTAATCATGTTTGTTTTTTTATTTGCATGGTTACTATGTCTATGGCATGTTTCATGCAATAAATAAACTTACAGCCTGTTTAATAAATTCCAGTAATTTAGAGAGCAAGGTATAAATTTAGAATTCGGCTTTTCGTGGTTAGGGATTTCCGCGAAATAATTAGCATTTTTGCAGTGGTCCTCTGCAATTGCGAAAATTAAGAGTAGAAGCTAGACCAGCAAACGGGAATTACCTGTCCCAAAGGATGTGGAAGGTGGTAGTCATTGTAAAAAGTAAAGATTATCACTGCTTTTTATCGGGGGAAACTTGTTATTATACTGGTACATATTTTGCAGTGCCTATATTCTAAATTTATAAAATATTTTACAAAAGGGCAAATGTTTATTTCTCTGCGGCATGATGATATCCAACTGTATTTTATTGCGTAAAGTACCGGACCATTTAATTTTGGATTTATAAGAAACTACAATTTAATTAGGAGGACGAGGTTATGGAGGTCTATAAGAACTGGTATGAAAACCGTCACCAGTACGCTAAAGAGTGGAAAAAGAAAACGGGCGGTAAGGTAGTGGGTTATCTATGTACCTATGTGCCAGAGGAAATCCTTTATGCCGCAGATATATTGCCTGTACGGATCTTGGGCAGCCACGAAGCTCAGGATGTAACCGAACCCCATATCTTCGATATGTACTGTCCTTTCTGCCGTGACTGCCTGGCCCAGGGACTCGAAGGGCGTTACGACTACCTGGACGGTATTGTGATTGCTCAGTCCTGCCTGCATATCCGTAATACGTTTGCGAGCTGGGATTTACATATACCTATAGATTTCAGCTATTACCTGCCTGTGCCCCAACACGTTCAAAGTGCCAGCTCCTATTCCTTTTTAAGGGAAGAATTGGCTCTTTTCAAAAAGGCCATTGAAGACTGGACCGGTAAACCCATTAGTAATGCCGACCTGGATAAGGGTATTGAAGTGATGAATACTAACCGTCGTTTAATGCGGGAGTTATATGAATTTAGAAAGCAACCGGAAACACCGATTACCGGTCTGGAGTCCCTGTATATGGTTGTGTCCGGTCAGATGACTGATAAGCGTGAACACAATCGGGCTTTAGAAAAAAAATTAAAAGAAATCCCAGGCCACAACCTTAACCGTGAAACGGGTGAACGGTTAATGATCATTGGAAGCGAGGGTGACGATACTGCATTTATCAGTATGGTTGAAGGTCTCTTGGGAGCTACCTTCGTGATCGAAGATCACTGCACCGGAAGCCGTTACTTCTGGAACCAAGTAGTACCTCAGGAAGACCGTCTGGCGGCCATTGCTGCCCGTTACGTCGACCGCACACCCTGTTCTTCAAAGGATTGGCCGGATAGAAAGAGGTTAACCAATGCTTTAGAGTTAGCCAGGGAATGGAATGTGAAAGGCGCAGTTCTGGCGCAGCAAAAGTTTTGTGATTCTCATGAGTTTGACATTCCGGCTTTCAAAAAAGCTTTTGAGGAAAATGGAATACCCACTCTATTACTGGAATTTGACTCTCTTAACCCGCTGAATCCTTTCCGGGTTCGGGCAGAGGCTTTTCTAAAAATGTTAGGACAATAGGATTTTTCTAGAAAAAAGGCATTAGATGGTTAAGTGATTGAATTAAGAAATTCTAATTAAGCATTATCAAGGGAGGAATTGGCATATGGCTACTTTGAAGCAAAAATATCCTACTGAGTCCCTGAAATGTTGGAATAAAGCAAAAGAGCTACGTGAGGAGTATTACCTCAACTACCGTGATGCAAAGAAAAATGGCGGCATTCGCTGGGCCGGTGGCGCATGGTCTTTTGACGCCGTTCCCCAGGGTTTGGGTGATGACGTATATAATATTACCAGTGAGCCTTACGCAGCGTCGATCGCTGCTAACAAGGAACTGGCCGTACAGTGCATGGAAGCCACGGAAAAGGCCGGTTACGCCCGGGATCTTTGTGCCTATATGAGAATTTACGTTGGTTCGATCCTGCTCGATAAATACCTGTGGGGTGGCGCTTACCCTAAACCCGACTTTATCTGGCAGGATCATATTTGCTGCGGTCATTCCAAATTGTATCAGGTGGTGCGCGACCTGGAACCTGATGTTCCAATGTTCAGCATTGACGTATCGGCAGGTCCTTACGATGTTATAAAGGATCACCAGATCAAGTATATAGTAGACCAACTGTCAGAAGGAATTGAGTGGCTGGAGAAGGTCACCGGGCGGAAGTTTGATGACGAGAAGTATATCAAAGCAGTTAAAAATGAATGTTTGACTACCTCATTGTGGGCGGAAATTTGCTCCTTGAACAGGGCAACGCCTGCCCCCCTCGATGAGAAGTCAATGTATACACTTTATGTTTTTGGCACCTTAGGAAAGTCAAATGAAAAATATGTAGAGTTCTATCGTGAGTTGCTAGATGAAGTGAAAGACCGGGTGGCCAGAGGGATAGCCGCTGTGGGCAATGAGCAGTGCCGCCTGATCTCTGATAGTCAGCCACCATGGGGTTTCCTGAAGGTTTTTCGCTATTTGGAAAGCTATGGGGCAGTATCAATTGGTTCGATCTATACCTTTGGCCTGGGAGGGATCTGGGAGGATAAGCCGGACGGCACTTGGGGAGCCCGTACTACCCCGATGGAGAATGGGATTGAGATTAAGACACGGGAGCAGGCGCTGTGGATCAATGCTGAGTGGAACCTCAGTAAGCCGCTATGGCAACATTTTTATCACCCCAAATATAAAACAGAGATAATGAAACGAATCTACGATGAATGGAATGCAAATGGGATCATTCTGCACTACAACCGCGGCTGTGAGGGGACTTCCCTGGGGGTCGCGGAGAACCGCCTCGGTCTTATGAAAGCAGGTTGTCCAGTTATGACTTATGAGGGAAACATGGGAGACGAGCGCGAGTTTGACGAGGTTGCGACCATGTCCCGTATTGATACATTTATGGAAAACCTCGGGGTTAAAAAGCTTTATTAGCCAAAATGCATATCCTCTTTAAATAGTTGTAAATAAGAATACCTAGTATTAAAATTAAATAAATTATTTTCCAATAGCGTGGAGGAAAAAATGGATTTTGAGTTTACTAAAGAACAAAAAATGACACAAGAAATGGTGAGGGAGTTTGCCCTAAAGGAGATTGCCCCTAAAGTCCAAAAAAATGACGAATTTGCCTCTTATAACAGGTCTTTTTTATCGAAGATGGGCCAAATGGGGATATTTGGTCTTTGTATCCCTAAGCGATATGGGGGTAGTGGTTTTGACTATAACTCTCTTGCGATAACCTGTGAAGAACTGGAGAAGGTTGACACGGGAGCAAGGTTGACCATTACCACTCATGTGGCCTCCTTTGCCTTGACCCTGCTTCAGTGGGGTACTACGGAACAAAAATGTAAATACCTGGTCCCCGCTACTAAAGGCCAATTATTCGGAGCTTTTGCTTTAAGTGAAAGCCAGGCTGGAACGGATCTTAGCAACCTCACGGTCACGGCTCGTAAAGAGGGTGATTACTACATCTTGAACGGGACTAAAATGTGGGTTGCCCTAATCGATATTGCCGATGTATTTTTAGTTTTTGCCCGTATGGATGACCCGGACAAAAAACAAAAAATAACCTGTTTTATTGTCGAGCGCAGTTTTGCCGGGGTACAAACAGAAAATATTTATGGCAAAATGTATGTTCGGCTGGCTAACACTGGCCAATTATCTTTGGACAACGTACAGGTTCCCCTCGAAAACCGACTGGGTTTTGAAGGCGAAGGCATGTCAATCGCTTTAAGCGGTATTGATAACGGTCGCTTTTCCTCTGCAGCGGGGGCCGTTGGGGTGATTCAGGGTTGTCTGGAAGCTAGCGTGAAATACGCTCAAAAAAGACATGCTTTTGGGCAACCAATTGGAAAATTCCAGCTTATTCAGTCCAAAATTTCGGAGATGTACTCCAGTGCCGAGATTTCTAGATTGCTGGTGCATAAAGTTGGCTGGCTGAAAAATGAAGGACGGTACTGTACTAAAGAAACAGCTCTAGCCAAGTTGTATGCCTGTGATATGGCATTTAAAGCGGCGGCTGACGCTATGCAGATTCATGGAGCACAAGCTTATCTTGACAGCTTTCCATTAGAAAGGTATTTGCGTAATGCGAAAGGGGCGATGATTTACACCGGTACCAGCGAGATTCAGGAAATTATCCTGGCGGAATATGCTCTTGGCTACAGAAAAGATAAACCACTAAGGAAAGAATTGCCGCCCTGGAATAGTGAGGAAGAATAAAATTAGTTTGGCGATGGGATGTTACGTTAATAGTAATCAGCGGGGTTGGTACACCCCGCTGATTACTATCAGGACTGTCATTGCGGCGGGTTTGTCATTATTTTTTACGGTTATTTGGTAATAACCACAGTTCCATGGACCAGTTCAGTTTTAGCCCCTAATTCCTCAATTATCAAGTCTACCGGAATCATGGTATAACCTGCTTCAAGGTAAGCCGGTACACTCAAAGCTTTTTCCAGTCCATTGGCCGTATAGGTGGTTTCATTAATTATTACTAAAATAGTTTTGTCGCCGTAGATGATCTGCACCTCATTGGGCTTGATCCACTTAACCTCACAGCCCAGTGCCTCCAGAACGGCTCTGGCCGGTACCATGATAAGTTTGTTCTCTTTAATAGAAGGGGTCACATCAGTCTTTAGGGTGTTTCCGTTGACCACTACTTTTAACTCGGCTTCCTCAACAATGGGTGGTGTAACGATAATCTCCTGTTGCGGGCCCGGGATTAACGATGTTATATCGGTGCTGTTGGCAGCATTCAATGCCGGGGCATTGACCACCAAGTTAGTATCTACTTTGGTGGTGGAATTAGCTGTGGCGCCAAAGTTTAGTAACACTTCTCCGGTGGTATTATCCTTCGCTCCCGCTTGGACGGTGGTGTCGGCATAAGCGATCTCTGCCTCGTAATTATACAAACAAGCTAATGAAAAATCAAACTGGGGACCGTTTAGGGCATTAAAGTTACCTGAAATATTGTAAGAGCCTTCCAGGTTGTCTTTAGTCCCGACACTTTTTACAGTAATAGTGAGTTGTCCTTCAACTGAGCCATCGGGAGCTTTGAAGCCCAGGTCCATATTAAAGTTTTTGGGCCCGCCGGGCAAAAGGGATACTTCATAGGTAAAATCATTGACTTTTACAAAGCTGCCAAACAGCTTAATTTGCTCCCGGGATATAGCCGGCATACTATCAATGCCAGAGATGATATCTTGTTTCATTTGCTCCGGGGATATGCCCATCTGTTCGAAATTATATTTGTTTAAGTTAACGATTATATCGGCGACTCTTTCTTGCTCACCTTTTACTTTTGCTAACAGGTTATATATAAATTCTTCAACACCGTTCTGGTCTAATTGCAAAGTAACCTTATTATTGGATAGGTTAAAATACTGATCCGGTATGGCTTCCACCAGGAAAAGCAATAGCTCTTTGTATTCCCCTGGCAGCTGCTGGTTTTGATAGCTGATCATCTGTTCCCAGACGCTTTTAAGCTGTTCATTAGATGAATACAGGTATTCATTGCTTTGTTCCAATAAAGACGGGTTATTCTTAAAGGCGTCAAATCCCAATTCTTTCAGCAAGGAAAAGAAGTCTTTCGTTAAGATAACCTTGTCATCCTTTAAATAAATATGGCCGTTGTGTTTATTACCTTTAATGTCTGTGGTATAGCTTATTTTAATTGCATTATTAGATGCGTCCAGTTGTGACAAAAGGTCAATGGAAGCACCTTTAACATGGCCCAACTCTTTTACAAGGCTTCCGTCAAAATCGGTAATCTTAATACTGGTTTCGTCCTGAGACTTCTCATAAAACCCTTTGTCAACACCCAGGTCAAAGTTTTTGATGCTGTCTATAACCAGGTCCTTTGCAGTGGGCTGTGCGGCTTCGGCGGCAAGAACTACAGTGAAGCATAAAACTAATGCCAGCACTACATTAAATAAGGATTTTCTGAGCAAGCGACCACCTCCATAAAATTTATAATTAACTATTATGATTGATTATATCATAATTAAATAAACGACTATATAGTATAAAAAGCGTTTTATGCATAAATTACTGTGGTATTAATAAAAAAACCAAGAGCGGGGCCGTTTACTGGCCCCGCTCTTGGTTTACGGGAATACTAAAAAAAAGCATTGAAAAACCGCCTGAGCACGTCTGCTCCCCCGATAAAAGCGCCTATGCTGCTGCCAATGTTGGCCAGCACCACCACCAGTAGAATATGGGTGACTTTATTGCGCCAGAAGCCCTTGAGGGAATAAATATCCTCGGACATATTTTCAAAGTCCTGAACATTTGGTTTTCTAATGTAAGCCTCGGTGATGCCGGCAAACCAGCCCGCTGCCAGCATGGGACTCAGGGAACTGATGGGTGAGGCAATAAAGGCTGTCAGCACGGCAAGGGGGTGGGCGAAGGCGATTAAAGCACCTAGCGCGGATAAGGTGCCGTTCCAGAGAACCCAACTTACCATTTGGTCAACCCCCGCTGCCCTGTCCACAGTGAATGTGGAGGCAATGATCGCCAGTATCAGAAGCGGTATGCCCCAGGCTATGATTTTTATGATTTTGGAGGTTGGTGGAACCTGGGACAGTTGGGCCAGGTCGTGTTTGTGATACAGTTCCTTTTTAATGCCCGGCACATGGCCGGCCCCCAGTACAGCCACCACCTTGTTCCCCGGAGCTGTTTTAATCTTCTCGGCCAGGTATTGATCCCTTTCATCGATCAATATAGACTTAAACTTGGGGGAAACCTGGGACAATTCGTTTAAAGCCGCGGTCAGCATATCCTGGCTTTTCATTTTTTCCAGTTCTTCCTCGCTGACATCTTCCGTGTCGAACATAGTCAAGACGATTTGAAAAAACAATTTAATTTTACCCCAAAAGCTTACCCCTCGCCATAACCGCAGCAAGGTGGTATGAATTTCCCGGTCGGCCAGACAGAGGTTCGCACCTATGTCATTAGCTGATGCAATACCCTGAATCATTTCCTGACCCGGTTGAATGCCAAACTGCCGGGCCAGTCTTTTCTGGTAGGAGGAAAGCACTAAGTTGATTAACAGCAGCATTGCTTTGCCATCTTTAATAATCTTAAAAATGTCTGTGTTTTTCCACTTATCGGCATCAGTTACGGACTGGTAGCGAGGCTGGCATAGCTCCACGCATACTGTATCGGGTTTTTCCCGTTCAATGACCTCTTTAACCTCCTCGGCGCTTCTTTTGGAGACATGGGCGGTGCCGATAAGAATTATTTCCCTGCCGTCCAGCTTTATGCGGTGTACATTGTCACTGTAAGTGTCCAAATTATCACTTCCTAAAGTAGTTTGCTTATAAAACAACTATAATAATATCATATTTGCGGACGGTTTTAATCTCAATAAGGTGAAACTCTATGATGGCTTTTTTTCTCAAGACACATCGAAAGGTAAAAGACCATTCCGCAAGAATATAGTATGTTGGGCTTTCGAAGCTAAACCAAAATGCTTATTTTTATCAGAATGCGCCATAACGAGGTGTTTGGGATGCTGGAAAACAACGGTTTGCCTGAAAATGAAATTAATCAATTGAAATTATCTAATTTTTTAGAGTCCCTTTATAATGGTGTGGTGATCATAGATAAAGAAGAAAAAATAATTTATTTCAACCAGGCAGCATGTAAAATTTTCAACATAAAAAGAAGCTATGCCATGGGAAAACCTGTTTTAGATGTGCTGCCAAAGACCGAACTGATTTATGCCTTGCAGTACGAAAAACCCCGCATAGGGATCAAGTATAAATGGGGTGAAACTTTTATACTGGCCAACCACACACCAATAATTGTTAATCAAAAAGTTGCTGCTGCGGCCTCCATTTTTCAGGATATATCTGATTTTGAAAAAGTTTCGAATCAGCTGGAAACTGTTCAGGAACTTGCGGCCGAGCTTAATGGCATATTTGATCATTCATATGATGGTATTTATGTTACTGACGGAAAGGGAAAAACCCTGCGGGTTAACAAGGCCTATCAGCGTATTACCGGTCTTTCCCTGGAACAGTTGGTGGGTGAAAATATGAAAGATATCGTTAACCAGGGACTGATCAGTGAATCCATTACCTTTAAAATTTTAAAGGAGAAAAAGGCTTTAACTATTAAACAAACCATTAGCACAGGTAAAGATATTTTAGTTACAGGGGTTCCTATTGTTAATAACCAGGGTGATATTGTCAGGGTGGTTACCAACGTTCGTGATATGACCGAATTGAACAATTTGCATAAGAAACTAGATCAATCCCTTAAATTAAAGGCCCACTTTGAAAAAGAACTTTCCCAGTTAAAGAGAAAATATGAAGGAAACCACCGAATAATTGCCCAGAGTAAATTAATGCAAAATGTTTTGGAGCTGGCCTACCGGCTGGCCAAAGTAGATGTTACCGTTTTAATAACCGGGGAATCCGGGGTGGGAAAAGAGCTTATCGCCCAACTTATTCATGATAACAGTCCCCGGGCCGGTAGAAAGGGAACATTAATAAAAATAAACTGTGGGGCTATACCTGTTGATTTGCTGGAATCTGAATTATTTGGTTATGAAGAGGGTGCCTTTAGCGGGGCTAAAAAAGGAGGCAAAGCAGGGCTTTTTGAAATTGCCGATGAGGGTACATTGTTTTTAGATGAAGTTGCGGACCTGCCTATGAGTTTACAGGTTAAATTACTAAGAGTACTACAGGAAGGGGAATTTACGCGTCTTGGCGGTACTAAACCAATTAAAGTGAATGTAAGAATCATATCCGCTACTAACAAGGATCTTGAAAAAATGGTGCAGCAAAATCAGTACCGTAAAGACCTTTACTACCGGTTAAATGTAGTGCCTGTAAATATTCCACCATTAAAGGATCGCAAAGAAGATATATTGGCTTTGATAGCTGCATATCTCAATCTTTTTAATAAAAAATACGGCATGGGCAAATCCATTGCGCCCAGGGCAATGGATCTGTTGTTGGAATATGATTGGCCAGGTAATGTAAGGGAATTAATTAATACCTTGGAAAGATTAATGGTAACCATTAATGAAGATGTAATCTCAGTTGAAGACCTGCCCTCGTTTATGACAGGCATAAATGCCAGCCACAAATACCTGCGGACTGCTTCATTAAAAGATGCCGTGGCGGAATTGGAAAGGACACTTATTGTCGATGCGTTGAAAAAATACAAAACTACCAGAAAAGCTGCTGAATATCTAGGAATTAGCCAATCAGCGCTGGTGAAGAAAGCAAATAAATACGAAGTTACTTATACTAAGCGGTGGTCACAGTAATTGGCGATTCCAATAGTAATCATTGATATAATTTGGCACAATTGCTGGCGGCCAGCACATTATAAGGATTTTTGTCGATTTTTTTCGAATAGCGATTCTAAAGAGAATCGCTATTCGATTTTAAATATAGCTAAAACAGTGAATTTACTTATAATTTAAATTATTTTCTTCTGGCAGGGATTTTGCGATTATAATTATTTGCTATTGGCCAATAGACAAAAATTTAAGGGAGGATAGTTATATGGCCATTATGTTACCGAGTGCCAGGCGTGAACATGGTGCGGAACAACCATATATACCGCTTGGGATTTTCAAAATAAGGCTGCCCTTTGTTCATTATGGGGTTGAGGTACCGGAACTTATTCAAGCCATATTTATGTTTGTTACCGGTTTGGCGGCAACCCAGTTTTTGCAGGATATGTTTGGGATTCCTTTTGAGATAGCCTTAACAATAGTTCTCTTTCATGAAATAACTTATTGTATCCACCAAATTTTTGGTGACCCCATTGTAGCGGGCTGGATCACCGCAGCTATTCCGCTGACCGTAGCTTTTTTATCCAAGTATGCCATGGGCGTGGAACGTATTGAGGCGCTTATAGCGTTACAGGTTACTGTCGGCCTATTGTTTCTTTTATTAGGTACAACTGGTTTAGCTAAAAAGATATTAGACGTTATGCCTGGTTCTATAAAAGCAGGCGTTGTTTTAGGTGCAGGTATTGCCGCTGTAACGGGCAAATACGGCTTTTTATCTGCGGCCGCTGGTGGAATTGGTTTTGCCAAGTTTCCTATTTCATTAACAGTAGGTATTATGATTGCCTTCTTTCTTCTATATGCCAAAGGTTTTAAGGAAATGAAGGCCAAAGGCGGCTCAATAATAGCCGTTTTTGCCAAGTATGGTATGGTGCCCGGTATTATTGGAGCGATGCTTGTGGCCTTTGCCGTGGGTGAAGCACCTCTACCAAAGATAGACCAGTGGGGCTTTTTCATTCCGCGTTTTGGAGAAGTATTTGCCACCTATTCAGGTTTCGGTATTGGATTTCCCACGTTATCAATGTTTATAGCCGCCCTGCCAATGGCCATAGTCGCGTATATCATTGCCTTTGGTGATATCATCATTGGCCAGACGGTAATTGAAAGGGCTAATGAACAGAGGGAAGACGAATATATAGACATGAACCCTAACCGTACCAATATATTGTGCGGTGTACGTAATATGATTGAAGGTGTATTTGCCCCCACCGTAACCCTGGCCGGGCCCCTTTGGGCGGCGATGACCGTGTCCATTGCCGAGCGCTATAAGCAAGGTAGACAAGCTATGGATTCCATATTCGGTGGTTCCGGCACCTTTAACATCATGAAATTTATCTGCGTTATGTATTTACCACTGGTTGCCATTTTTAAACCCATATTACCCATAGCCATTGCTCTTACTATTATGGTTCAAGGCTTTGCCTGCTTCTACATTGCCATGGAAATGACTAAAACAAATGAAGAGCGCGGTGTGGCAGGGGTCATAGGCGCCATTTTGGCGGTGGCAGGGGCTACTTATGGCCTGGCAGCCGGAATTATACTGTGGTTTGTCGTGGAGAGGCTAGGCACTCAGAAAATTAACGTAGCGCAAAAAGCGGCAGATGCCGAACCTAATGCCAACGTATAAAAATTACCATAAGGGGGCTTTACAGTGAATTTTAACTCGCATAGTTTTATAATACCAGGCAGGGTTTTATTTGAACAGGGAGGCTTGGCCAAACTTTCCGGCGAACTTAAAGCAAAGGGATTGAACAAAGTCCTTCTGGCCTCCGACCGTGGTTTGGAAGCCGTGGGGATGGTTAAACGGTTGGAGGGTTTATTAAGCAGTGGCGGTGTGGAATATGTAACCTACTTGGATATTGAGGCCAACCCTTCCACGGAAACAGTGGACAAAGGTGTGCAGCTATACAAGGAAAACGCCCTGGAGGCTATCGTATGCCTCGGGGGCGGCAGTCCTATGGATACGGCCAAAGCAATTGCGGTACTGGTTACCGGCGGCGGGAAAATTCAGGACTATGAAGGCGGTCACAAAGTAAAGGGGCCTGTTGCGCCTATCATTGCCATACCCACCACAGCCGGTACCGGCAGCGAAGTTACCCCCTTTGCCGTGATTACAGACAAAAGTAAAAACTATAAGCTTACTGTCTTTAGCTATGCAATAATACCTGAGCTGGCTATCCTGGACCCGGAGCTGATCACCACCCTTCCTCCTACGGTGGCTGCGCCCACCGGATTGGATGCCTTAACCCATGCCGTTGAAGCATATATATCCCAGGCAGCCTATCCCTTTTCCGACGCCATGGCTGAAAAAGCGATGGAGCTAATCGGCAAATACATTAGAACCTTTGTAGCCAACCGGGCCAATCTCGAAGCTGCTTCAGGTATGCTGTTGGGAAGCATGTTTGCAGGAATTGCCTTTTCCTGGGCCAGACTGGGCAACGTACATGCCATGGCACACCCGCTGGGCGGGTTCTTTAATATCCCCCATGGTGTAGCCAACGCTGTGCTGCTGCCGGTTGTTTTGGAATATAATGCTCTGGCCGACCATGGCAAGTATGCCAAAATATTTAATTACATTAAAGATAATAAATTGATTAACGGTTTTACACCTAACGTTTTAGTTAATGAAATTAGACAATTATCCAATGAATTGGGTATACCCAAAAACCTGACTGAGCTGGGTGTTTCCCGTGAAACCATTCATGATATGGCTATTGATGCCATGAAAAGCGGCAATATAATGGTCAACCCCCGTCAGAGTACATTGGCTGATATAGAAGAATTATATCTGCGGGTTTTATAAATGGCTGACAAATATAATTTAAGGGGATTTGCAATGAAATTTATCAGAGTTAATACGCTGACCAATGAAATTACAGAAGCAGCAGCAGCCTCCGAATATGCCGACCTGGGCGGTAGAGGATTAACTTCCAGCATTATAAGCAAGGAAGTTCATCCCCGGGCGTATGCCCTGGGGGCAGATAACAAGCTGGTTCTAGCCCCGGGCCTACTTACCGGCACCAGCGCGCCATGTTCCGGCCGGCTCTCCGTGGGGGCGAAAAGCCCACTCACAGGTACCATCAAGGAAAGCAACGTTGGTGGCCTGGCCGGGCAATATCTGGCCGGCCATGGCATTACAGCTTTAATATTTGAAGGTAAACCGGAGCGGGAAAAATGCCGCATACTGGTTATTAGCCAAAATGAAATTAAGCTGGAAGATAAAAACTCTTTAAGGGGTTTGGGCAACTATGCAGTGGTGGAAGAACTGCAGAGAGAATATGGTTCACAGAATGTCATTTTATCAGTTGGCCCTGCGGGGGAAATGGGAGCAGCTGTGGCGTCAATTGCCGGCACAGATATGGAAGGCAGACCGTCACGGCATGCCGGTCGGGGTGGCCTGGGGTCTGTACTGGCCAGCAAGGGCATTAAGGCAATTGTGATAGCTAAACCAGCCAACCCTTTTGTTGAAGCAGCCAACGCTCGACAATTCAAAGAATCTGCCATGGAATTTGCCCGGTCTTTAAATGAATCAAAAAAAGCGCTGAGAAACTATGGTACGGCGGTTCTTGTAAACTCAGTTAATGGAGTGGGCGGTTTACCGACCCGAAATTTTTCCACGGGGCACAATGAGGAAGCCCTGCATTTCTGCGGAGAGAGACTGCACGAATTATGCCAGGAGCGCGGCGGCGCCACCGGCCATCCCTGTTCCAGAGGATGTGCCATCAGGTGCTCGAACGTTTATCACGACGAGGATGGCAATTATGTAACCTCGGGCCTGGAGTTTGAAACCATTGTGTTGCTGGGTTCCAACTGCGGGTTGAATAACCTGGACGAGATAGCCAAACTGGACCGGCTGTGTGATGATTTGGGCATAGATACTATGGAAATGGGTGTAACCTTGGGAGTAACCATGGAAGCCGGACTAATGCCCTTTGGTGATTATACCATGATGTGTGAGGCTATTGAATCCGTTGCCAAAGGCACCCAGCTGGGCAAAGTTTTAGGCCAGGGGGCAACCGTGACAGGAAAGATTTTAGGGGTGGAAAGGGTTCCTGCAGTTAAAGGCCAGGGCATGTCGGCCTATGACCCCAGGGCTCTAAAAGGAACCGGGGTGACCTATGCCACATCAACCATGGGGGCAGACCACACATCCGGCAATGCCTTGCCGGGCAGGGGAGGACTGGATTGCCACAAACCCGATGGGCAGGTTAAATTATCGCAGGAGCTGCAAACTATGACCATGGTCTGTGATATGCTTGGTATCTGCATTTTCGTCGGGCCGCTTCCGGAAAACATGCCCGTGATGACAACACTTTTCAACAGCTTCGGAGACCGGCAAGCTGTGCCTGAAGATTTAATGGCCATGGCCAATAAAATTTTAAGCATAGAAACCAGGTTTAATCATGCAGCTGGGATTACGCAAAATGACTTGCCCCGGTTTTTTAGAACCGAACCGCTGCCCAATAATAATTTAGTATTTGATGTGGATGAAGAGGAATTAAAACAAATAAATTTTTACTGTTAAAGCTGTACAAAGGCAACTGCTCTTTATTTATTGAAAAATAATCATAAGCAATTAATAACCCGCCGTAATACTGGATTTGACGGCGGGTTATATTTTTCGCTTTAAATCTGTGACCGTGTCTTTTGGGGGGGCCAACTTCACTTGTTGCTTTAGTTCTTTAGTTCCAATGCTCTTTGCTCGTCCAGCGTACGCTCAATGTTGGTAATCATTTTTTCCACTTCCCGAAGTTATCATGATTGTTCAAATATAGAAACATAATAATTCATTGCTTCTTCGGCCTTTTACAGGAAAACATCAGAAGCGTAAGAATCTTTTGGTTTGAGTTTTACTTAATTCCCCCCTTTTTTAAATGCCAAATTTAATACAATAATTGTAGCACTCTTGGAAGAAAACAACCTCGAGCATTTACATATTGTTATAGCTTACGTTAATTTATGGTGGATCATAAACAACTCTGATTTTTCTAAAATAGAGATTTGATGATTAAAAAGTGCTTTAAATCGCAAAGCTGCGCCCGAACTTAATTCACGGGACTGTTCCCCAATCATTACTATTACCCTGCCGGAGAGAACAAAGCATATCTCTGCTGTGTTTTCATGGAATTTGGGGTCAGATTTAATTTTTGCACCTGCTTTTGCGTGAATATGAAACATTTCGAAATTAGAAAAGATTAAATGTTTCCCTTCAATAATACCTTCAAAACCTTCGTAATTTTTCATAGGTTCTGTTCTTGTTTCCTCAAAGCGGGCAATTTCGGCCATTTGAACTAGTTCGCTTGGTAAAAGCTGAAAGATGCCGGCCAAAGCTTCGATCGTATCCATCGTGGGATTGCCACCGCCATTTTCAATTTTAGCTATAGTAGCCCTTGTTAGGTCGGCAGCCTTAGCAAGTTCCTCTGCCGACATGCCTCGTTTCGTGCGAAGGTTTCGAACGATCGAAAAATCCAAGTTTTTCAAGTATGCATCCTCCTAGTAAAATATAATTGACAAATTGTATAATATATATTACACTAATTGTCAATAGATCATCCCAACGGAATTAAACAGTTAAAATGAAAGAAGAAAAACAATTTTAAATGAGCAGAACAAATGAATTAACCTATATTTCGCACCATATAATCTTCAACATGTACATATATTAATTCTTTTCCGGCTTGACCAGACAGCAGTTATTTGATTTTTCCCAACAGTTCGTTATTCCAGGTTTTATCGCTGGTGTTACCGTCCAATACTTCGCCATAGGCTAATGTTCCTGCACTTAAAAGAAATAAGAGATAATTATTTAAAATATTTTGATCTCGAACCGGTACTAGGAGACAAATTTATAGATCACTACAATAACATCAATCAAGATGGTGTGTTTGATGCAAAAACAAAGCGTTTAATAGCTCTTTGCGGAAGTATAATTGCTGGATGCAAGGGGTGTATTTTGGGCCAAGTTGATCATAGCATTAACCATGGCGCGACAGCAAGAGAAATACTTGAGGTTTGCTCAATATCAATGTCGTTGGGTGGAACATTGCCGTTAAATGAATTGCCATAAACAAAAAAACAAAGGAGGGGTGATTGACGAATTTAAACAGTTGATAAGTTAACATACATTAATTTGGGAGGGAGATTAAATGCCAAGGTACAAAGACTCCAACCTGACCAGTCGACCGTCCAATAAAACACCGCGGGTAATCGATCCCAAAAACGCCAAACGATCGGTTGATCCTGCGGCTCTGGAAATGATCGACATAGCCAGAGAAAAAGGAGTAATTACCGCTTTTGACCGGGTAGTGGCCCAGCAGCCGCAATGTCAATTTGGTTATAAAGGTATTTGCTGCCGTTTCTGCATGATGGGTCCCTGCCGTATTAAAGCCGATGAAGGCCCTGCCAGCAGAGGTATCTGTGGTGCTAATGCCTGGACCATTGTGGCCCGCAGCGTCGGCCTGATGATTCTTACCGGTTGTGCGTCCCACGCCCAGCACGGCAACCACATTGCCCACGTACTGCACATGATTGCTGAGGGCCATGCACCGGATTATTCCATTAAAGATCCGGAAAAGCTGATTAGAATATGTAAAAAAGTCGATATTGAAACCGAAGGCAAAGACATTAACACCCTGGCCAAAGAACTGGCTGAAAAAGCACTGGATGACTTCAAACGCCTTAAAGGTGAAGGCGAAGCCACCTGGACTACCAAGATGCTTATTGATAAAAGACTTGAAAATTACCGTGAGCGCAATGTAATGCCACATGGTTTGCATGCAACAATTTCCGATCTGGTTACCCAGGCTCACGTTGGTATGGACAATGACCCGGTCAACATAGTATTCAGTGCAGTGCGCGTTGGTCTGGCCGACCTGGCCGGCAAATGGATTGCCACCGATCTTTCCGATATTATCTTCGGCACACCTCAACCCGTTGTCAGCGAGGCTAACATGGGCGTGCTTGAACCCAAGAAGGTCAATATCATACTGCACGGCCACAACCCGCTGCTCAGCGAAATGATCGTCGCCGCAGCCCGCGAGTTGGAAGACGAAGCTAAAGCAGCCGGAGCCGAAGGTATCCAGCTCTCTGGTATCTGCTGTACTGGTAACGAAGTGCTTATGCGCCAAGGGATACCCCTGGTTACCTCTTTCTCCTCCCAGGAACTGGCCATTTGTACCGGCGCCGTAGACTGCATGGTAGTTGACGTACAGTGCATTATGCCGGGCTTGAACACCGTAGCCCAATGCTTCGGCACTAAACTGATAACAACTTCAGATCTTGTCAAAAACCCCGGTACCATGCACATCGACTATCAGGAAGCTACGGCCATGGAAAATGCCAAGGAAGTAATTCGTTACGGCATTGAAGCCTTCAAAGAGCGCGGCAACCGACCGGTACACATCCCCAATATTAAGAACAAGGTGGTAGCCGGCTGGAGCATTGAAGCACTCTTAGAACTGTTCAGCAAAGTTAATCCTGAAAATCCCATCCGGGTACTTAACGAAGCCATTCTTAACGGAGAACTAAAAGGTGTAGCCTTTATGGTAGGCTGCTCCAACCTGAAAACCTTCCAGGATCAGGCCCACATTGAAATAGCCAAAGGCATGTTGAAAAACGACGTTTTTGTTATTTCAACCGGTTGCCATGCCCAGGCCTGCGCCAAGGTCGGCATGATGGATCCGGACAAGGTAGATGAATATTGCGGCGAAGGACTGAAGAGTTTCCTCAAGCGCCTCAATGAAAAGTCGGGCCTCAAGGTAGGTCTGCCTCCGGTATTCCACATTGGCTCTTGCGTGGACAACTCCCGTGGTGCCGAGCTTTTAATGCTGATGGCAGAAGATCTTGGTGTAGATACCCCGAAAGTTCCGTTTGTAGCTTCTGCTCCTGAAGCCATGAGTGGTAAAGCTACCAGTATTGGCACCTGGTGCTTGGATATCGGTATGCCTACTCATGTAGGTACCATGCCGCCGGTGGAAGGCTGCGACCTTATTTACAGCATCCTTACCCAGATAGCCGGCGACGTATTTGGCGGTTATTTTATTCTCGAGCCCGATATCGAAGTATCTATTCAAAAACTGCTTAATGCTCTGGAATACAGAACCTGGAAACTGGGCGTACACCGCCGGGTAGCCGAGGATCTGGAAACCAGCCTGTGCCAAAACTGGTAAAATGCCACGAAAGGGAGGGAAATAGAAGTGAGCGAAGCCATTAATTTTGATCAAATTTTCGAAGGCGCCATAGAAGCGGGCAAGGAGCCCAAAAAGCTGTTCAAGGAAGCCTACGAGGGCACCATTACTGCCCTTAGCTACGCGGAGATACTGCTCAATCAGGCTATCCGCACCTACGGCAAGGATCAGCCCGTGGGCTATCCCGAAACTGCTTACTACTTGCCTGTAATCCGTTGCCTGAGCGGTGAAGAGGTTAAAACCCTGAGTGATATGGTACCAGTATTGAATCGTATGCGTGCCGCCGTCAGAGAAGAAAAAACCTTTGCCAACGCCCGTAAGTGGGGTGAAGCCACCTGGTACGCCGCCGATATTATCGAGGCCCTCAGGTATATTAAAAACACTCCGGAAAATCCACTGCATGTAGCTCCCTGGACCGGGTTCATCGGTGACCCCGTGGTACGCCAGTGGGGCACCAAAATGGTGGACTGGACTATTCCCGGCTATGCCGTAATTCTTGGCCGCGCCAGGGATTCAATATTAGCCAAAAAAATCGTTAACGACTTAATGGGCAAGGGCCTTATGCTATTTCTCTGCGATGAAATCATTGAACAACTCTTAGAGGAAAACGTCAAGCTGGGTGTTGATTACATGGCTTACCCGCTGGGTAATTTTACCCAGGTAGTGCACGCTGCCAATTATGCACTGAGGGCAGGTATGATGTTAGGAGGTATAAAACCAGGGGCACGAGAACTGCAGCGCCAATATCAACGCGATAGACTCCTTGCTTTCGTATTATACCTGGGCGAACACGACATGGTTAAGACCGCCGCTGCCATGGGCTGCATCAACGTGGGCTTCCCGGTCATCACCGACCAGGAGCTGCCCGAGGACAAGCAAATTAAAGACTGGTTCATCAGCGAGCCCGACTATGACAAGATCGTACAAACCTGCCTTGAAGTACGGGGCATTAAAATTACCTCTGTGGATATCGACGTGCCTATTACCGTGGGTCCCGCCTTTGAAGGTGAGTCCATTCGTAAGAAAGATATGTATGTTGAATTCGGCGGCACCAAGACTCCTGGCTTCGAGCTGGTGCGTATGGCCGATGACACTATTGAAGACGGCAAAATTGAGCTGATCGGCCCGGATGTCGACACTGTGCCCGAGGGCAGCCGGATGCCCATCGGTATCGTGGTGGACGTATACGGCCGTAAGATGGAAGAAGACTTTGAACCCGTGCTGGAGCGTCGCATTCACTACTTCTCCAACTACGGCGAAGGTCTGTGGCACACGGCTCAGCGGGATATCAACTGGATGCGTATCAGTAAAGAAGCCTATGCCAAAGGCTTCCGCTTAAAGCATATCGGCGACATACTGTACGCCAAGTTTAAGTCTGAATTCTCCGCTATTGTGGACCGTATTGCAGTGACTATTTACACTGATGAACAAAAAGTGCTGGAAATGCGTGAAATGGCCCGCGATTACTACAAGAAGCGTGATGACCGCCTTAAAGAACTGCGGGACGAAAATGTGGACACCTTCTACTCCTGCACCCTGTGCCAGAGCTTTGCGCCCACCCACGTGTGCGTAATCGCCCCCGAGCGGGTCGGCCTGTGCGGCGCGGTGAGCTGGCTTGATGCCAAAGCGGCTTATGAAATCAACCCGCACGGTGCCAACCAGCCCGTTCCCAAGGAAGGCTTACTGGACGACTTCAAGGGCCAGTGGCAGTCATTTAATGATTTTTGCTTCAATAACTCGCAGCGCAATATAGAGTTTATAAACTTCTATACCATTATGGAATACCCGATGACCTCTTGCGGCTGCTTTGAGTGTATCCTGGCCATGGTGCCCGAATGCAACGGCTTTATGGTCGTAAACCGGGAGCACAGCGGTATGACCCCGTCCGGTATGACCTTCTCTACGCTGGCCGGTACTATCGGTGGCGGTGCCCAGATGCCCGGCTTCATGGGTATGGGTAAATCATACCTGTCCTCACCCAAGTTTGTACCTGCCGACGGTGGTCTGGGCAGACTGGTGTGGATGCCCAAGTCACTGAAGGAAGAGCTGCGGCCCGCTCTGGAAGAAGCTGCGGAAAACGCCGGTTTGGGTAAGGATTTTATAGATAAGATTGCCGACGAAACCGTAGGTACCAGCGGCGAGGAAATCATGTCCTTTCTTGAAGAGAAGGGGCACCCCGCACTAACTATGGATCCTTTATTATAAGAATTATAGGTTTAAGATATATATATTTAATTCTTGGCGTTACATTAGACCTCCCCTGGCCGATAACAAAATCATTCGGTCAGGGAATTTTTTTAGTCTAGCATACATGGCACCGCAAATTATATTATAGCAATTTGTGTTAAAAGTTATTATGTGGTAAACGTGGTACTTCATTTTATGAGTTTTTCAAATATCTAATCCGGAATCACCATTTTAATTACATACGCAGGATAATTTTTTGTCATTTTAAAAAATTTGCCATAAAACTCATAAGGGAGTTTTCTCTGGATATGCGGCAAAACTATTTTCCACATAATAATTAAAGATATCCATAACCTCTTTCCCATAATCCTGTGTCATTTGTTCAAATTTAACGTTCAAAAAAAACTTCCCCTCTCCCTGATATGTTTTATACTTGCTGCACGAATTCGCGCAAAACACCGGCAAGGGATTTAAGTCCTTCTACAATTCTGTCCTCCGGCATGTTGGAATAGTTAATTCTGAAGGTGTTTTCTTTGCTGCCGTTGGGGAAGAATGAACCGCCCGGAACAAAAGCAACATTTCTTTCCAGGCTTTTTTCCAAAACATCCCTTGCATTGACATCGGCAGGAAGTTCAACCCATGCAAACAAGCCACCCTGAGGCCTCGTAAAGGTTACTCCTTTAGGAAATTCCTCCTCCATCGTTTTAACGGTTAAATCCCTGCGTTTCCTATATACCTCACGTATTTTATTAATATGGTCGTCTATTTCATACAATTCAAGGTACTTGGCTATTTCCATCTGGGCAATCGTATTGCATTGTAAATCAGCCCCCTGCTTAACAAGTACGTATTTATCAATGGCACTTTTATCTCCGGCAACCCATCCGATTCTATATCCCGGACAAAATGTTTTGGAGAAGGTCCCCAGGCAAAGCACACAGCCTATCCGGTCAAAAGACTTCACAGAAGGCAGGGATTCACCTTCAAACCTGAGCTCCCCATAGGGATTATCTTCAACAACCATAACTTGGTGTTTCATGGCTGCTTTTACAAGTCGTTCTCTTCTTTCTAGGCTCCATGTTCTTCCTGTCGGATTTTGGAATTCAGGAATTATGTATATTATTTTCACCCTTTTGGTACTTTCAAGAATCCTATCAAGTTCATCAGGTATCATTCCGTCATTATCTGTGGGTACCTCTATAAACTTACATCCATATGCTCTAAACGCACTTATTGCCGCAAGATATGTTGGACTTTCACAAAGCACAACATCTCCCTCATCCAGGAAGACTTTTCCTGAAAGGTCCAGTGCCTGTTGCGATCCATTAGTTAAAAGTATATTTTTTGATGCAAATTCAGTACCCAACCTGGAATTCATCCTATTGGCAATCCATTCTCTCAAAGGCTTATAACCCTCAGTGGTTGTATATTGTAAAGCCCTGGCGCTTTCTTCTTCAAGCACAATCCGGCTGACTGTTTTAATCTCTTCAACCGGGAAAAGTTCCGGTGCGGGTAGACCACCGGCAAATGAAATTACTTCTGGTTTTTCGGTTACTTTTAAAATCTCCCTTATTTCCGACGCCTTTAAATACGTCATTCTCTTGGCATATTTAAAATCCATGTCAGCATCTCCAATATGGCCTTTTAGCCGTTTAAATATAGTTTGAACCTTTTACACGATGGGGTTGATTTCCATATCGGCATAAATCTCATCGTGATCTTTATGATCAATCAATTCTTTCATAGCCTCACATAATCTCTTAATCCCTTCATTTATGTCCTTAAATGTTGCAAAGGTAAAATTTAAGCGAATAAAGTCGTCACCTTGGCCCGATGTAAAGAAAGGAGACCCGGGTACGAATGCCACCTTGTGTTCCGCGGCTTTTGAAATCAGCTTTGACGCCGATACGCCTTCCGGGAGTTTGCACCAGATGTAATAACCACCCCTGGGTCTGTTCCAGAGCAAATCTTTCGGAGCATATTGGGATAGCGCATTGTACATAGCATCCCTTCTTGCCCTATATTCTGCGCAAACTTTATGTATATGCGATGCAAAAGATCCGCTTGTGATGAACCTTTCAATGATCCATTGTGACAGACTGTTGGAATGCAAATCCATGATTTGTTTGGCCGCGGCGAATTTTTTTACAACCTTTTTATGTGCCACAATCCATCCCAATCTCAAACCCGGGTATACAATTTTTGAAAAAGTGCTTAAATAAATAACATATCCGTCATTATCCATCGACTTCAGCAGAGGGAGGGCATGACCTTCATAACAGAGATCTCCGTAAGCATCATCCTCAATAATGAGAACCCTGTATTTATATGCAAGCTCTACAAGTTGCTTTCTTCTGTCAAGTTCCATTTCAGTGCCGGAAGGATTCTGGAAAGTTGGTATTGTATATATCAACTTTGGCCTGTATCTTTGCAAAAGCTGTTCGAATATATCAATCCTCATACCTTTATCATCAATTGGGATTCCAATTACTCTTGCACCAACTGTTTTAAAGGCCTGAATCGCCGGAAAAAATGTAGGCTCTTCCACAACAACCAGGTCTCCGGGATCAATTATTATTCTTGCCGCCAGATCAATTCCCTGTTGTGACCCTGAAAGCAGCATTACTTCATCATATCGGCAGTAAACTCCCCTTTTGTGCATTAAACAGCACACAGCTTCACGAAGGGAAGTAAAGCCTTCTGTCGGGGTATGAAGCAAAGCTTTGTAATTCTCTTGCTCGACCAATTCTTGCTCAATCCCTTTTAATATTTGTATAGGACCGGTTTCAGGGGAAGCAATTCCGGTAGCAAAAGAAATAACATCTTTTCTGTTTGCCAAAGCCAGCAAGTCTTTAACCATATAAGAATTAAAATTATTTGCATACTGACTGAAAATCTGATTCCAAGTCGGCTCTTGTGAAGATATGCTGCCAGGATTCAGTTCCTCGTCGGGGTATGCAAGTACAATGGTTCCATTTCCCACACGCGAACCTACCAATCCTTCCGCTTTTAGCTCACGGTAAGCATTTAATACGGTAGTTCTGTTTACACCAAGGCTTTCAGCCAACTTTCTTTCCGGTGGAAGACGAAAACCGGGTAAAAGCTCACCGGATAATATTTGACGCCGCACCTGTTCAAAAATCTGCACATAGACAGGCGTATCAGCCTCTCTGTTAATTGTCACCCTCATAATAAAATACCTCATTGGATTAATCCAATTTCATTATATTGTTGCTATTGCCTGTCAGCAACAACCAATTTGATTATTTTTAGATCATCCAATATTTTTGTTTTTTGATTTTCGGTAACACCCTGCGTTTTTGCCTGAGAAATGAAATGGTCAACAATCGGGTCGGTTATTTCCGCAAAGGTCAGACGAGCGAAAAGTATTGTTGACATCCTAATGAAAAAAGTCTATCAGGACAATAGAAACTGAAAGGAATATCACAGCTAATGGATATGGAAAAAGAGTTGAACTTTACAACCCATCATATTTTCTATGATGAGATCAGGGATATTTACGGTTATCCTTTTGTGGAGCGAATATGCTTTCTAAGCGCATCAGGATAATCTTTCCTCAGTTTTTCAACAAGCCAACTTCCAATGAGTGTTTGGTAAGGTATACGCAGTTCACCGGCAATATCTTTAATAGCGTCCAAAGCATCCTCATCAACTCTGATGCTTATCGGTTTCTTATTCCGACGGGGTGACGTTATCTCTATTTCATCCTCTACCTCTACCAGTTCGTCCAGATGCTCGGTAGTTGAATGGATTTCCCAGTATCTGGCTTCTTCTTCTTCCGATTTGAAATGTGGAATCTTAGATTTCATAATATTATCGCCTCTTTTTGAAATAATCACGTTCTGTACTTGTCATATCGCGGGCCGTGATAGGTCGAATAGTGCCATTGGATTTGATTTGAAAAACAACCGCTAGAAATCGTCCTTCGTCGGTTCGGCCAAGAGCAATTTGTCTGTTGGAACGGGTGTTAAGGAACTTAATTGGTCGGTTATAAAAAACGGATTCTACTTCATCTATCTCTACCCCATGACGAAGTGGTTTCCAGATGTTATGTTCGTCCCATTCGAAACCGTGAATTTTTATTACCAGTATTATCACCTCTAATATACACTGTATATACATTATATAGCAAGAGATAATAGTTGAGGCTCATTACAGCCCTCCTGAAAAACCGTAAGGAAAAGGTTTAAAAAACAATTTCTATACATATGTTTAGCCTTGATAATATAAAAGGAATTTAGTTATTGCATTATTAAATCTTTTTAACACATCCTTCTCCCGGTAAACAATTTTTTCTTCATCAAGTACCGGACGGCCGAAACGGAAAATACCGTCGTTCTCATAGTGTTCAATTGCCGGTAGGCTCTTTGGGGGAGGCCAGAATTCATTTCCTATAGGGAACGGTGTATGGAATGAAAATGTAATATCAGACAAAGTTTCGCTCGAAACTTCTAGATAATATAATGAATAATAGTTTTTATCAATATCAACAATACATTTATTGCATTTATTTATATATTTTTTATTATTATCATAATACTCCATCTTATTGAACCCTAAATTATTCCGAAAATCTTTAAAATCTTCGAAGTGCTTATCGCAAAAACTTATATATATCTTGTCAGGGCTATCAGGCATGTAAAAAGAAAGCTTGGCAAAAGGTGTTTTTGAGAGTAGTTTTACAGATTTGTTTTTTAGTGTGTAACATATCTGTTCTTTTTCTTGGTATTCAGTAGTGTATTTTATCGCACGTCTACTTTTAAGATTGTTTTCTTTTGCCCAGCGTGAAATCCAGACTGTCCAATATGCAAGTTCAAAAGTAGCCGCTAGCTCGGGTGAACCTTTGCAGTACCAGGATACCAGGATTTCCTTCCACTCCTGAGCAAAGCTTTGCCTTAAGTTATCGTGTTTAGTTTTTGTGCGTAAAGCTTTCTTAGCGGCTGTTTTCCTACTATCGGAAACAGACTTTTGATGTTCCGCACGCCACCTTTCAATAGTATCGGGAGAAAGGAGTTGTATATCCCATCGGTTGTAAACCGGATGTGAAAGCACTTTACCGTATTTTTTGAACTGTCGGTATTCCACTACCGAGAGTTTTCCTTCTTCCGTCCAGCGCTTGCGCTCAGTGGTTGTGCAACTGAGAATTTTTTCTAACTCTGTGGGAAATACTGCAAGTTCTTTTTTAAATGTGTTAAAAAATTTTTTGTACAGAATCTCGTTGTCGCATAAAAGTGTTGTTATCTCATTAATAAGGTCATGTTTTTTTAATTTCTTATCGTCATCTTTGCCGAGGAAAGCTAAAAGTCTATCTTTTGTGATAAAATTAAAATAAATTGTCGATATCATTATTAAACCCCCTGCTATTGTTCTTTAAGATATTAAGGATTATCTTTCCAGAAAAATTATTTACCAACATTCTGCCAAACAAATGTTCTAGTGGCAAGGGATTACTGAGCAAAAGGTAAGTTAAAAGGAAAGCGGACACACCTCCTTCGTATTTTGAACCAAAGGAGAAATAATTTTAATCATTGCCATGCTGTTGGCAATGATTAATTGACATTATGGGTACAAGGTGAGGTCAGCTAAGATAATCATTAATATGGAGCGGTGACGTAGATGCCTGAATTGTCGGAAATTTTTCAGTTGTCCGAACAGATAAACAGGGAATTTAGGAACCAAATAATCAAAGACGTTCATGTAATCGAGGAAAAGTGTCTTAATATGCCTGCTGCCGATTTCATCAGCATTTTATCGGACAAGCGGATCGAACATATTACATCCAGGGGGAAGTGGGTTTGTATAAAACTTGAGCAGGATTACCGGCTTCTTTTAAGCCTTGGTATGGGAGGAAATGTTATCCTGCATGAAAATGATCAAACCTTGCCCGACAAGTATCAGTTAAGAATTGATATCCATGACGGGCGGTTATTAACTATCGGCTTCTGGTGGTTTGGTTATGTACATGCCGTAAATGGCAGCGATTTAGGAAACCATAAGATGACGGCAAAGCTTGGTCATACACCGATCAGGGATTCCGGGTTTACGGAAGAACACTTTGTTGGTCTCCTTAAAGGCAGGAAAGGCTCTGTCAAGAGCTTTTTGCTCAACCAGAACAATATCGCAGGCATCGGGAACGTATATATTCAAGACATATTGTTCAAGGCAAAGATGCACCCCAACAGGAAACTGCAAACCATCACTTTATCATCCTTACGAGCATAAGTACCATTTCTCCAGATAACGTCGCAACCACATGAGGGGCAGGTACTGGGTCTTTGAACAAGCTGCCGGCGACTAACCCCGACCGTGATTTGTGAATTATGTGATAACTGCTGTAATTGTATCTGCAATTGCTCGTTTATCATTTCTAACTCAGCGTTTCTTTTGATCAGTTGAGCTGTAGGATCTTTTTTAGGGCCTGGTTTTTTGGGTGACAGTGCTTCTCGTAAAGCAGTCTCGGCCTTGTTGATCCAAATATGGATAGAGTCGCGATCTACCTGAAACTGTCTTTCAAGCTCGGCTATTTTCCGGCCGGCCCAGTATTGTTTTATAATTAGAGAGGATCAAAATGTCAAGGGCTCGGTCGAGTTTGATTGGCTGGGCTTCATGGATAAACTTGATTAAAATGAGGGCCGAAGTAGCTGAATTAAGTAAAAAGAGGAAGGTTTTTCTAACCTTCCTTTTTAAACCGGTGCCGTTTTGGGCATGACCGCCTGTTCCTGCATCTCTTTTGACCTCCTGTGAGGTGTGTGGGGGACGGGTTTTGCCCACCTCCAAAACGGCTTTTATATACTTAGATATTTATGTTTTAATTTCCTTCTTTTTCCAAATAAGTCTTTGCCTATTTATGTCTTTTATTATTTCCTTTTTTCTACAAAACCTAAAAGATTGTATTAAGTTTATATAATTAGGCGGTTCTTTGGGGGATTTTAATAGGATTGCAACTCTAAGATATAACTCTTCGTTTTCATTATTATGCACAGGTCCATAATAGAATATAACTGTCTGTTTTAAGTTTATCCTAGCGCTTCCAACTTACTTTCGAACTCTTTACCAAACTAATGGTATCAAACGATAACGTGTCTTTAAACAATAATCTTTATACCCCGTTAAGTCTCGTAACAGCACTTCTTCTTCGCCTATTATCCTAAATACATTCATCGGTATACAGAGAAGAGCAGGTATTATGGCCCAATAAGAACCAAGCGCAAGAGGGGTGAACAATATCATTAATACCAGCCCCAGGTACATCGGATGGCGAACTATGGCGTAGGGACCGGTTGTTATAACCCGTTGTTCTTTCTCGACTTGTATAACAGTGGAAGCATAACTGTTTTCCTTAAAAACTAAGATAATAAATATATAGCCTAGAAAAACAATGGCATTCGCAGCAATAACAAGCCAAACCGGTACAGTCGACCAATGAAAACGAAAATCAAGGCCTGGTATTACGTAACAGAGGAAATATAAGTTTAAGAAGGCGGGAGGTTTTCTCGTAGTTTCCTTTTCTTTATACTGCATTCGTCTCGACAAAAGTTCGGGACTTTTTTTTAGAAAATAGATCGCAATAAAAAGCGTCAAGACAGAGAATCCCGACCAAAAAATCCATGCCTCCCAAAACCGTAACGAACCTGCGGGCATGAATAAGACAGCGCCCAGCACAATCAAAATTATTATCGGCATAAGAAAGGCTTTTTGCTTTGACAATTTAGTATTATCTTCCATGAAAATTACCTCCTAATCTTGTCTAGGATCTTCTGGATAAATAAATCAAGAGATATCTTTTCCATCCCTCGGCAGCAATTTACCGGCTATTTTTTATTATCCTTTAACAAAGCCGGGGGGTCACAATCGCCTGCTAAGTTAGTCCCTGAAGCGAGGTATTTTTGGAGAAGTTGCCCGTGCTTTACCTGGGCCGGCGAGATAACGTTCGCCACCATGTCATTATATAAGCTTGCAAGAGGTTTTTTTATTCCCGCTTGTTTGCCTAATATCTCCATTAATTGAGGCATACTTTTGATAAACTCGGCAGATTCACGGGCCAGAGCTTCAACCTCCGGATCATCTTCCGACAGTTGGGCCAGCCTGGCAAGACGCGCCCCATAATCTAAGGAGATTTGATATTCTTGGGGATGTGCCTTAAAAAACTCTGCCAAGGCTCGAAAAGTTTCCTGGTAATCCTCACCCCACTGGAAATCATCCAAGATGCTATACACTTTCCGTTGCTGATCAAAGAGTTCCGGGCAGGTTCGGGCATATTTTTCGATTTGATCCGGTCCCAGTATATCCATAATCATTTGAAAAGAAGGAGATGCAAAACTATCCTCGTCCAGGGGAACTGTGTCTTCACTCAGCATCTTTTCAATTTTCGCTATTCTTTCTTCAAGGCTTTTTTTCTCGCTTAGAAGTTCGGCTTGCAAAGACTGTAAGACTTCCCGCAAGGTTTTGTGGTTGTGTATATCTCCCAAGATTTCTTTGGTGCGCTTCAGATCCAACCCCAGGCATTTTAAATGTTTTATTATCTGCATACGAGTTAACTCCGCAGGTCCGTATAAGCGGTATCCCCCCGAAGAGCGCTCCGGTTCTTGAAGTAGACCAATCTTATGGTAATAGAGAACGGTTTTTAATGTACTTCCGGTTAATTTTACAAAATCGCCGATTTTAATTCGATTCTCCACCACTATCCCGCCTTTCTGATTATTATAAACCCCACCCTAAGGGTCGAGTCAACTTGATTCTTGAAAACATGGATTAGGCCTGACCCTAAGCAAATTTGTCCATCATTCTGCACAGTGAAAACCATCTCATTTGATTGTGAGTAAATTTTTAGATCTTCAGTTTATTTTACTTTTCATTCTAATGATTAAAATGTGGTCTGCCAATCATGTAAACTTGAATGAGTTTATATTGGACATACTGGAACCCCATTGTTCTTACCAGAGGAATAAATTAGCATTCAACAAATTTTCATTTCTAGTGGGGACAGATGATCAAGGGACAACCAAAATGGAGAAAGAAGGAGGTTTATGTCATGAAATTTTCCAAAATAAGTGTTATTTCATTGCTCTTAATCAGCTTAATGGTGGTTATTTCCGGTTGCGGCAACGCAACCGGTACAGCCGAAAAGGACAATACAGCCGCCAAGGCCGGTCAGCGACAATTATATCTTTGACGGGCAATAATATACTGTGTTATCAGTGAGATGGAAAAGCAAATTCCTATCTATATCTATCCTATTATCTATTCTATCTATTTTAAGCGTCCGTTGATTGTTGGTTCCATATGTGGTATCATGATATTTAAGAAGGTGGTGATAAAAGGAAATGACGCAATTAGATAAACTATACACACAGATAGTAAACAATCCAAAAGACGTTAAATCCCAAGACCTGGACAAATTACTCCGACGGTTCGGTTTCGACTGTAGACAACCACGAAAGGGTTCCAGTCATTTTACATATTACCATCGTAAGCTGCCAGACATCCTCTCAATACCGAAAGAACGCCCTATAAAAGCGGTTTATGTTAAAAAGGCGATAACCTTGATTAAAAAACTAGAAGAAAAAGGATGATATAGAATAATGAAAAACTTAGATTATTACCTCAATATAGATTTCGAGATTAAACTTAAAAAACTTTCCGAGGATGAAGGTGGAGGCTGGCTGGCCGAAATTCCTCTACTTCCCGGTTGTATGTCCGACGGGGAAACACCGGAGGAAGCTGTTAATAATCTAAATCAAGCTAAAAGGGACTGGATAGAGACCTGCCTGGAGCTGGGACGTTCTGTACCCGAACCCAGAGAGGAATATTCCGGTCAACTCAGGATAAGGATACCGAAATCCCTCCACCGTACTCTTGCAGAGAGAGCAAAGGAAGAAAATATCAGCTTAAACCAATACATTAGTTACCAGTTATCTCGTGGAATCGGGTATAAACGATAAAAGGCCGAGCATATAAACTCGGTCTTTTATTATCCCTTCCTCTCGGCGTTCTTAATTAGCTTCCTCTCTGGCCTCCCCGTGAATACGGCATCATTTTAGGCCCTGACCCCTGCTATTGCGTATCATGTTAATAATACGCAAAATAGAAGACCGGGTTATGCATGCCCGGCCGGTCCAATTTTTTGGTATAGTCTCAAATTTTTAGTCCGGTAGCGTCTGTATAAAAGGGCATCCCCCGTCCGTAATACTTAGGGCGAAGGCACTTTTTTCATATAAGCTGTAAAACGTCGTTATAGGTGATAAATACTATCAGCATCAACAGGAATCCAAACCCCACCATGTGGATAAAATTCTCCCGGGCCGGGTCCACGGGGCGCCTCGCACCCCCTCATTACCTAGGAACACCAACCGCTACATTTTTTTGTTTTTTGTAAGTTGCTCCATTATGACGTGATTCAGTGAACCTACTAAGGGGACGAGGCAGACAGCAAAAAACAATGCAATGCCTCTAAGAAACTTATTTTTGAACATAATAAATCACCTCTTATTTACATTATATACAATTTACCAAATTAAGAACATGTAATTTTATTGGGGGTGATTTTATTGGGAAGTATAAGAAATGGACCAAGAATATGCAACTTGCATTCATATGTCGTATCTCCGGCGATCACATTAGCTTTGTCATAAGCTCCCTAGCCATTTCACTTTCTATTCTTATAGGCTGTCTTTTCTCAGCCATTGCAATTAAGATTATAAAAAGGTTTCTTACTTCTGTAATTATTGGAATAATTATTGGATTATTATATGTACCTATATTCTGTTATAAATGAACTGCTTATAGGTGTGATTAACGAAATTTCCTGCAATATGAAGGTTAAAGAAGGGTATAAAAAGTTTATCGCAAATTTCTATACTCTGGCATTTAATGGGCTCGTAATTCAATGGATGAAGGGCGGTATGAAGGAAAACCCGACTTTTGCGACATCGACCTTCCTCCGCATCCTTGCTATGACTTCATCATGTTCAATCAATTGTTCACCTTCAGCAATCTGCTTTTCTGCAACCAGTAACTTGGATTGAATTTGATGCGGGCCTCCATGCGTCGAAATGCCGCATGACTCATTACCACTAAATCGGCTTCCCCATTGCGCGTAAGCACTACTGGCTCGTCAAGTTCATGGCAGAATTTAGAAAAGGCATTATAATTCTGTCGGATTGTTGTAGACGGTTTAATATGCATTATGCAGCTCCTTTCACATGCTATTATTCTAACTATATTTCATCGTAATTGTGACATAGGTACATCAGAATGAGAACCGTGACACTCACCCCTGATACTTCCGTAATATTGAAGGAAATAAGATAAAGATAAACCGTAAGGATCTACAGGAGATATAAAAACGCAGATAATAATTTAGGTTTACTAAAATCTACTAAAATTAACTTGGAGGGTGGCTTCTAAACTAATGGTCAAATAATCTCCTATTTACAAAAGAACATTCGTAATAGCGAATATTTTTCTGGGATGGGAGATGGGATTATTATTTATTTTTATATATTACTGGAGGGCTGTCTGCAACTGTTTCCTGATAGCCAGAGGGATGGGAAAGGTGGCGTCAGGATATTAAAGGTGAAGAATAGGTTTATCAAGCCATTTGGGTGTAGTGAAAAGTGCGGAGTAGTTGTTGTTTAATCTGTATATGAAGGGAATAAATCCCTGTATAATTAGAGTTTCAAAATATTTGTTCCAAAAGGAATAAAAGACAACATTCCTTCATCCTACAAGAAGGGTGCTGTCTTTTGTAATTGAAACAAACGCTATGTTTCGGTTTCGAAGACAATTTAAACATCAGAATGTGAAGGTTGCGGAATCAACACTTAACAAATAATAAAGCATATTTCAATACATGGCTTGTTTCAATAAGTAGTATACCCAAAAATATTAAAATAGCAACTGGAAATAATTAAAAAAATAATTAAAAAATATTGACGTATTTTGCTATATACGGTATTGTCTTATATGGTTATTGATGCAACTAAACAAATATTATAGCATTGAAAGAAGGTGAGAAAATGACGCATTACTACTATGAGATCTTATCGACTGTTCGATTTAACCAAGATGTATTCGCAAGTGAGGTGCAGTCTGCTTTGGCACATCTTACCAACAACAGCATGATATTTGATGAACAACTAAAGGAGCTTCATCATCAGAATACATTTAAGCACTACGTATTCTGTGCACCCTATCCCCTGGAGGCTGACCGGATCTACCGCAAAGGAAGAATGTACTGCTTCCACTTGCGTACGCTGAGCCTGGAGTTTGCTCTTAAAATGAAAAAATATTTACCAAAGGCAAAAGGCACAGTTAAGGTTATTTCAACCGAATTAAATAATTATATTAAAAAGCCTATCACGGAGCTGGTTACATTAACGCCTATTATTTGCACATATAATAATCGCTGCTGGCTGCCGGAGAATGGCCTTGGGCTTCTGTCTGAGCGCATACATGTGAATGCGTTAAAAAAGTGTAAAGCTTTGGATGCATCTTTTACTGCGCCGGAAGAACTTTTTTTTGAGCATATTGAAATGCTTAATAAAAAACCAATAGTTACCAGCTATAAAGGAAAAGGAGCTATCCTGCTAGGCCATAAAGTGCGGCTGAGAATAAAGCCCTATCCTTGGGCCCAGCAGTTGGCCTTCATTGCTTTGGCGGTAGGCTTGTTGGAAAAAAATGGACTGGGATTTGGCTACTGTATTGCCGGGAGGTGAAACAATGCTAAAGGAACTGCTAAATGAATTTACCAGCCACCAGACTCAATACCCCGAGTTTGATGTAGATACAATGGTTGTACAAAATTACCGGCTAAAACCCGGATTGTATATCCGTTTAAATGAATATGGCGGGATGGATGAATTTTATGTAACGAAAAAAATGGTTTGGCCCGAAAACGACCCTTTGTTGGAGTGGTTTAAACAAGCTGATTTTGCTAGCAGTTTGATCGAAATGAATAAACCGGTAGATCCCAAGAAGAAAATCCATAGCAATAATTTGTTCACTTTGTTCTGCAAACACGATACCTTTGGGGTGGGAGGTGTGCAATCTGAGTTAAGGGAACATATTGACCGTTATTTCAAGGCCTTGCTTGGTGTCAGGGATAAAGAAAGTGCCGAAATTCTAAAAACCGCAGGATATGAGCCGCTCCAAGCTGAAACCATTGAGAAAAGCAAAACACGTTTTCTTTCTTCTTTGGAAACGGTAGGAGAAATGATTAATCAGCATAACATTAAAGACAACTACTATATTAAACTATTTTTGGATGCTAAATTAAATGACTATATTTATGAAAGCGGACGTTACTTGCTCCCTAAAATATTTAACAGTAATAGCTATAATATCAAAAGCAATGATCAGGTGCTTGGGTTATCTAACGTAAATATGGGCATGAATGCTAAAAAGCCCTACTTGGAACACAAAACAACGGCATTTAAAGTCCCTTATCGCATCACTGCCGAGGAAGGTGTATTATTACGCAAATTGTTTTTGTGGCTTAATGGACAGGAAAGGGAAGGGAAATCCCTCTATACCGGTTATTTCCCCATCGGCAAACATGATCATCCGGGACTATTTGCCGTGGCAGGTGAGATGAAAGTGCGTAGATCTGCCGTTTATGTCCATTTAGATAGGGGAATGGATTTAACGGTGGATGATTATGACTTTCTGCCCAGCTTTAAGGACCGGATGGACAAACCGGTGGTTTTCGAAAATTACCTGGATGTCTCCAACTATCCGGGCGGAACTCTTAACATGCTGAGCGCTGTGGAGGTACATATCAACACCTATTTGTATGGGGGACAGTTGGTCCGTAATTATTATGTGGAAAAAATTCAAGTTACTGATAAATTACCTAAAGTGTTGGTCGATCAAATCATGTTGACGCGAGAAGCACTGCATTCCTGGTTAAGGAAGGGAAACGATTACCCCATGCAAAACTGTGTCGACAAGGCCACGATGGGAGTGCTCCTGGCCCGACTGCAAAATTTGGGGTATATATCCGCCCTGGCTTATGCACTGAATGTCCGGTTAGCACTTTTAAATTATTTTCGTGAGGGGGAAAACGATATGGGATATGCCATTGAAGAGGCGTATATTGCCTTAAAAGAAAAAGTCACCAAAACCGATAGTAAAAAAGAACATGTTGCCTGCCAAAGTGCTATGGAATTTTATCTGGCGATGGGACAACTCCTTTATTATTATTTCAGTCGGAGCAAAGCCCAGAAACTACATTATGATGTGTTGTGGCGCGGGATTGCGTCTGCCAAAAGTGTGGAGGACGTCAAAAGAGAACATCGTAAGCATTTTCAAAAATATGCTTACGACATTGATATTGATTATTCCCGTTTTAACAATATGCTGAGTATCGTATCTTCCTATGAACCTGAAGAAGAGGAACCCATTAACCTGGATGCTCTGTTCTATGGCTTTGCGGCAAACAGCATTATTTATTATAAGGACAAAGATAAAGATACCAAAGGTAATGAGAATAATAAGGAGGCTGCTGAAAATGAAAAAGGAAAATAGAGTGTATGGAATTCTTGCCGTCGGTGCTTATATGGCCAATTTCAATGCCGACCTGTCCGGATATCCCAAAACGACTACCGACAATCATATCTTTGGCAGCGATAAAGCTCTTAAATATCCGATGAAGCGTATGTGGCAGATGCAAGGTGAGCCGGTACTTTATATTAAAAGCATGAAAAGCATGCAAACTGATAAAGAAGGCGAAAAGATACAGCCTAGAGATCTGAACGAGAGATATACGTACCTCTTCGGGAATTTGGATGAAAAAACTTCTTCTAAAGAGGTTTTAAGCAGGCTGTTTTCTGCTATAGATGTCATGAATTTCGGCGCTACTTTCGCTGAGAAAAAACAGAACATTAGCATCACGGGGGCGGTACAAATCAACCAGGGACGCAACCTTTTTGAGGATACCCATGTGCTGACCCAGGAGATTCTTTCGCCATTTCGCAATTCTAACGAAAAAAGTGAGGAAAAACTGGCATCTTCGATGGGGACCAAGATTGTTACTGATGAAGCGCATTATGTATATTCATTTTCAGTTAATCCGGCCAATTACAACGTTTTTATTGAGCTGGCCGACGGCTTTGAGGGTTATACCAGCGAAGCGTACGAAAAATTCAAATGGGCGGCAAGAGTGGCCACCACAGCTTTTAATACCAATTCCAAAAGCGGGTGTGAAAATGAATTGGCCTTGTTTATCGAATTGAAAGAGGACAGCCAATTATTTCTGGCCAATTTGGACCGCTATGTTACGGTACGAAAGAAAGGAGATCATATTCTGTACGACCTGAGCAAACTGGCCAAAGTTTTAGAACCACGCCAGGGGGAAATCCAATCTGTAGAACTTTACTGCAATTTAGACACTGTGGAGGTAGATTACGGGTCACTTCCGTGCAGTGTTCAGTCTATTTATTAAGAGGTGGAGACGATGAAAAGTCTGTGCTTCACTCTTTCCGGCCCGGCGGCTTGCTTCCGGCAGCCCGACGTGAACACCCAGGTTTATTTTACCTATAACAATATTCACAAAGTCGCCTTGCTGGGGCTCTTGGGAGCGGTTTTAGGCTTGAGTGGTTACCGCAATGCCAAACTCCACGGACAGGAAGAGCGAGTCTTTCCGGAATTCTACGAGGTGCTTTCTTCCCTGCTAGTATCTGTAGTCCCCAATGGTAAAAACGGATATTTTACTAAGAAGATACAATACTTCAACAACAGTGTGGGATATGCTTCTAAGGAAAAAGGCGGTAATTTGCAGGTGCGGGAGCAATGGCTGGAAAATCCGAGTTGGACGATTTTCCTGGCCCAGCATAATCTGGATGATGTTGTCTGGGACAAGCTTTGCAGCAATCTGCTGCAGGGGCAATGCGTTTATATTCCCTATTTAGGCCGCAATGATTTTCCAGCCCAAATCGAGGATGTGCTTATGGTGGAGCTTTCTCCTTCAAGACAGTCCCGTATTGATTCGCTGTTTTTGTACGAAGGGGATCTCAAAGCTCTGGATGGAGGCGGACCTTCCCGGTATTTATTTGTGGAAACGGCTCCGATCGGTTTGGTACCAAACTATAATTTTTATGAATTTAGGCGTTATGTTTTTACCAATGGTACCATCCCCGAAGCGGCGCTGCCCTCCTTTCTCTATACGGACGGGGATCGACAGTATTGCTTCTATTAAATTACAGTGAATTACAGCGAATTACAGTGCAGAGAAGTCGAATCGGTTTCGGCTTCCTGTTTGCCTTAATTCGGAGGTTGGCCCATGAAAAAGATTAAATTGATTACCCCGGTGTTGTTGCAAGATGCTCGTTATCTGGCCCATACCAGGAAAACCGGCGGCATCAGGGAAACGGAAACCCTGTTGGCCCATTCCGAACTAACGCTGCGCTATTACGAGGTGTATTGCGAGCAGAAAAGAATGGGCGAAATTATCCAAAGATTGATTGCCGCCTGTGGTTTTCGGGGAGAAGAAGCACAAACAGTCTATCTAATGTTTCTATATGCCATTTATTTGCATGATGCGGGAAAAATCAATCCCCGCTATCAATACGAGGTGTTGGAAAACGCATCGTTTGGAGCCGATCGCAGACAGGCAAGAAATACCCATCATGCCCTGGCTTCCGCTTATATTTATATTGATCATATGTACAAGATCCTGCTTAATAATCCATCGGAGGCCGTACAAAAATGCCTGGCAGCCTTTGCCTATTGTATCTGTAGACACCACGGAAAATTAGATAACGGACATGATTTTTCTAACCTAGAAACCTGGGATGAAAAATATTACCAAAGCGAACTGGACGGCAGTATTTTTGAGTATGTCCGCTATTATATGCAGGAGTCTGGAGTGGTTGAACAGCCGCTCAGCTTCTATATCCTGTGCCGATTGCTATACGCTTTAATTACAGGCTGCGATTACTGTGCCACACAGGAGTTTATGACAGGCCACTCCATGCGGCCTGCGGTAATTCAAAATGGCGGTGAAAATTTAAAGCGGTGCTACGATGGCAGCGCTATCTGCCGGAGCATTCGTCAATACCAGAAAGATCCCGCAGCCTTTAGTGGAAATCCGATCAATGCCCTGCGCAATCAATTATTTTTAGAAACTGAGCAGAACTTGCTGGCCCGGCGAGATGCCCATATATATTACCTGGAAGCACCTACGGGGGCTGGAAAAACCAATATGGCTATCAACCTTGCCCTGCGTGTTTTGGAGATGGATTCCAAGATAAATAATGTCTTTTACATTTTCCCCTTTAATACCCTGGTGGAACAGACCAGAAAAACCATGCATCCTTTTTTTGGTGATCAATTGGTGGTAATCAACTCCATCACGCCGGTTGTGATGGGTAGAGACGACCGCAAAGATAATTATGAGGTGGCCTGGCTGGATCATATTTTTAACAATTATCCAATTGTCTTGACTTCTCATATTAACTTTTTCAATGCTTTGTTTGGCTGTGGGCGTGAGCAGTGCTTTCCTTTGCTCAAACTATGCAACAGTGTGGTGATCCTTGATGAAATCCAAAGTTATAAAAATAGCATTTGGCGGGAGATAATTAGTTTCCTGCAGAGTTATGCTCAACAGCTGCACATTAAAATCATCATGATGTCGGCTACGCTGCCGCAGCTGGATCAAATGCTTAGGACGGTGGACGCACAATTTGCCACACTGGTGGAAGATCCGCAAAGGTATTACAGGCACCCGCTCTTCCAAGGAAGAGTTCGGCTGGATTTTTCTCTGTTGGAAAAAGGGAAGATTACTCTGGAGGAATTGAAAGAAGAAGTTTTGCGTTTCCAGGGTAAACGAGTACTGGTGGAATTCATCAAGAAAAGGACAGCCAGGGAATTTTACGAGCTTTGCAAAGAAGCGTGTAATGTTGTTTTGCTTACGGGTGACGACAATGTTGCCAGGAGGGATCAGGTCATCCGGCGGATCGACAGCGGTGAGAAACTGATTCTCATCGCCACTCAGGTCATCGAAGCAGGTGTCAACATTGATATGGAAACCGGTTTTAAAGATATCTCTCTTCCCGATGCCGAAGAACAATTTTTGGGAAGGATCAATAGGTCATGTCTGAATGTCGGAGGTGCTGTTGCTTACTTTTTTGATTTGGATGATGCATCGTTTATTTACAGGGGGGATGCCAGGCTGAGCTATTCTATCCAGGATCCTGCCATACGGCAAAATCTTCAGAAAAAACAATTTGGCGAAATTTACGTCCGGGTTTTTTCAGATCTAATTGCTCAAACAAGTAAAGCCAATGAGAAAAACCTGGCTAATCTTGATGAGAATTGTGCACAGTTTAATTGTAAGAAAATAGAAGAGCAAATGCGCTTAATTGATCGTAACTGGCAGCTTTTTATCCCTTATGTCTGGGAGGACTTGGACGGATATCAGGTGTGGGAGGAATTCAAGGCTTTAAGCGGCAATCGGGAAATGGGCTACGCTCAGCGTATGGTGGAGTATTCCAGATTGGCACTAAAAATGTCCTACTTTACCTTTTCGGTATTCCGGGACAAAATTCCCGCCGGTGCCGAGGAATATGGCGGCTATTATTTTATTGATGGCGGGGAGCGTTTCGTCGAAGATGGGGTTTTGGACAGAGAAGCGTTGGAAAAATATTATGGAGGGATATTTTTATAATGCTGACCGGAACGGTAGTCAATTATTATACGCATTGCCAAAGGCAGTGCTGGTTGTTTTACCACAATTTAAATCTGGAGGACAATTCGGAAGATGTACGGATTGGCAAGGTACTGCATGAACTAAAAAAGCAGGGAAAAGAAGAGATAGCACTGGACGGTATCAAGCTAGATAAATTAACGGCGGAATATGTTACAGAAATCAAAAAATCTGATGCCGATCTGGCAGCGGCCAAGGCTCAATTAGAGTTTTATCTCGTTGTTTTGCACGATAAAGGAATTATACGCAAGGGGCGTTTGGAATGCCTGGAAAAAAACAAACAAAGCAAAAGCGTTCATACTTTGATGCTGACGGAAGGAGAGATAGAGGAACGCAAGGTCCAATACCGCCAGATAGAGGAATTTTTAAATCGAGAGCTGCCGCCGCCTCCTATCCGGAAGCCGATTTGTAAAAAATGTGCATATTACGAATACTGTTTCATCTAAAGGGAGGGATGGAGGATAGGTAAGAGCAGTGATACCCGATATATTTTTTCAACCGGAGATTTGTATCAGAAGGATTTTTCAATTGTGTTCCGCAAAGAAGACGGTAATTTTTATCTCCCCATTAAGGATACGCGGGAGCTGTATTGTTTTAATGAAATCACCCTAAGTACAAAATTGCTTCAACTTTTAGCTAAAGTAGGCATTGTGGTGCATTTCTTTGGTTATTATGAAAATTACATCGGGACATTTTATCCCAAAGAACAATTATTGAGCGGGAGGCTGACGGTTGCTCAGGCTTTGGCTTATGAGCAAAACAGGTTAAAGATTGCCGGGCCGATTGTTAAAGGGATTGCTAAAAATATTCACTTTGTGCTGTACCATTACTACCGGCATGGGAAAAGTGAGCTAAAAGATTATCTGGACTGGCTGCGCAAAGATGTTTCGCGCCTTGCCGATGCTGTCGGCGATATTAAACAGTTGCTGCGTATTGAAGGGGAAATTTGGGCTCGATTTTATCAGACTTTTCGGTTAATCCTGCCCGAGTCTTTTGCCATGAACAAGAGGGTAAAACGTCCGCCTGACAATCCCATTAATGCCCTGATATCTTTTGGTAATACCTTGTTGTACACAAAAACAATTACGGAAATTTACCATACCCACTTGAATCAAACTATTTCTTTTCTGCACGAACCTGCAGAGAGACGTTTTTCTTTAAGCTTGGATTTATCGGAAGTATTTAAACCGGTATTAGTTTATAAAACTATTTTTGATTGTGTAAACAACCGTAAAATTACAGTGGAAAAGCATTTTGATAAAAAGCTGAATTACGCCTTGCTAAACGAGATTGGACGCAAAACGTTTATTGAAGCCTTTGAAGAACGGCTGAACCAAACGTTTGAACATCAAACCTTAAAAAGGAGGTGTAGCTATAAACAAGCTATTCGGTTAGACGGATACAAGTTAATTAAGCATATTTTGGAAGGGAAAAACTTCGTTCCTTTCTGCATGGAGGATAAAAAGTGAACAAGCCAAATTATAATTATGCAATTGTTTTTTACGATGTGGGCGAGAAACGGGTTGCTAAAATATTTAAAATTTGCAAACAATATCTGAAACATTATCAAAAATCTGTATTCAGGGGACACATTACCCCGGGAAACTATCTGGAACTTAAAGGGAAATTAAAGAAGGCTATTGATCCAGACCATGACTTTGTAACCTTTATTCAAACTATAAGCGAGTCTTCTTTCCACGAAGAAAGTATTGGGAATACGGGAGTTAACCCGGAGTCAATTATTATTTGATTTTTTCCAAGTGAGATTATAGAGTTATAATGTTAAGTGTTTGAAAGTAGTGGGGAAGAGGTTCTTTGGATTATATTTATTCTGAAAGTGGGGATCACTTGGAAAAATGAGTGCGAAAGCCTGATATAATGCCCCTTAGAGGATTGTTTATAAGGCAGAAAATATCCAATTTGTCTTGGTGGAACCAACACATTTGATGTATTGAAATCGATATGTAGCATAATATACTTAACGTATTATATTAGTGGAACCAACACATTTGATGTATTGAAATTTCTAGCCACAGCCACGGATCCACCGCGGCTTTCGTGGAACCAACACATTTGATGTATTGAAATAGGGCTAAAAAGCCCCAGAGATTTACCCTCCCCCTCGTGGAACCAACACATTTGATGTATTGAAATATGTTGCGTGGGTGGTAAAGAAGAACAAAACAATGCGTGGAACCAACACATTTGATGTATTGAAATATCTGCCACTGTGCCCTTGTGTACTCTTGCTTGGTTGTGGAACCAACACATTTGATGTATTGAAATATCAACATTGCTCACTTCCCCCTATTGAAAAATAAAGTGGAACCAACACATTTGATGTATTGAAATCTTTTTAAACAGTTTTTCATCTAGTTGCCTGGCCACGTGGAACCAACACATTTGATGTATTGAAATAAGTAAAACCATGCTCTCGTAAAGTGTCCGGTACAAGTGGAACCAACACATTTGATGTATTGAAATAGTGAGGGAGGTGCGATATTTGGAGAGGCCGATTTGTGGAACCAACACATTTGATGTATTGAAATCTTGGTAGTTAACTGTTTGCAGGTAGTTTTTTAGAGTGGAACCAACACATTTGATGTATTGAAATATTACACCGTGGGATGATTATTGCAGCGCATTGGCCAGTGGAACCAACACATTTGATGTATTGAAATTCATTACCCCCGTTACCCTTCCTTGGCCTCCCCCGCCGTGGAACCAACACATTTGATGTATTGAAATTTTTTTAGGTCTTCTTTGATGGAGACAACCAATGCGTGGAACCAACACATTTGATGTATTGAAATAATTTTGTACCCCAGATAATGCGCTCCAGCGCCCTGTGGAACCAACACATTTGATGTATTGAAATATATAACAAGTGGTCGGCTTTATCTGCGCAATGCACGTGGAACCAACACATTTGATGTATTGAAATTTGGTTCTTATTGGCATTCTCATTCTGAATATCTCCTGTGGAACCAACACATTTGATGTATTGAAATATGCTTATCGTAGCGGTGCCATTTATGGGAACGGTGTGGAACCAACACATTTGATGTATTGAAATGACTTACAGGCGGCCGGACCCAACTACCTGGAGAGTGGAACCAACACATTTGATGTATTGAAATCCTTGCCGTCCTTGGCCGGTGGAGCTATGCTGTACGTGGAACCAACACATTTGATGTATTGAAATACGAAATAGGATTCAGGGTAGACGTTGGTGGCCTTGTGGAACCAACACATTTGATGTATTGAAATATGTTTATATCACTGTCTCCGGAAGCGGTGTAAAAGGTGGAACCAACACATTTGATGTATTGAAATTCGGTATAAATCAGGGTGTTTTCCCGAGTAAGCGTACGTGGAACCAACACATTTGATGTATTGAAATCATTCATCTTTCCACATAAGCTCTCTCGCATCCTGTGTGGAACCAACACATTTGATGTATTGAAATACGTTGATATAACCGAAAAGGACCGTGAGCGGTAGTGGAACCAACACATTTGATGTATTGAAATTTGTGACGCTCTTTGTAATAATGGCAGCGTGGGCAGGTGGAACCAACACATTTGATGTATTGAAATATCTTTCCAACCCGGCACCATTGATTTGCCTTTAAGTGGAACCAACACATTTGATGTATTGAAATAAGTTTGACCCCGCACTCACTAAGACATACGCATACGTGGAACCAACACATTTGATGTATTGAAATATCTTTGATTTACCCATCACCCGACCTGCCTTTCCGTGGAACCAACACATTTGATGTATTGAAATTATTTCTGATTCCAGCTTGCTTCGGCTGGAAAGTGTGGAACCAACACATTTGATGTATTGAAATATGCCATAGACTTTTTTAATAGCTTCATAAATAACGTGGAACCAACACATTTGATGTATTGAAATCATCACCGCAGGCCAATTTCCAGGCTGTCTGTCATGTGGAACCAACACATTTGATGTATTGAAATACCGTTACTCCAATCCTGGCGAGGTAGTATATGATCGTGGAACCAACACATTTGATGTATTGAAATCTGGTTCACTCTGTAAATAGCGGTAAACTCTGTGTAGTGGAACCAACACATTTGATGTATTGAAATCTACCCCCGCCCCCTCTCGTCTAACTCAGCTAAGGCGTGGAACCAACACATTTGATGTATTGAAATTTTAATGCCCGAGCACTGGCCGCCCCGCGTTCCCGGTGGAACCAACACATTTGATGTATTGAAATATAGCACGATCAAATACCCACAGGCCGAGGTTATAGTGGAACCAACACATTTGATGTATTGAAATCTGCCTATTCGGGAGATTTACCGTATTTGGGGAAGAGTGGAACCAACACATTTGATGTATTGAAATAACAACGTCGGCCCAAAGTCACACCTGTCTATAGCGTGGAACCAACACATTTGATGTATTGAAATTTTCGAAGAATAGTTTAATAGCCTGGATGTTCCCAGTGGAACCAACACATTTGATGTATTGAAATCAGAATTAAGTGGGGCGTGTTTGAGAAGTTGGAGTTGTGGAACCAACACATTTGATGTATTGAAATTGTGAAGATTATTAACCTGATTGGTTGTGTCGATGGTGGAACCAACACATTTGATGTATTGAAATGTGGGGGGATGAACACCTGCTTGCCGATGCCCTGGTGGAACCAACACATTTGATGTATTGAAATAAAAATTGGAGGTGCGGTAAATGTTAAAAGTGGTTACGTGGAACCAACACATTTGATGTATTGAAATAACTCCAAAACAAGGAAATGACAGGCAAGCAATTCTCGTGGAACCAACACATTTGATGTATTGAAATCGAGAATGTACCAGATGAATTTATTGTGCAGGTAAGTGGAACCAACACATTTGATGTATTGAAATAGCTCAACCACTGGTAACGTGACCGGTATTTTTGATGTGGAACCAACACATTTGATGTATTGAAATTCGTAACGATGACACCCAGTGGCTCGGTCATGTCCACGTGGAACCAACACATTTGATGTATTGAAATACCAGCAGAAGGCGGACATATCAAACCAGCGTGAGGTGGAACCAACACATTTGATGTATTGAAATAAATCAAGGCGTTACTACTATGATTATGAAGCCATTGTGGAACCAACACATTTGATGTATTGAAATATGGGCAGAAACACCCAATAAATCCAAAGGCAGGCGTGGAACCAACAAATTTGATGTATTGAAATAACATAAGGTTTATGTGATGGGAGGTGAGAAAATGTGTGGAACCAACACATTTGATGTATTGAAATTAAAACAAGCCCGACGGTTTGTCAGGTGGGAAGTTTGTGGAACCAACACATTTGATGTATTGAAATATTCAATATCCCCTTACCTTACCGTCCATCCAAGCAGTGGAACCAACACATTTGATGTATTGAAATCTATAAAATAGGGAGGATCAGTATGTTTAACATTGAGTGGAACCAACACATTTGATGTATTGAAATGAGTACATCCGCGTGGCCCTGGTGGGCTGCACTCTGGTGGAACCAACACATTTGATGTATTGAAATGTTGCCGAATATAGCGCAAGTATTAGTAAGGTATAGTGGAACCAACACATTTGATGTATTGAAATTGGACAGGATGATGTTGATTGTGGCGATGACCAGTGCGTGGAACCAACACATTTGATGTATTGAAATCCTAGTTGATGGAAAGATCGTTCCATTCAACTCTAACGTGGAACCAACACATTTGATGTATTGAAATATGGACTACAAAATTTTCTACTACGAGATTTCACGTGGAACCAACACATTTGATGTATTGAAATTAAATAAGGCCTTCGGCAACTACCCAAAGGCCAGTAGTGGAACCAACACATTTGATGTATTGAAATCCGAAATTAATGCTGTTATGTCTCCCAAAATGTTTGTGGAACCAACACATTTGATGTATTGAAATAACTGATTCTATGGTATCTCTTAATGTGGATCTTGCGTGGAACCAACACATTTGATGTATTGAAATGGCGATAGGCAAATGTGTACATTTTGTGAAAATCGAGTGGAACCAACACATTTGATGTATTGAAATAGAAGTGGGAGCAGCATAATTACCTAGTGGAGAAAGTGGAACCAACACATTTGATGTATTGAAATCTGTCGTACTTGGTTCTTGCCATTTCTGAACCTTATGTGGAACCAACACATTTGATGTATTGAAATATGCAGGTTAAATCCTCAACTCCGGAAGGTACTGACGTGGAACCAACACATTTGATGTATTGAAATATTTCAACCTGGTTATTACCGATTGTCGATATCTAAGTGGAACCAACACATTTGATGTATTGAAATCCACCTTTCAGCCGACTGGAGGATATCGCTAATTAGTGGAACCAACACATTTGATGTATTGAAATTACCATAGCCATCGCATGTCTGTTAAATGGTGATTACGTGGAACCAACACATTTGATGTATTGAAATTTGCTAGTAAAAGCGAATGCGCTTTTATTTTTTACATGTGGAACCAACACATTTGATGTATTGAAATAGTTCACGTATTCCAGATTTCACACGGGTCATTTTGTGGAACCAACACATTTGATGTATTGAAATAGTAGATTGGCATGAGCTTCGGGCCTGTGACTATGGGTGGAACCAACACATTTGATGTATTGAAATATATCTGGGCGTCTGTCTGCAAAATGAGGGCGACGTGGAACCAACACATTTGATGTATTGAAATTTTATTGCATTTTTTATTATCAGTGTTTTCATAATTGTGGAACCAACACATTTGATGTATTGAAATAAATATCCGGCCGCATCCAGAACATCTTCAACGCCCGTGGAACCAACACATTTGATGTATTGAAATGCCTCTAATCTGCTCTTGAGCTGGGTCCCCTTGTAGTGGTGTAAATAAGCGCATTGTTTCCGCATGAAACAGGCGCTTATTTGCACATTGGAACAGATTGTCTCTATTTTAATGCCGCTGAAATTTGCTAAACTTTTTGCAGATTACAGCGGAGGTTTTTTATGATTTATTACCATAATTTCTTAGTGGATGTAGCCAAATATGCAGAGCTTGGAAAAGCCAATGAATTTCCTGAATTGGACTGCTGTCCGATGTGCCGGGCAAAAATACGTCTGAAACGCCATGGATTTTATAAGCGAAACGCCATCGAATCGGGAGCGGAGATATATCGAATCCCCATTTGCCGTCTGATTTGCCCAGACTGCGGTAAAACCATTTCCATTTTACCAACCTTTCTTCTCCCATATTTCCAACATACGATGGACTTTATCATCCGTATCCTGCTTACCTCCTGGATTGCCTATCGTCTTCTATGTTCACGGCAACTGCGTCGATTTTATGAAAAACGTGCCTACGGTAAACTAACTGAGATTGAGCTTTTTATCAGGGAGCAGGGAAACCGCAAGGCGTTGCCGGATGCGTTAAAAGAAAAAGCCATAAAAATGCTTCAGATGATCCAAGCTTTGGGGAAAGCGACCTTCGTCAGAAGGTGGTGGGGTCATCGGATTAGCAGTTTTATGGCACATTCATTGTACCACGGTGCGCGCGTGGTGAAAACCATATAACGTTACCACATACTTTTTTCGTCGCCTTATCCATGGGGGTGCCATTATAATGAAGATAATGGTTAGCCGGCTAGCCTACCCGTCACAAGGAGGCTATAACCAAGTGGATGAAAGCATAAGAGAGAAGATTGCGTTGTTTCGTTATGGGATAATTGCACCGTTATTGAATGAGCAAGTGGATCGGGAGGCTTATTTGGCCGAGCAATCCGCCAAAAAACATGAAGTGCCGCATTACGGGGAAAGGACCTATGCTGCCAAGACGATTCTTGAATGGCTTTTGCTTTACCGCAGGCAGGGTTTCGATGGCCTAAAACCGGCCCGACGCAGTGATCGAGGTCAGCTGCGCACTCTTTCGTCTGATCAACAAGACTATGTACTGGCGCTGCGCAAAGAGCGGCTTTGGATGCCTGTTACTGTTTTCTATGATCAATTGATTGAACAGGGTGAGGTGTTTCCCAAAGAGGTCTCTTACTCTACAATTCACCGTTTCCTTAAAAAGCAGGGCTTGCTGGGTAAAGAAACGCCAAAAACACCGGAGCGCAAGCGGTTTGCCCACGCTAAGGTGAATGCACTCTGGCAAACCGATGCAAGTGAAGGACCGCGCCTTCGCATCGGAGGGAAAGTGGTCCGTACCTACCTGATTGCTTTCATTGATGACTGCTCCAGGCTCGTACCCTATGCGATGTTTGTACCATCTGAAAAATTTGATGGGTTACGTATGGTGATGAAAGAGGCATTGATCCGGCGCGGTATTCCAAAGATGGTATATACAGATAATGGAAAAATCTTTCGTTCCCAGATTATGCAATTTGCTTGTGCTTCTCTGGGGATTCAACTATTACATACCCAAGCCTATGATCCCCAGGCCAAGGGTAAAATAGAACGTATGTTTCGCACGTGCAAAACCAGGTTCTACACGCTGCTCAAAGCAAGTCCGGTCTCCTCGCTGGATGAGCTTAATGAGCGATTCTGGAGATGGCTTGAGGAAGATTACCACCGCAAACCACATGCCTCGCTGGATGGCCGGATGCCGCTAGAAGTGTATTTGTCACAAGTGGACAGTATTCGCACCGTAGATGACCCCTTAGCACTCGATTCCGTATTTCTCAAGCGCGCTTTTCGCAAGGTCAAACATGATGCCACCTTTTCCCTTGAAAATCGACTGTATGAGGTACCCGATATTTTTGCGGGACAGAAAGTGGAGCTGCGTTATGACGAAAGCGGCGTTCATCTTTATGAGGATGGCAAAGTAGTTGCTCAAGCTGTGGAAGTCAGCTTCCACGACAACGCTCATGTGAAGCGCCAGCGTTCTTCCTTATCTTTTAAAGAACTGCATGCGAAGGAGGGTGGGGACGGTGTATAAAGCTTTTTATTCCCTGGCCGCCGCCCCGTTCTCCAAGGAGTTGAAGGTGTCCGATGCCTATGTTTCTACGCCGCATCAGGAAGCGCTAGGGTGCTTGAATTACATGAAACAGGTGCGCGGCATGGGACTTTTCGTTGGTGAACCAGGAGCCGGGAAAACTTATGCGCTGCGTGTATTTACTGATTCATTGAACAAATCGCTGTACAAAGTTGTCTACTTTCCACTCTCTACAGGATCGGTGAACGACTTTTACCGGGGACTGGCCTTCGGCCTTGGAGAGGAACCGAAAAATCGCAAGGTCGATTTATTTCGCCAGATTCAACAAACGATTACGGTTTTGTTTCACGAGCGGAAGGTCACGCCGGTTTTTATTCTGGATGAAATGCAGATGGCCAAGGATGTTTTCCTGAGTGATTTAAATTTGCTATTCAACTTCCAAATGGACTCGCACAACCCATTTATTCTGCTGCTTTGTGGTTTGCCTTATTTGCGGGACCGGATGGCGCTGAACCATAACCGTCCGCTCGCCCAGCGGCTGCTCTTAAGTCACCATATTGAACCGCTGGACAAGGAGGAGGTCAAAGGGTATGTGCTACACCACATGACCCTTGCCGGAGCCAAGCATCCCATCTTTACCGATGCGGCTTTCGAAGCGATTGCCGCTTGCACCCAAGGTTATCCCCGGCTGATCAACAAACTGGGGACCCACGCCTTGCTGCACGGCTATATGAGGAAAGCCGAACAGATTGATGCTGAGACCATCCGCATCGCAGCGCAAGAGAATGGGATGTGATACCCACATGATACCACGGAAACGAGATGGGCGAATCTTGTACAATGTCAAAACCGACCGCTGGGACGTTTGGGATGTTTATTCTAAGCCAGTTGCTTTACATTGCGGAGAGTGCTTCGAGATAAAGCTTGGAGACCACTTTCTGTCCTGCCGGATCGAGATGGACTCTGAGTGGGTTATATACCTTAGCAATACCCGGTTCCACTTGCATCCAAAGGTGAGTTATTGGATTCGGGTGGAATAAATATACTATACCTTGATCTTGTTACGAGGACAAGTCCCTCAAGCAGTCAGTTATTTCCTGGCTGCTTATTTTATGGTAAAAACAGCTGCCGAAATACCGTGATTATGTGATAATTTTAGTTCGACTATGCTTGATTAATGTGCAAAACATTGGTTTACCCCCCATTTTTCTGCTGCTCTATTTTGCAAATGAGGTGCCGGTTTAATTTGCCAATTCACAGTAGTGGAACCAACACATTTGATGTATTGAAATCGTCAATGGGAGCTATCGGCTCAACCGGCTCATTTTGTGGAACCAACACATTTGATGTATTGAAATTGTTCAAAAACAACCTGATCAACTGACTGTCTGCCAGTGGAACCAACACATTTGATGTATTGAAATACCCAAATGATTACCTGCTTAAACTGGTTCAGCCATGTGGAACCAACACATTTGATGTATTGAAATATTTATACAAGAGAGTGGGTTATTACTAGGTCCTTGGTGGAACCAACACATTTGATGTATTGAAATAGCAGCTAATGAATTTGCAAATCGGCCAGCGCTGACGTGGAACCAACACATTTGATGTATTGAAATAATATCTTGGCCCTTCTTGCCTCGCTTGCATCAAGTGGAACCAACACATTTGATGTATTGAAATTTTTGCAACGGACATAAATTGTTGCAGTCCGGTGTGGGTGGAACCAACACATTTGATGTATTGAAATACGTTACCTTGACGTGCCGCAGGTTAGTATTATTCCGTGGAACCAACACATTTGATGTATTGAAATAAATAGAACGCTTTTCCGCACTCCGGGCAGCATGGGTGGAACCAACACATTTGATGTATTGAAATTTCAAGTCTCTGGTGGAACTCCCCGAGTTTGAACGTGGAACCAACACATTTGATGTATTGAAATAGGGACACAATGCTATTCGCACGTTGCGTATTACAAGTGGAACCAACACATTTGATGTATTGAAATGTGTAGATGATGGTGCGCCCGGCATGGGCGCAGTCTAACGGGTGAAAGTCCCGAGTGCGGGTTGATAGTGCCAAGCACATAGCCAAAGGCAAGGGTGTCCATCGCGAGGTGGAATCTGAAGGAAGCCGGAGGCAAACTTCTGGTCTGACGAACAGGAATCACATTAGGCATGTGTAGGCTGGGTAAGGTTGCCATACAAACTGAAGCCCAAAACTATCCGGAAGCCTACGGTGTAGATGTGGCAGATAGATGGAAGGAAAGACTGCGTTCTTACCCGGGGAGGTCTCATGGACGTGAGGAGATGAATTTCAAATCACGGTTGAAACAAGATTTGTCATGAGAAGTCAGCCGAGGCCATAGTACCCGATGAAGTCTACGTCACCGGGGAAGGGCTGAACCTTAGGAGGTGATAGTAAATGAATGTTACCAAGAAAGGAGCAAAGTGCAGCCAACTTCCAACAGGCGGCAGCCGTATGGAAGGCTCACCGCAAAAGAATAGTGCGGAACACAAAGGATATGCGGGAGCGCACAATCCTTTAAGGATAACTGAAAACAACATCACCAATGCAGACATGTCGAAGGAGAGACTGCTAGAGGAAATTGTGGACAGAAGCAACATGAACAAAGCCTACAAGAGAGTTAAGTCCAACAAAGGTGCTCACGGAATCGATGGGATGGGAGTAGATAAACTTCTACAATACCTCAAAGAAAACGGAGGCCAACTCAGGCAATCAATTCTGGATGGAAAATATTGTCCTAATCCTGTTAGAAGGGTAGAAATACCAAAAGAAGACGGGAAGAAGAAAAGAAAACTAGGAATACCTACGGTGGTGGACCGCGTAGTACAACAGGCAATAGCCCAAGTACTAACCCCGATATGCGAGAAGCAGTTTTCGGACAACAGTTACGGATTTCGACCCGGACGAAGTGCTCATGATGCAATCAGGAAATGCCGAGACAACATAAGCGAAGGATATAACTATGTTGTGGACATGGATCTGGAAAAATACTTTGATACAGTTAATCAAAGTAAACTGGTAGAAGTATTATCCAGGACGATAAAAGATGGACGTGTAATATCGTTAATCCACAAATATCTAAGAGCAGGGGTAATTATTAAGCACAAGTTCGAAGAAACGAAGGTCGGTGTACCGCAGGGGGGCTTATGCTAAGCTTTGCATATTCCACCTTGGACAAAACCGCTAACGCGGTGGTAAAACCTTTGAGGTTCTTGAATAATCATCTGGCCCATTGCAATATTATAATAATGGTAATACTTTCTTTTGGTCTGTGAGTACCTTAAAATTGTTTTGCAGTTCTACTGCTAATGAATTTTAAGGAGAGTCACAGCATGGAAAATAAAGAACAGGTTTTACTACGGATGAAAAAAGACATTCTGCTTAGGGGACTGTCAAAAAACACACTTGAGAGTTATACATTAAATGCACGGATCTTTCTTGAATACTGCAACCGCCCGGTGGAACAGCTAAATGAATATGACATCCGCAACTTTTTATGGTATTTAATCAATGAAAAAAAAGCCTCGCCTGGAACTGTTAATACTTACAGTGCAGCTATACGCTTTCTCTTTGCCGTAACCCTTAATCGTACTCTTAATTATCTTCAGATTCCACGCCAGAAAAAACGTAAAACATTTCCGGAGGTCTTAACGAGAGAAGAAGTATTCTCAATCATCGAAAGCTGCAAAAATATTAAGCACAAAGCAATGCTGATGGTTGTATATAGCTCAGGTCTACGTGTAAGTGAAGCAGCAGCGCTCAAAATACAGCATATCGATTCAAAAAACATGCGAATATTTGTAGAAGATGGAAAAGGAGGCAAAGATCGTTACACCGTGCTTTCGGCAACCTGCCTTAGTGTCTTACGGGAGTACTGGAAGAGGTACCGCCCGAAAAATCCCGAAGGCTGGCTTTTTCTTGGAACGTATAACGTATCCCATATCACTACCAGAGGTATAGCGTTTGCTTTTAATGAAGCTGTAAAGAGAGCAAATATCACAAAAAACGTTTCCATCCATTCCCTGAGACATTCATTTGCAACACACTTGCTTGAGGACGGTGCCACTCTATTACAGATTAAGGAATTGCTCGGTCATACCAGTATAAAATCTACAACCATTTATGTACACCTTGCCAATGTAACCTCAGACATCAAAAGCCCTCTTGATAACTCTCCCGCATATCGTAGTTTAGAGGTTCCTTCAAATGCTTGAATTACAAGATATCTTTGCCCAACATGGGAAAACATATCGACTCAACCACAGCCTTTTACTAAATCAAGTGAAAGTTATGCGTGCCATTGAAAATTGTAGAACCTCAGCCTTAGGTGGTCATACAGATGAGTGTGATGAATGCGGTTTTATCCGTATTTCTTACAACTCCTGCCGTAATCGCCATTGTCCAAAGTGTCAAACTTTAAATAAAGAACGTTGGATTGAAGCTAGGAAAGATGATTTGCTTAATGTCGGTTATTTTCATGTTGTCTTTACTGTTCCTGATACTTTAAATCCTGTGGCTTATCAGAACCAGACAGTTGTTTACAACATTTTATTTAAGGCTGCCGCCGAAACCTTATCGGAACTTGCCGCTGACAAAAAATATTTAGGAGCACAAATAGGGTTTACAGAAATACTTCATACTTGGGGACAAAACCTTATGTACCACCCCCATATTCACTGTATTGTGCCAGGCGGTGGACTTAATTCTTGCGGTAAGTGGGTTAACTCAAGAAAGAAGTTTTTTATCCCGGTTAAGGTTTTGTCAAGAAAATTTAGAGGTAAATTTTTATATTATCTTAAACAAGCTAAGCTTGAATTTTATAGCTTAATTTCTTATTTACAAGATGATGGTATGTTTAATAATTTTATATCATCGCTTTATCAAAAAGAATGGATTGTCTACTGTAAGCCACCATTTAAAAATGCCGGCTGTGTAGTTGAGTATCTCGGACGTTATACTCATCGTGTTGCTATTTCTAATAGCCGTATATTAAAGCTTGAAGACGGTGTTGTTACATTTAAATGGCGTGACTATAAGGATAACAATAAGCAAAAAAATATGAATTTAACAGCCGATGAATTTATTCGCCGTTTTCTTATTCATGTACTACCCAATGGATTTACCAAAATACGACATTATGGGTTATTAAGTCCAAGAAACAAAGCTACAAAACTTAAACTTTGCAAAAAGCTTACAAATACCTCTATTAATGATAAACCAAAAGTAAAGCTATCTACACTTGATTTCTTAAAAAAGCTAACTGGTAGAGATTTTTCAATCTGTCCTTGTTGTGGTATTGGTCATCTCAGCAGAGCTTCGCCGGGGAAAATGTAACTACATAATGTTGCTAAAAAAATGCCTCTTTATTGGGGAGGGGGGACTTGTGTCTAATTTTTCGTTTGGAAGCTTATTCTTAGCTCTTTAGCATCCTCGTTTGCTAATAAATCGGTTAATAGTATGTAATGGAAATTTTTATTTCCCCATAGCCTAGTGACGAACCCCGCGGTTTCGTCCAATAGAATTATCCAAAGTCAGTCAGCTCACGTTATCTCGGAGAGCTTTTTTTGTTTGACTGACTTCGGATAATTCGCTATTCATTATGCAAAGTTAATGAATATGCAAAGTAAACCCAGCAAAACCTTGGGAACTCTACAATATCAAAAGGGGAGTGTAAATAATTCCGTGTAAATGGCTTGATCCCGCTATAAACTGGTTAAGCTAGTAATGGCTCTTTCCCGCTAGGAGGGTAAGGCTCTGCTGGAGAGCAACCTGAGCGCCTAACGGGGTTCTGCCGGGGATAGCAGAGGGGTAACCTGTTGCCCCTCATCCCTTACATTTATCCTTGAGGAGAACAAAAGCGTAAAACTCAATTTTTTTATATAGCCATCTCTGATTCTATCCTATCACCAAAGTATATGGCAAATTGGGAGATGCAATTTTTCCAATCTTTAACTGGCATAGTCCATTTTTTGGCTGCTTCAACGGTGGCCAGGTAAATAATTTTTTTCAGTGCATCGTCTGTTGGATAGGCAGTTTTAGTTTTGGTTACTTTCCGTAGTTGCCGGTGGTAACCCTCGATGATATTAGTAGTATAAATCATTTTACGGATTTCATATGGGTATTTAAAATAAGCTGTTAATTCAAGCCAATTCTTCTCCCAAGAACGAATTATAATGGGATGTCTTTTACCCCAGTTTTCTTTGAATATTTCAAAGGCTAACTCGGCCTCTTCCAGGGTTAACGCCTGGTATACTTGCTTAAGATCAGCCATCAGTTCCTTTTGTTCTTTGTATGGCACATACTTTAGGGAATTACGGATTTGGTGAATGATACAAAGCTGAATTTCGGTTTTGGGGAAAACCGTGTTTATAGCCTCGGAAAACCCGGAAAGCCCGTCTTTACAGGCAATCAGGATGTCTTGCACTCCCCTGCTTTTGAGATCATTACATACGCCAAGCCAAAAGCTAGCACTTTCATTTTCCCCAATCCAGATGCCAAGTATTTCTTTTTGGCCAGCCATATTTAGGGCCAACACACTATAGGCCGCCTTGTTTATTATCCGGTTATCTTTACGAACCTTGAAATGGATAGCATCAAGAAAAACAATAGGGTATATACGGTCAAGTGTCCGGGACTGCCACTCTGCAATCATCGGTAGTATTTTGTCTGTTATCTTGCTGACCATGGTAGGGGATACGTCGATACCGTAGATATCCCTCATGTGGTCCTCAATATCACGTGTAGACATACCCTTGGCGTACATGGCTATAATTTGGTCTTCAAGCTGGTTGGATGTCTTTTCATATTTGCCGATAATCCTGGGTTCAAATTCACCATTACGATCCCGTGGGATTTCTACTTCTGTCTTGCCAAACTTAGTTTGGATAGTCTTCTTATTGTAACCGTTGCGACTGTTGCCAGTATTATTGCCTTCAATGCTGTGTTTTTTATACCCGAGGTGCTCTTCAATTTCAGCCTCGAATATCTGCTGCAAGGTGTCCTTGAATAGATTCTTGAGCATCTCATGTACGTCTTCTACGGTGCGGCAATCCTTTGCTAATTCCTTGATCGTTTTGTCTTGCATGGCTTGCATAAATGGTCATCTCCTTTATTGGTAGTTATAACCATTTACACTAAATTAATTACGTTCTCATCAAAAGATTTACTTTGCATATTTCGTTATCACTTCAAGCTAGACAACCAGTTAAGAAGGCTGGTATTTTGAGACCAATCGGGAAGATCGCTGTCAACCAATTCAGGGTATGCATTCTCAATTGCCCGCCGCTTGAGTTCGGTATCGCATTTTGCATATACTTCGGTTGTCTTTATATCTACATGTCCAAGAAAGTCCCGGATATAAATAAGATTGACGCCAGCCTGAAGCAAATGAACACTTTTGCTGTGGCGGAACATATGTGGGGTCACCCGTTCAGGTACAATACTCGAAACCTGTCTGGCAGACGTCACATACTTGGAAATGATATAGGAGACACCTTCTTTTGTGAGCTTGTTGTGTTGTTTGTTGGTGAACAGCAGATAGTCGCTCTTCCACGGCTTTTCGAGCTTGTTTTCATGAATGTAACTATCAAGAAGCGTGGCAGTATTTTTCATCAAAGGTACACGGCGTGTTTTGTTGCCTTTCCCGGTTAAAACTAAGACTGACGGATCCGTTAATATGACATCCCGCACCTTAAGATCAACCAGTTCCTGTACCCGGCATCCAGAATCATAGAGAACCGACAGCAACGTAAGGTCGCGGCGCCCTTTGGGTGTAGATTTATCCGGTTGGGACAGCAACAACTGCATGGCATCTGTGTTCAGATGCGGAACATCCGATTTAGGCGCTTTTTTAACCGGAATGGATAGCACCTTTTGGAAGTTAGCCAATCCCATCGGTTCTTCATATTGGGCATATCGAAAGAATGAATGTATTGCCGTCAGCCTCTGGTTTCTTGTTGAAATGCTGCAATTACGATTGGTTTCAAGCCATCCGAGAAAATCTGCAACCAAATCATGGGTAAGCATACGCATGGTCAGTTTTTCAGCGGGTATGTCTTGCTGCTCCTGACAGTATTGGAGTAACAGCTTAAAAGTGTCCCTGTACGACGCGATCGTGTTCTTGCTTGCATTCTTCTGCGCCGGCAAATATACCGTAAGAAACTGTGTGAGATGTTCCGCAAAGTCAGTGGATTGCATCAACCGCACCTCCCAGAGAGGGGATGATATCCGGATAGTATCCTTCAAGTTTGATAGTGATGTCCGGAAAAACATCGGCGGTGAGTCTCAGATAATATGCCGTGTCCTTAAAGGAATCGTGTCCCATATATGTTTTCAAAATTGGAAGATACACCGAGAGATCTTTCCCGTCGGCAACCCACTTTTTCAGGCAATGGCAAGCGTAAACATGGCGAAAATCATATATTCTTGGGCCTTTTCCGCGCCCTCCATGAGAAATGCCGGCTTTCCACAGAAACCGTCTGAAATTATGGTATGCGTTTCCTGCTGTCATTGGTTTGCCGTTAAGACCTGGGAAAAACCATTTGCTGTCACCTATACCGATAGCATAGTCGCGACAACGAGCTGTAAGTGCGGCTGACATCGGTACAAGTCTGCTGTTATCTTTTTTTGAATGTTGGATGGACAGTATTCCATCGTTAAGGTTAACGTCTTCCGTTTTCAGCAGCCTTGCCTCTTGCGGTCGGAGTCCACAGGAATAAATCATCCTGAAGAACACCGGCATGACCAAATGCCTGTAAGGGCATTCACTGACATAATGGCATTGATCTGTGGCACTAAAAAAGCGCAGGAGCTCATTCTCAGTGAAGATGTACGGAATATACTTCTCCTCAGCTGGGTAATAGCCTTTCGGCAGGATATATGCGTTAATTCCAATGTTGTCCATGTAAATCGCAAGTTGCCGGAGCGTGGATGCTCTTGCACATTGAGTAGCTTGCGCTTCGTAAAGTTTCTTTGTGCACCAATCGAGAACGATTTCTCGGGTAAGGGCGGTTGCATCGGGATATTTTTCAGCTGTGAATATGGAAAACCGCATCAAGTTTTTCGCATCCGCCTCGAATTTATAGCCTATGGCCCGTTTGAGTGAAATATGGTCTGTGATATATTCGGCAAAAGGTCCTTTGAAAGAAAGGTCATGCATGAGGAGTCACCTCCGGCATGTCCAGGGCGCATTCCCTCAGCTTGCTTATGTCTACCTTTAAATAGACTGCGGTGGAGTCTGTATTGGAATGGCCGAGGATATCTGAAATCACCTCAAGAGGAGTATCGTGCTCAAGCATTCTGGACGCTGCCGTATGGCGAAGAGAGTGCATTCCGCGGCGCTTTTTCAGCGTTGGCAAATGTGCAATCTGCATATACGATTTAATCAACTGGGATAAATGGTCCCCTTCTGAAAAAGGAAGAAACGGCGCCATATGACGAACAAAGATAACGGGGGAATCTACTTTGGGCCGCCCATACTGCAAATAATCTATGACTGCCCAGCCTACTTCCTTCGGTATCGGGAGGGTAACTGTTTCATGAGTCTTTGACTGTGTGAAGGTCAGCTTCTTTTCCTCCCAGTTAAAATTGGAAAAAGTCAACTGTTTTATGTCGGTAACACGCAGTCCTAAAATGCAAGCCAATAAAATGATGGCGTAATCGCGTTTTCCCTTGGGGCTTCCGCGGTCGATGGCTCCAATCAGTGCTTTAAGCTCTTCCTTTGTCCAAACAGACGGAATTCTGGTCTGCTTTCTTGCCTGTACCATCGGCGTTTTTGATGCCAGATCTTCATTCAGGATACCCTTATCGTTCAGGTATCTCAGAAATGCCCTGATTGAGCAAATGTTCTGCTCCACGGTTTTGTAGGTGTATCCGACCAGCGTTCTAATGTATCCGTTCACAAGCGGTAGAGTGATTTTGCTGCAATTATATATGCCTTGTGCAAGAAGATAATCCATAAATCGCGCCGACTGCTTCACATAGTGGTCGATCGTAACAGACGAGTATTCCTTGCGCTCGCAATGATACCTGAAATCCGTGCTGATATCAACATAATACGGATCTGTAAGCAGTTCATGGTGTTTGTAGTACCGCCTCAGCACAACATGATGAAGCTGGAAATCTCCGATCATCCTTACGACACGGATATCCTGAACATCTCGCTGAGAAAGGGTATTGTCCAGGTCTTTTCGCAATATGTGAAACTGAGTTTCAAGAAAATCTAGCCCCAACTGCTCCGAAAAGTAGGTTGCGCCTCGTTCTTCTGCGAATTTCAGCAACTTGAGCCAACGCCTTCGGTAAAAGCTCATGGTGCCTTCAACATAGCCCAGGCGCAACAGTTCATGCTCCAAGTCCTGCAATAATTCTTTAAGTGTTCTTTGCACATTCATTCCCCCAGTAATGAATTCTGGGCACTTGCCCTTCTTTCATTGTTCAAGAATATGCAAAGTTAATCAATTAAGAATTCAGTGTTTATGCTGGATAGAGGGTTTTACTTGGCATTTTAACTTTCTTTGCATAAGGTGGACCCCTGAGTCCGATTCTTAGCAATATCATGCTAAATGAACTGGACAAAGAACTTGAAAGAAGGGGGCACAGGTTCGTCCGCTACGCGGACGACCTAATAATCTTCTGTAAAAGTAGGAGAAGTGCAAAGCGCACATACGAAAACATACTTCCATATATCGAGAAGAAACTATTTCTTAAAGTAAATAGAGAGAAAACGGCGGTTGACTACATAGGTAAAGTGAAATTTCTTGGGTTTGCATTCTACCGGTATAAGGGCAAAGCGAGAGTCAGAATTCATCCGAAATCCGTTGCAAAGATGAGAAATAAAGTGAGAGAACTCACCTCCAGGAGCAACGGAATGGGCAATGAAGTCAGAGCAATGAAACTTAGACGCTATATTATGGGGTGGGTCAACTACTTCAAGATAGCGGACATGAAGAAGCTATTGTCTACTACGGATGAATGGATGCGAAGACGTATCCGCATGGTTTTCTGGAAACAGTGGAAACGAGTGAGGACAAGATTTAAAATGCTCAAATCACTTGGAGTCCACGAACAAAAAGCATGGGAATATGCAAACACTAGGAAAGGCTACTGGAGAACCTCCCATAGCCCAATCCTATCCAAATCCCTTAGAAATGATGTACTCAAAGGGTTTGGGTTCCTATTCTTTTCAGAGTATTATCGACAAGTCACAGCGTAAACTAAGGAACCGCCGTGTACCGAACGGTACGCACGGTGGTGTGGGAGGTCGGCTACTCAACTAATGGGTGGCCTCCTACCCGATTCTATAATCACCTGTTCGGTCTGGTGGAACCAACACATTTGATGTATTGAAATTGCAGACATTGCGTTTTCATAAACCACTTTAGCGCGTGGAACCAACACATTTGATGTATTGAAATGTCTGAGCAAACATTGCCACCTGCTCAACCCTTGGGGTGGAACCAACACATTTGATGTATTGAAATCCAATACTGCATATCCTTGGCAAAGGTGAAATGGACGTGGAACCAACACATTTGATGTATTGAAATGTGGTTCGCGAACTTCTATTTAAGTGGACTTGACCAGTGGAACCAACACATTTGATGTATTGAAATAGCTAATGTAAGTGCAAAGATTGGATTAATTAGTTGTGGAACCAACACATTTGATGTATTGAAATACCGGTTAAGCAAAAAACTGAACAGGTAGTTAAGAAGGTGGAACCAACACATTTGATGTATTGAAATCCGTTTACACCGAGGTAACCGATGAAGCCAGGAAGTGTGGAACCAACACATTTGATGTATTGAAATAAACCTTGGGGATGCCAGTAGCCTACGGTGAGTTTGGTGGAACCAACACATTTGATGTATTGAAATTCCTGAGTAGAAAGTGCCTGACGTATAGGCATAATGTGGAACCAACACATTTGATGTATTGAAATACTACAATGGACCCCAATGTCAAGACACGATTTTTTTAAATTCAAAGCGACACTGGGTATAGCATTAACATAAAAACCTTTCCGACTGAATGTTTCGATGCGTTAGAAAGACGCAATAAGGTTAATGTATACTGAGCCAACTAATATTTCACAATAATTAGAAAACATGGCGGTCTCCAGAGGGAGGGGTAGTTATCCCCATTTACAACGCTTAGCCGCCGCTTGCGGTCGGAGCGAAGCGGAGAGTCTTGACTCCATGTGCTAGGCTTAATAAACCCGACCGTAGACAATTGATTTTTTGGCGTATATCCGTCGGTCGGGTTACCCATTAAACAGCACATGGAGTCAAGACCGGCGGTCTCTTTGTTCACATCAGCTTGCTTAAGGTTTGACAGCGGTGTTCTCAAAATATTAACTCAGTAGCCAATTGGCCATTTATTTAATCCCCACTTTCAAATATCCTGGTTATGCAGATTGCTGTGGTAAGTTAGTAGTAGCATAATAAACATCCGCTGGAGTCTTCTTGCCAATAGATGTGTGCGGGCGCTCGAAATTGTAATAACGCATGAAAGCAGTAATTCCTTGGCGGAGAGCACGAGGGGTTTCGTAGTTCTTTAAATAAATATCTTCCCATTTGATGGTTCTCCAAAAGCGCTCTGCAATGGCGTTATCCAGGGCCCTACCTTTACCGTCCATGCTAATCTTAATGCCATGTTCTTTCAGCGTATTTATATAAACAGGGCTGGTAAATTGACTGCCCTGATCACTATTCAATATGATAGGGGCTCCGTGCGTTTCGATGGCTTTTTTTACAGCCTTAATCACAAATTCCTTATTCATCGTATCGGAAAGCTCGTATCCAACAATCATTCTGGAATACCAGTCAATGATGGCCACCAGGTACATCCAACGGCCTTGCATGGCACAATACGTAATGTCGATTCCCCAGACATGGTTAGGGTGGGCCGGTTTGACATTGCGAAGCAGGTATGGGTATACATACTGGGCCCTATTACGTTTGCTGAGGTTGGGGCCGGGGTAAATCACCCGTATTCCCATTTCCCGCATATATCGTTGAATGCGTTTGCGGTTGACCTTATAATCTACGCCATCCATGTTATTAATGTCGTCAACAATCCGCCTGGAGCCTTTAAATGGGTGCTGCGTGTGGATCTTATCTATTAGGTGCTTAATTTCCACTTCGTGTTTAGACACCTTTTTGGCAGTCCAGTATAGACCAGTTCGATTCAAAGATAATAGCCCGGCCTGAGCTTTTATGGTTAAGTGTGAATTTGAGATATCCCAATCCACCATAGCTTTTCGTTCATTCACGGGGTAAGATACCGCCAGATTTTTTTTTAAGCCAATCCAACTGTGTTGTTAGACGGCCGACTTGCGCGTATAAGTTTTCGATGGTTTCTTCTTGTTTGCGCTTTTCTTGGGCAGCTGCCTTAGCACTCTTAGAGGTGGCGAATACCTTGTCAGCGCCTTCTAAGAGCTCCTTCTTCCAGCGGTGTATCACACTGACATGTACCCCGTATTCCGAGGCAATTTCGCCTATGTGGCGTTCTTCTTTTAGGGCTTCTAAAACGATCTGCAATTTTTGCTCTGGTGACCACTGTTTTTTTTGCATGGGGATGTGCTCCTTTCACTTCTCAGTTTACTTCGAGATTGGTGTCGCTTATCCCCTGCAAAATCGTGTCGCATTTCCTGGGACCATTATATACTGATAGATCAGTCTCATTGGCTATGGTTTTTAAGTGGAACCAACACATTTGATGTATTGAAATATGAGTACGTGAAGGCCAATGAAATCAATAAAATAGTGGAACCAACACATTTGATGTATTGAAATATCTTACCCTTAACCCAAATTAAAGTGTTTAATTTGTGGAACCAACACATTTGATGTATTGAAATTTATTTCCTGGTTGCGTTTGATTCGGCTGGGTGTAAGGTGGAACCAACACATTTGATGTATTGAAATAGAATAGCGGGTGGAACGCCGATATATGCAAACTAGTGGAACCAACACATTTGATGTATTGAAATATTGATATGGAAACAGGAGAAAGAAAAAAGAATGAAGTGGAACCAACACATTTGATGTATTGAAATAGGAATACACCAGGCCCGGCCAAGTCTTTGGCGTGTGTGGAACCAACACATTTGATGTATTGAAATGTGAGCAGAGAAAACAAAAAGCCTCTTTCCTCTAAGTGGAACCAACACATTTGATGTATTGAAATGCAATTCCTGCGCTTTCTCTTTAGTTGGCACGATCGTGGAACCAACACATTTAATGTATTGAAATTGGTGTAATTGAAGCAGAAATAACCAAAGATGGATGTGGAACCAACACATTTGATGTATTGAAATACATACAAACCGGTTGGACTAGAAGGCGGGGGATCAGTGGAACCAACACATTTGATGTATTGAAATTTAGTTAAATCTCTCCTTTATTTAAAAGTTACTACAGTGGAACCAACACATTTGATGTATTGAAATTAATTATGAGCAACAAGGAAAGGCAAAAGCGACATGTGGAACCAACACATTTGATTTTGAGTCTCTGAGTGAGATATTTTTAGAAGCAAATGTTAAAATTGATTTCAAAAAGTCCGTATTCGAAACTCTTCTCTTGACAAAAAATAATTTACGTGATATTTTGTTAACTGAAATATTCGTCATCTGTAATTAAATCCACGAGGTGTTATTTCTTGAGCAGCAATATCGATATATACGAATTTATACTGGATAATATTCGGAAGATTGTTGTACCTGAAGAGCTCATTACCTTAGAACTGTCTATATCCAGGTTTGAGCTTTTAGCCTTAATGCTCTCCGAGAAGCATCAAACTGTCACCATGAGCAACCTGGCCCAGGGTATGTCTGTGCCTATGAGTACAGCCACCGGGATTGTCGACCGCCTGGTTAAAAAAGGACTGTTAAAAAGAGGCAGGAGTGAAGAAGATCGTAGGGTCGTGACCGTATCCCTAACGGACAACGGCAAAACTTTAGTTGAGGATTTAAAAAAACATTTCCATGATTTTCTTAACAGGATACGAAGTCTAATCACCAAAGAAGAATTTGATATGGCTGTGCAATTAATTCGAAAAGTAGTTCTGGGATTCCAAAAAAGTGAAACGAACTCCGATAAAAAACCGGGCCAATACAGAAGAAACATCGAAATAGAATAATAAGTGAATTACGCAATGCAATTTTTTTCTAAATATATTTCGTAATACGAAATAATTATTTATCGTAAGTTATGATGTGCGTAATAATCGAGCTTAAAATTTAGGGGGAGTGCTAAAATGAGGGTTATTCTTTACACAGGAAAAGGCGGTGTCGGCAAGACCAGTTTGGCCGCAGCAACAGCTATCGCTTCCGCTGCGTCGGGAAAAAGAACAATTGTGGTCAGCACGGATGCCGCATACAGCCTTGGAGATTCTTTTGACCTGGGATTAAACGATGAGCCGGTCAAAATACGAGAGAACTTATGGGCCCAGGAAATAAGCGCCCTGTTCAGCGCGGAGAAGAGTTGGGGTAAGGTGCAGGAGTACCTTTCGGCACTGCTCATATCTCAAAACATAAAAGACATTACTGAGGAGGAACTGGTTGTTTTCCCGGGTTTGGAAGAACTGTTTAGCATGCTTGAAATCCTTAACCATTGCAGGGAAGGGAAATACGATGTTTTGATTGTTGACTGCGCCCCCACGGGCGAAACCCTCAGGTTGCTTAGTTTTCCCGAGGTCCTTAAGTGGTGGCTGGAAAAGATATTCCCGGTTGAAAAACTCCTACTTAAAATAGCCCGCCCCATATCCAAGCCGTTGTTTGGAGTACCCCTGCCGGGTGATGATACCATGGACAGTATTGCGGAGTTGTTTCAACAACTCAGGGAAATGCACGAGGTGTTGACCGACCAGGAGGTGACTTCCGTCAGGATCGTGGTAAATCCCGAGAAAATGGTCATCAGGGAAGCCGAAAGGAGCTTCATGTATTTGAACTTGTATGGTTTCAATACCGACGCCGTGATCGTTAACCGGTTGCTGCCTTCGGTGAACCTGGGACAGTATTTCGAAAAATGGGGAGAAATACACCATACCTACCTCCGGTACATCAAAGACCAGTTCAACCCGGTGCCTATTTTCACAGTGCCGTTGTTCATGGAGGAAGTTACGGGTTTTGAAGCCCTTGAAATAATGGGCAGAGAGTGTTTTGGAGAAAATCCTCCCGAACAGTTCTTTTTCCACGGGCAATCACAGAAGATAAGCCAGACTGTTGACGGATATGTATTGGAAATGGCGCTGCCCTTTGTGGAGAAAGGGGCTATCTCACTGTCCCAGAAGGGAGATGAACTTACCGTCAGGGTGGGCGATTACAAGCGAAATGTGTTTTTGCCCCGTAAACTTCTGGGACGGGACGCAATAGGGGCAAAACTGGAGGACGATGCACTGAAAATAAGGTTTGGGGGTGTAAAAAATGACAAACAGAGACTGTGAAGCCTGCCCGGTTAAAGAACTACAAAAAATTCACCGGCTGGTTGAAAAAAGAGTCCTTGAAAAACTGCCCGAAGAAATGCGGGAGCCACTGCTAGAAGCTAAAAGGCAAATGCGCCTGGCGTTACGGGGTTTGATCGGGCATGTGTTTGAGGAGAAAAAAGCCTGTAATGAGAAGCATCCGGTTGAATCACGCCGTATAGATTTAGACTGAAATAAAAAATCATTCGTTGGGAGTTGTGATTGCCATTTCGATTGGACTTTTGTATCTGATTGGTGGGAAAAAAGCTTTCAATAGAATACAAAACCCTGTTTAACACCGTTTCCCGCTCCGGGCGTAGATATGGTAAGCCGGGGGCTAAGCAGATGCCGGGGGATTCTAAAGGTGTCCAGGTGCCGTAGTCTGCCAAGATGCACTGTATTTAACTGGAGTGAGGAGGTATTTACTTGAAAGTTTTTGTGTCTTTTATTCTCGTTGCATTCTTGGTTCATGTGTTCCTTTACTGGGTTTTTAGGAGTGCTAAAATAAGTGAGCCTACAGAAACCCAGAGACTTAACTGCTATTTGTCTGAATACGATTTTGATGAAAGGCACAATATTGTTATTCAGTCTTCGCCGGAGAAGGTATTTGAAGCTATTTACAATTTAGACATGAGCAAATCCAAAGTTATCAAACCCCTTCTGTCATTGCGAAGCATTCCTTACCGTTTAAGCCCGGACAGAAAACCGGAAAAACAAGAGCCATCAGGGTTATCAATTGAGCAATTGATAAAGAATGGAGGTTTTTTTCTGCTTGAGGAGATTAAAAATCAGGAGATTGTCATAGGACTGGTGGGGAAATTTTGGCACCTAACCGCGGATATGATCCAATTATCAAACGTTACCAATTTTACTAATTTTAATCAAACAGGTTATGGCAAAGTTGCCTGGAATTTTTACATAGAACAAAATGCCGATGGTACTGTAACATTGTCAACTGAGACCAGGATTTTATGCCTGGGGGAACAGGCAAAATCCTCGTTCCGTTTATATTGGGCGGTTATAAGGCCTTATAGCGGTTGGATACGGATTGAAATGTTAAAGATGATAAAAGAACAAGTGGAAAAATAACCAATATGGTTTTAAAGTGGTTGGTACCGATACAAACCTTTGGTATATGTTGCGGGACAAATCGTAAAGCTGAAAAGCACCCATTGGCTTAGTATGGTTTTATCTGATATGCATCGAGAGTACAAATATAAAGTTTTGTACTGAGAATTATGGTAAAATAAAGGTATTCATATTCAAGAAAAAGATCGTGGTGATGAGTTTGTATCGTTTTAAAAAGATAGAACATAACGTCATGGAATATATTCCGTTGCTGATTGAAAAAATGAGAATTGACGGGGATATTGTAGCCATTTTTCTTTTTGGGTCATACGCGGAGGGAAAACAGACTCCCGTCAGCGATATTGACCTGGCGGTTCTTGTCGACGGTGACTTTCCCCCTAGCCGTTATTTTGAAAAAGAGTTAGAATTGCTTGCCATAATAACATCATTACTTAAAACAGATGAAGTAGATCTGGTAATTCTGAATCATGCTCCACCAGCCCTTTCTTACCGGATATTGAGTAAGGGGCAATACTCTCTCGTCAATTTATTGGGCAATTCCGTTTGGCGAAAAAGAAATTACCACAATGAAAAATCAGGCAAGGGATGTTCTCTCTTGGTTTGATAATTTGAACCACCCTGTACCGACTTGGTATCTGAAAAATTTTATGTTCAATAGATAATGTGTCATTCAAGCCGAAAGCACCTTTTGAGCTTCATTTTTATTTTTAGTTTTCCAGTTCTTTCTTTAGCTCTAATACAGTCTTCATAGATAGTCCGGTAAGAGCAGATTCCTCAAACGACGGACCCGGGTTTGAAATTGTAGGAATCTATTCCAGATACAATTCGGTTTTTTATATTTTTTAATCTCTTTCTAATCTTATTCACATTAAAATTAAAGCTTTGGTGGTTATAATCATGTCATAAACGATTTACTGGAGGGGTTTATTATGGCTACCATTGAACAAGTTGAAAAATTAATAGAAAAGGCAAACGTTACATACGACGAAGCAAAAACCGCGCTGGAAGCTTCAGGTAACGATCTCCTTGACGCGTTGATCTATTTGGAGCGCAACGGTAAAGTTCAGCCGCCACCAAACGGCGGTTATTACAATTCAAAGAATCAAGCTGAACCGGAAAAAGAAAGTTTCGGCACCAGCCGGGAAAAGAACACGGAAAACGGTAAAACATTTACCGGTATAGTAAATAAATTTTTTAAATGGTGCGGCTACATAATCTCCAAAGGTAATGAAAACTCATTTGAGGTTAGGCGAAATGGCAAATACGTGATTGCCGTACCGGTAACTATTCTCGTACTGTTTTTAATCTTTGCTTTTTGGTTTATTGTTCCACTTGTTGTAATTGGTTTGTTTTTTGGCTACCGCTACGTATTTAAAGGCCCTGATCTTGAGAAAACAGATGTAAACCGTGTAATGGGCACTGCCGCCGATGCTGCCGAAAACTTGAAAAAAGAAATTATAGAGGGTCGTAAATCTCAATAGAAAATATGCAGGTGAATTTATGAATGAGAAGATTCTCCTCATTGAAGATGAGGAAAAACTAGCCCGGTTTATTGAGATGGAGCTATTATACGAAGGATATAAAGTGGAAAAAGCTTACGACGGCCGAATTGGTTTGGATTTGGCTTTGGCCGGCTCCTTTGACATTGTGATCCTGGACATTATGCTGCCCGGCTTGAACGGCATGGAGGTACTTCGGCGTATTCGCAGAAGTTCCTCCATGCCGGTTATAATGTTGACTGCCCGTGATACCACCGTGGATAAGGTCACGGGCTTGGATAGCGGCGCGGATGATTATCTGACCAAACCTTTTGCCATAGAAGAACTGCTGGCGCGAATTCGTAACGCATTGCGGAAAAAAGTGAACGTAACGATGGTCAAAAGCTTATCCGCTTGTGGTCTCACCCTGGATATAGAACGACATTTGGCGGCGGTAAACAATGTTGCTATAGAGTTAACCAAAAAGGAATTTAGCCTGCTGCAATTTCTCCTTGAAAATAAAGGAATTGTTTTAACCCGTGAAACTTTACTGGAGAAAGTATGGGGTTTTGACTATACGGGAGATACAAATACCATAGACGTTTATGTCCGTTATTTACGTTCTAAGATTGATGAACCTTTCGGGATCAAACTTATTCACACCGTCCGTGGAGTGGGGTATGTGATTAGAGATGAATGAAACTAAAAAGGTTAATTCTTCACTGGTTTTTAAACTTAACACCTGGCATCTATCACAGGTGTTTTTGAGTTTCTTATGGATCAATATTATTATGCTCTCGCTCTTTGCAGGAGTGCTTGGATATCGCGCTGAGTCATATTTAGCTAACGCGGCTAAAACAATGGCGGAGCAAGACTACATTATTGAAGAAAAACCAGAGGGCGTCAAATTGCCCAAGATATTAAATGTCCCATTCCCGGAACATATGCGGGGAGCAATTCGGCAAGTTATTACCGAGCCCGGTACAGATTCCTTTGGGGAAAATCTTGACGGCATTAAATACAGGGTTTGGGTTGCTTTGCCTGATCAGGGCTCATATTATGCCGTAGAGTACAACATAGGAGATTACCTGTCGGTATTCTTGCCGGCTTTATTTGTAACAATGATTTTTGAACTCTTGTTTTTTGCCGGCAGCATTGGTAAAGGAGCAAAAGCGATGAAACGTGCTCTCCAGCCGATTGCTGATTTAACTCAAAGTGCAAAAAACATCAATACAACCCAAACCGCTCAGCCCATTGCACAACTGCGCGACTTAACAGGAACAATCGATACAATAAATGCCACAGATTTGGACACGAGAATATCAATCAGCTCAGATCAAAACGAGTTAAAGGATTTAGCAGGTGCGATAAACGGTATGCTCGACCGCATTAACGAAGCATATCGTTCGCAGATACGCTTTGTATCTGATGCTTCCCATGAATTACGTACGCCTATTGCGGTCATCCAGGGATATGCCAATCTCTTGGACCGATGGGGAAAGAATGACGAAGAAGCTCTCCAGGAATCCATTGAAGCAATTAAAAGCGAAGCAGACAACATGAAGGACTTGGTGGAACAGTTGCTCTTCCTTGCCAGAGGTGATAATGATTCGATGCAGCTTAGTATGGAGGAAATTAACCTTAGCGAGCTTGTAGCGGAAATAATGCGTGAAACGGTTATGATAGACCCCAATCATGAGTTTAAATCAAAGACTGATAGCAACGTTTATACTATAGGCGATATACAGCTGATCAAACAGGCGATCAGGATATTTATTGACAACAGTGTAAAGTACACTCCCTATGATGGTGCAATATCTGTCACTACGAGCCGTGACGGTGATTATGCAAAAGTAGTAGTCCAGGACACCGGTATTGGCATTCCTCCCCAGGATATCCCCCATGTATTCGATAGATTTTTTCGTGCTGATGATTCTCGTGCACGCAAGACAGGCGGCACAGGTCTTGGACTGTCAATCGCTAAATGGATAATTGACCGGCACCGGGGAACTGTCGAAATCTTAAGCCGCAAGGACATAGGCACAAGAATAATCATCTCATTGCCGGTAATTGCACCGCCTTCCGCGTGGTCCAAGCTACAGACTGGAAAATAGAAAAACCATATTTGGAAATTAATTACTGGTATTTTTAAGATGTATTTGATGCCAAGTGGAACAAAAAATATTAGCATTTTTGGTACATTTGATATTGACGTTTACAACATGATAAAATCCACATAAACGGTCACGAAAAACCCGCACAAATGGCCAAATAAAGGAAAATAAAACTCGCCCCCTTTAAATGGCCATTGACAATTTCCCCTGACCCATCCCCGAAGCCTTGATTCACCACCTGTAAAGCCTTCCTCTTCTTGGATGCGTTCAAAGATACGGTTAGCGGTGTAACGTTGTTTGGGGGGCATTTAGGTTTTCGATTATCCAATCTCTGATGATTGGTACGTATTGCTCTTTAAGTGGTGTCGGCGGAGGTGTTTTACGTTTGTAACGTGTAGCTTCTTCTAGCGAACCATAAAGTATTTTGCGGATAGTTGCCGGGAAAGAGCAGTTTCTCTAGATATTTGTCTGATTAACTTATGTTCCCGGTCAATTTTTATTATAGCGGATGCAGAGGTCGCGATGACATACTCTTTTTTTGAGTTTTTGGTTTTGTAGGAGACTCAATTATAGTAATATATGATATTGATATAGGTTAGCTAGAATCGCCTATATTTTATACTTAAAAAGTTTAGAAAAAGAAAAGGGGTGAATTTATGGCATTAATCTTAATTGTTGAGGATGAAATGCCTATTAATATTTTAATTAATAGAAATCTAAAACTAGTAGGTCATGAGTGTATATCTGTATACGATGGTGAAGGTGTGCTTGAAATTATACAAAGATACACTTTTGATTTAATATTATTGGATATAATGCTACCTAAAATGAATGGTTATGAAGTTTTAGAGACAGTAAAAGAAATGGACATACCCGTTATCTTTCTTACATCAAAGAGTTCTCTTTCAGACCGGGTTAAGGGTCTGACATTAGGTGCTGATGATTATATTGTGAAACCTTTTGAAATGTTAGAGTTACAAGCAAGAGTTGAAGCTGTGCTTCGTCGAACAAATAAGGAGCAAAAGTTTTTTGTACTGAATAATGTTCGAGTAGATTTAGATGGTCGACAAGCCTTTCTTAATAATAAATTGGTTGATATTACACCGCAAGAGTTCGATTTGCTGGTGGTTTTGATTCGAAACCGTAATATTGCTCTTTCACGCGATAAGCTATTGGAGCTGGCATGGGGTTATGATTTTGAAGGTGACACAAGAACGGTTGATGTTCATATCACAAAGTTAAGAAAAAAACTAGGTTTAGGTAATTACATAAAGACAGTATACAAATTGGGATATAGACTTGAGGTGTTAGATTGAAGTTTAGAACATTTATTGCAACCTTTGCCTTATTTTTAATAGTATTCTTCTCTAGTCTACTTTTTATTTCAGTTTTTATTATTAACAATCAGATGGATATTATAAAGGAGCGTGGAATAAATGAACATTACTTTATTTCATCATCTTTTGGTAAAGATCTCATGGCTATAGTTGACAGGGGAGGGAACTTAGGCGATGCAATAGAGCAGCTTTTTAATTTCTATGCAGAGTATTATCAAAAACAAGGTGTGTATTTAGAATTACTTTCCCAAGGAAAAATTATATATAGTAATTTACCAGAACGTTCAAATAAATTAACATCTTATGCTATTGAGCCCGGTATTAGAAAAGCCACTTTTCAAAATATAGGTGATAGTGTTTATTTTAAGGTCGTTGGAGAGTTGCCGGGAACAGATAATAGATTTAGCATCCAGTATCTTCACGATATTTCTGGCAATTTAAAAGCATGGCAGACAACACAGCGTATTTTATTGTTGGTTGGCATCATATTTACTATTATTTTAGCTGTAAGCCTTCAATTGATTCTCAATCGTGTCTTTGAACCACTAGATATGGTATCTATGGCATCAAGAAAAATTGCTAATGGACAATATGATAATCGTATTATCGTGTCTGGTCGTCATGAACTTGCTGAAATGGCAGAGAGTTTCAATAACATGGCAGAGGAGATTCAACGTCGTATTACCCAATTAGCAGAGGCGTTTGAGCAGAAACAGCAATTTGTGGATAACTTAGCTCATGAGATACGTACCCCTCTTACTTCAGTTTATGGGTTTGCTGAGTATATCCAGAAAACCACCATTAGCGATGAGGAAAAAATGTTTGCTGCCAGTTATATTATGTCCGAAAGCCAATACATGCTCAATATATCAAACCGGCTTTTAGAGCTAGCCACATTAAGAAATCAGGTAATTAAAATGAAAGTAGTCGATGTAAACAGTTTATTTGAACATTCACAGAAATCTCTTGCAGCAAAATTGGCTGAAAATCAAATATCACTTAAATGGAAAATTGATATTGATTCTACCTATGGAGATAAGGATTTACTACAGAGTTTGCTTGTCAATTTTACTGATAATGCAATAAAAGCCTGTAATCCTGGAGGTATTATTGTATGGAATGCTTATATTGAAAATGGCTGTAGAGTTTTATCTGTTCAGGATAATGGTTGGGGTATTCCACAAAATGAAATCAATAAAGTAACAGACCCGTTTTATCGGGTGGATAAATCACGCAACCGGGCAAAAGGTGGCGTAGGACTTGGACTTTCTATCTGTGAACAAATAGCTAATTGCCATAATGCTGTACTTTCAATCGAATCATTACCCAATGTTGGTACCATAGTAAAATTAACTTTTACAAGTCTATAACAAGTTCATAATAACTCAATAATATTATGGATTTATATTCTATTTGTGTTTATCACTAAATCAATTTACAAAGGAGATTTATTTATGAAACAAACAATGGGAACAAAGAAAAAGAATATTTGCAGGACGGTAGTAGCAAGTGCAATGGCTATTACGTTATGTAGTACGGTTTTTGCAGGAGCGAACAATGTGGCAATGGCAATGGCATTGGATAAGGAGGAATCCATTTCTACAACGTACAACGTTAGTACTACAATTGTTGATAAAGCTGAAGACTATGTTAAAGCTGATTACAAAATTTTAGAGAACAAGGTTATGCGATCTATAAACTCTGGTGCATTACCTGTAGACCAAGCAGCTGAAATTGGAGCCCAATATCTTTGGGATATGTTTAAGGTTGACCTAAATGGCAAGACAATCTATATGTCCCATTTTGTTGATCCTGAAGTTGCTAAGGCATATTGGAAAGGTGATATTATAGAAACGGGTAGTGAAATTTCAGATGCACCACCAGTTTACAGTTTTGTCATAGAAGCTATATCTGGCGCTAGAGTTTCTGCATCAAAAGAATGGGAAAAAAAAGAAACAACTATACCATATAATCTTGAAAAGCTAAGAGAAAAGTATAAGAATTGTAATGAATACTTAGACTTAGCCAAACAGTTTTCAGAAAAACATTCTGGAGTTAAAGCAACTAGTGCAGAATTTGAGGATATATCTGCATCCCTTGATGAAAGCAGTATTGAATATGGGAAACCCTTTTCTGAATCAGGTAATTATATGGCCCATGAAATATTTGTTCGGATCATCGTAACGGATGAACAAGGACAGAAAACAGAAGTCGAAATATCAACAGACAGTAAAACTCTTCAATTTATTAATGTTATTGATCCTAATAGGGAAAATAATGAGAATTATCTTGGTTAATAACAAATGCTTTCCCGAAAACGACCCGCAGACATGAGATTTCACCCAATAGTATTTACAGTGGATAAAAAAGCGCATATAATAATTAAGTTCACTAAAGCCTATTGAAGCAAGTTCTAAAATTCAGGGGGAGATTCAACTCCCCCTGAATTTTAGAACTGCAAAATGCATGACTTAGTTGGTGTTGTACTCCCACTTATAGAAGTGGGAGACTTACGCCAAGTTAGTCAGGTTAAATTTACTTGAAAGGGTGACTTCTAAACTAATGATCGACTAATCCTATTCCCTAAAAAACATTCGTAATACGAAATTATTTTCTGGATGGGATTAGTGTGTATTTTTATATATTACAAAAGGAACATTTGAGTACGCGAGTACCGGCTCTTTTTGTTTTACTCTGTCTCCTGTCCGGAATAACCGATAAGGAGGTTTTTTATTGTCTGCAGCATCCACATCCAGCCTATATCGCAATAGCGTTGTGCAAGGCATCCTGTTATCACAAATCTTTTTACAAATCGGGATCTGGGTACGCAATTTCTCCGTGTTGCTGTTTGTAGTGGAAATGACGGGCGGGGATCCCTTCGCCGTTTCAATGGTTTCGGTTGCCGAGTTCGCGCCCATCTTTATCTTCTCGTTTATCGGGGGCACCTTTGCCGACCGCTGGCGGCCCAAACGGACGATGATCTGGTGCGATGTCTTGAGCGCCGTTTCGGTATTTGCCGTATTGCTGGCGCTGATTTTCGGCTCCTGGCAGACTGTTTTTTTCACCACCCTGTTTTCGGCGATATTGTCTCAATTCTCGCAGCCGTCCGGGCTAAAGCTGTTTAAAATGCATTTACCCGCCCGGGAGATACAGGCCGGCATGTCGCTTTACCAAACCATTTTTGCAGTATTTATGGTTTTTGGACCGGTGCTGGGCACCTTTGTATTTCAAACCCTGGGCATTTATGTGGCCATTGCTATAACGGGAACCACTTTCCTGCTGTCTGCCGCTGCCCTGTTATTGCTGTTGCCGGCCGATATCAGGGAGGAAAGCAAAGTGCCTGCGTCACTCCTAAAAGAGATGGTGGCGGGGATTCGTTACCTGCTCTCCAAGAAAGCGCTCACGCTGCTTGGGGCCTGTTTCTTGGCTGCCGGCCTGGCACTGGGATTAATCCAGCCGATGGGTGTGTTCCTGGTTACGGAACGACTCGGACTGGAAAAGGAATTTTTAAAATGGCTGCTGACCGTCTACGGGCTGGGGATGATTATGGGCGGCGGACTGGCCGCGGTTTTCGCCAAAGCAGCAGCACCGCAAAAACTGCTTATCTTCGGTCTGTTCTTCGATGCCATCGGTATAGCGATATGTGGTATATCGACGACAACGTGGCTGACCTTGGCGGGACAGTTTGTCAGCGGCCTGGTATTCCCCTGTATCTCCATAGGCATCAACACAATAATGCTGCAAAACACTGATCAACAGTTTATTGGCCGGGTCAACGGCATTCTAAGCCCTCTGTTTACCGGGGCCATGGTTATCACAATGGGCATGGCGGGCCTGCTCAAAAAAATCTTTTCTCTGGTTGCCATATATGAAGCGGCTGGAATGCTGTTTATCATAAGCCTTTTATTTATCCTGCCGTTGTATGGCCTGCCGGCTACCCAGCCAAGTAACTGCCTGCCCGAGCAGGAAAATGGATAGAAAACACCAACCAGGCGTGCTATATTAGTTCTCACCAAGCGCTGCCTTTTAATATTCTTAGCCCTTTGCCTGCCGCTGGGCTTATTATCCTCTAGGAACAAACCCTGGCATTAGAACGTCGAATTAATAAAGGGCGGCACCATCAGAGGCTGAAAATCCAGGAACTTCATGTCATTCTGAGCGTAGCGAAGAATCTTAAGCCCAAGATCCTTCGCTAACGCTCAGGATGACACTTCCAATACTTATTTTCAGGATAGGAAATTATAAACTGGAAAATTTAAAACTTGGAAAATACGAACAGGGATTTTGCGAGGTGATAACCATGGAATATATATACAACAAACTCCGGGAAAAAGCGTCGTCCATTGTTTCCATCCCCGAGAATTACCATTTGGTAGTTGAAGACAATATAGCAGATGAAAGGCTCTTTATTTGGGAGGACCCCCAACACCCGGAAGCAAATATCGAAATAACCTTAGATTTGCAAACAGGCGAATTGATAAAATTATCAATCGACAAGAATCAAGATAATGCTTGCAGCGGTGCGGATTGTGCCATCCCCTCTGCTGATCAAGCAAAAAGAATCGCGGATGAATTTATCAAGCAACATCTGCCTGACCTCCGGGGAGAATATACATGGATTCACATCGAAGCGGGCCGGCGCCATATGCATATCAGCTACCGGCAGGAAACAGGCGGACTGCCTCTTCCTTTCTCGGGATGCAACTGTACCGTGGACAGCGGTGGGAACATTACGGACTTTAAGCATTACGGTTGCAAAAATAAACCGGCGTGGCCGGCGTCTATTACTGACGTAAAAACAGTTAAACAGCAAATAGTGGAAGACCTGCGAATGAAGCTGTGCATTATGCGTCTTTACCCATCTATGCATGAAGTTGAAGACCTGGAATACCGCCTTGTTTACGAGCCTGTGCCGTGCCTCCGTTCTTTTAACGCGATAACGGGTCGTGATCTTTTTGAGCCTGACCACTATCTGATGCCGCGCAGCCATCCCGTACGACCTCCGCAACAGGCACCAGAGCAACAGGAAAATAATATCGAAAAACTGATCGGCGTCGATCCTCATTTATTTGTCTTGGTTCGAGAGAAGGAAGACGAAGAAGATATTCGCTATGTCTGGAAGAAAAAAGAGCATGCGCATCAACCGGTTGCAATCGTAGAAGATCGTTCCTTTGATGCATACTGGCGCAAGAGACTTCCTAACATATGGTTGTTTGATAACTCCATTATAGCCGTGGTCGAAAAAAGCACCGGGCGCCTTCGCCAATTGTATAAAGACAACACTTGCGCAGGAAACCTTGCACTGAGCCGGGATGAATGCTTGGAGAAGGCGTTGCATTTTTTACAGCGTGTTTTCCCCGAGTATCCTCATTATCTCCAACTTCAAGAAAGTAAGGAACCAGAGGATGGCCAACGTCCGGACCGGGAATTTTTTGCTTTTGACGTTTACGTTAACGGTATACCTGTATACTTAGAAATTGTAAGGGTAAGTGTGCATACCGCGACCGGAGAGATTGGCATTTACAGTGGTGTCTCTTTTGAAATGATTTCGATGCTGGCCGGGCGTAATTTCCACCCCCGGATTACTGAACAAGAGGCGTTAAAAATCTATCTGGAACATTTGGATGTGGAACTGGTATGGGAACGCGAGGAAGATGATTCTTGCGGTTATCAATTGATTTACCGCCCGACAATCTCAGCGGATCGAACTCCCTGTACCCCTGAATATGGTGAACGGCGTGAGGTTCAATATATTGATGCGTGCAGCGGCGAACGGATCTGGAGCAGGGTTATAAAAAAATAGTTAAGCAGATTTCTACTTGCACAGCTTCTCCGTCGGTCGGCAAACCCGTCTTGCAGGCACTGTCAAAACCACGACCAGAGCGGTCGGATCAGGTCTGGCAGGAGGTTCTTTCCAGGCTCAAGGAAAAGTTAATAATTTATAAACTTATTAGTCTATAGAAATGGTGGGGGAAAATTGCCGGCGTATCAATCGGCCGCCCATTCTGGTATGTTACTAGCTGTTATGGCAAGATGTTTTTCGTGTTTTAATAAAAAGTATTACCAGCAGAACGAGAATGGCATATACAAGCGACGGCTCATCAAGCGTTACGGTGGGGATTTGTTCATTATTGTTTAGAATTCTCTCTTGCAGATCCAGCAGATCCTTTTCCTGCTCCGGTGTCTCAACCACAATAAATGCTGTCTGGGGTGTCAAAATTCTTGCCCTGAAGCCGGCGCGAACCAATTCCAAAGGGTCTGGTTTCCCGTTCAACAAATATCTTTGCTGCGCCGCATCAAGAAGAACAGCGTTCTGATACCGGTTGCTTGAAAAAGTAATGCTGTCCAATTCCATATTGCCCGGCACCAATTCCCATTCATCATTGTCCGATACATAGATTCCATTGAAGTCAAGGACAGGCTCCACAATAGGATTCTTTACTCTGCTTCCCGCCTTATTGTCTTCATAAGAGTATGGTGTTAAAGTCGGGTCGTGATTCAAAGCGTAATAGAAAGGACTTTCGGGAAATCTGCCGGATAGAGGATAGATATTTTCGGGAAAAACGGCTCCGGGCATATTATCTGATACTGCTATGATAACCGGAAAGTTTTTGTTGCTTTCCTTACTCAGAATCATTCTTACCGCCCGATCAAAATTGAACCCGCATTCAGCTTGAAATTGTGCCTGCTTCATATCAGCAAGAGAATGGGATTCAACTTTATAGGAAGAAAAAATCACTTCAGCCCGGGTGATATTATTGGCCTTTGCATATTCTTCAATTTGTCCGGTATGCCATGCAATGTCGCTGTTTTTCGAGCAGTCAACAACAAAGTGGTATTCAGGTGTTCTTGTAACATGCTTTAAACCGGCTTTTTGCCAAGGCGAAAGCAGAACTGCTCCATCAACAGCTATTTCTTTTGGTACTGCGTCTCCGCCCAAGGAAATAATCTTGTTATCCAAGTCAAGATTAAATGGATAATTGTGAAGAATTTCAAATCCTGTCCGCCTCACTTCGTGTCCGTTGAATGGAAAGACTCTGAGCTCCAGAGTATTCCTGCCTGTATAGTGCAGCAGTCCCGGGTCGCGGCGCGTGTTTACAATTTGCCGGTAAATAAACAAGGCAGCCCGGCGGTCGGCAAGAATACCCTCTTTTCTATCTCCGGAGACATCAAGGTAATAGTCGCTGATATATGCACCCTCCGGCAGCTTGAAAGTAGTTACATACTCTCCATTTCCCTCTATTGCAGGATTTTTCAGTGTCAAATCAACCCATGACCTGTACACTCCTATTTCCTCATCAAACTCTGTTTTGCCTTGCACATCTGCCAGCCGTACCCGGTTATTCACCATATTCGAATTGGAAAGATTCGCGTCAATCAGATTGTACCCCGAGTCAAAAAACAGATTTTCAAGTGCCAGTAAGTTGTGCTGTGATATGACCTTTCCATCCAGAATGAGCTTTGTGTAAAAGGCTGATATTATGGGTGTGTTTCCGGAATCAAAACCCATCCAACCCCTTGTTAAATCATAGCCGCCCGTAATATTTTTTAATGCTCTTTCAAGACGCGCCAAATCAACCTCAACCGGTTCGGTTATCTCAACACTGTTATGATCCAAATACCGCACGGCAGTTTCAAAATTGCCCTTATCACCCCAGAATGTAGATATCATGCAGACGGGCAGGGTGACGATCCCGGCACAAAAAACAATTATTATTCCAGGCGTTCCCCATGCCTTTGACAGAACAGCCCATTCCTTGATGATATGCCGACTCTGCCAGATAGCAGCAAAGGCAGGTGCAAAAATGAAAATTCCCAACCCGTAAAAAATGAGCCCTACTATTCCCAGGGGGAGAATAGGCAGGAATACGATGAAAAAATACAATATATATGTATAACAAACCGCCTTGAGATAAAACGCCAAAAGCCTGAGCTTTTTATCCTTTACCGTGGGAAGCAGCATCAGCAATCCGTTTAACACTGCAATAATATAGAAAGCGGGGCTTGAAAAATCACCGAACATGCCAACAGAAGTATCACTGGACCATAAACCGGCGTTGCCCTGATTAATTGCCAGACCTCCCAACGGCAGCAGCAGCGATACAATAGTTGTAATAATATAATACCTTTTTGTCGATGGGCTGTTGAATTCACGGTCAGTCCTTTCCTGCCTCCAAACAAGCAGCGTTTTCACTGACAACAGCATTATTGTATAAACGCCTGCTATGATAAAGATCATAAGTATGGCGTTTAAGTTGATGCCGCTGAAAATATTCATCGTTACAAACCAGATAAGTGGAACTGCAATTAATCCTGCAGCATAACCGGCCGTATCATTACTCTTTTCAGCGATTATTGTGTTCAAGGCCGTACCGTATATGCCATACAAAACAGGAATCATACATAATATGACAAAAACCAGACGTGGGCTGACAAAACCCGTCATATTGAATAAATCTTCATTAAACAGCAGCATAAATGCTGTAAATAACGCATACACAGTTGAAATTGCTGTGAATACCCTTGTGTCCGTGGAGTTTTCTCTGCGTTTAATGAGCGCGTAAATTGAAAATATCCCCATTAACAGCAGAGCTGCAGCACCCGAATAAGCCATCGATGCAATATTTAACCCTCCGGTGCCAAAAGTAAAGCAACCTAACAGCACCAGTTGGGGCAATGTCACAAATAATAATATGTAAACGGGTTTAGTAACTGCTTTCATGTTTATCTCCCCCAATAAAGAAGACTTGGTTCAGGTGGGGTTTTGACCCCACCTGAACCTTAGTCGCACTTATTTCGAGTTTATCGCCGCTTAACTCCATTAGTTGGGGACATTCCTGTCCCCAGAGAAATACCCAAGCTTCAGCAGGTGTGTCCCCTTTCCTTATGCGAGGCGGGAGTCTTAGCGGCGGTTAACGAGATTAATTTGTCAATTGATATATAGCTTGCCGCCAGCGCAGCAAAATAAAGGGAAATACCTATGCCTGAATGCAGGAGTGCAAATTTCTCGTGGGCTACAAACGGTATTGAACCAATAATTCTGATGCTGCTGATTAAGATCCCGACCACGATAGCTCCGACAAAACTTGTTATAAACCACAACACCTTGTGAAAGCCTTTGAAATGTTTTGTGAACATGCAGGCATTCATAGTAAACATTAAAACAATAAAGTGGCACCCCATACACTCCCGGCCAATGGTAAATGCCCAGTCCATGGATGAATAGCCCATCCCGTTTGTGTACACCAGCGGAATGTTGTAAAAAATCTCCACCGCTTTGGCGTGAGGATAAAGCAATATTCTTAAAACAGCATCCTGTGCGGTTTTAAACTCATATATCAAACACAGACCAACCAGGACAGCCAGAAAATAAAAAATAATATTCTGTACTTTATTATTTTTCATTGCCGTCACGCTTCGTATCCGTATATTCCAGAATATCGCCCGGTTGACAGTTTAACGCCTTGCAGATTTCTTCCAGTGTGGAAAATCGAATTGCTCTGGCCTTGTTGTTTTTAAGAATTGATAAATTTGCGGGAGTGATGTTCACCAGTTCCGCAAGCTCTAACAGCCCAATCTTTCTTTTTGCCATCATTACATCGAGATTGACAATAATCGGCACAGTTCATCACTCCTTAAACCGTCAAGTCATTTTCTTCTTTATACTGTACCGCCTGTTTGAAAACGTCTGCCAGAACCAGCGAGAACAAGCCCGCTATGGCAAAGATAATAACAATTATGCCTGTTCCCAGTGTAAACCAGAACAAACATTTTATTATGTACAATGTTGAAATGACAAAAGCTGCAACTGCCATTTTCCTTAGAGCGTCTACATTTTTTAGAGTAAAGGGGCTAGTATTCAAAAGTGTTTTAAAAATACATCTCAATATCCATAAAATATATAGCGCTGCGATGCCTGACAACATTAATACAACTGTAAAATGTAGGCGAATGTTTTCTGCTATAAAGGTGCTTGGAATAAGCTTGAAAATAATTACCGGAACAAATACGCAAACCAGAATACCGCTGTAAAACATGAAATCAATAAGTAGCTTGGTAAAGCGGTGTAGAGCTTTTTTTTGCATGCCAAGGACCTCCTGAGAACTTTATCAAACAGAATAATAACACAATGATTTTCGAAATACAATATATAATTATTGAATAACAATAAACTTTCATTGAAAATCAATAAAATTTCAATGAAAAAAGATCATGTGACAAGCTAGCACCTGCCACATGATCTCAAAACTTTATACCCAAAAACAATATGAATATAACACCGGTTCAGGTTAAATATAAGCCGTTCGAGACAATTTTTTGTCCACTATCTCCAGAAGAATTCGAGAAACTTCGGAAGGCTGGTGTTGTGGCTAAAAGAAAACGGAACGTGAGATTAAAAATGTTGACGTTACAAAGTTTAGTAAAGATATACCCACTGTAGGACACAGTGGGTATATCTTTACATGGCAAGGTGAATTTGAGTTGTCACCGGATCAATCATGCAAAAGCAAACTGTTACCGGTCAATTTATTAACCGGTATCCTGGGCCGGTTATGGGTGGTAAAAGAATCATTAATTACCTGCATATTTTTAAAAGCTACTGACAGCATCAGTTTAAGGCGGTTGAGCTGGTTGACTTCACTGGCCCCGGGATCATAGTCTATCGCGGTTATGTTTGCCTGGGGGTAGTTTCTCTTTAATTCCTTAATCATTCCTTTACCGGTAACATGGTTGGGCAGGCAGCCGAAAGGCTGCACGCATACGATATTGGCGACCCCGTGGTTGATCAAATCAATCATCTCCGCGGTTAAAAACCATCCTTCTCCGCAGTGGTGTCCCAGCGACATGATCCGGTTGGCCAGCTCGGCCTTATGGTAGATTGAATTGGGTGCACTAAACTTATTACTTTTGGCCAAAAGGGCAACCATTGTCTTGCGGCTGCTTTCCATGTGGTTAATATAGTACTTGCCCAGCAATAAATGCGATAATTTTCCGGTTAAATATTGATATTTAAAAATATAATCGTAGGCGCTATAGGTAAAGAAGTCCAACAGGTCGGGCAAAACTACTTCTGCGCCTTCATCTTCTAAAATTTTAACAAGATTGTTATTGGCGGTGGGGTGGTATTTAACCAGTATTTCCCCCACTATACCTACGCGGGGTTTTGGTACATTAGATATTTTAATTTGGCCAAACTCTTCAATAATTCCCCGCAGGTTTTCTTCAAATTGCTGTTTATTCCCTGTGGCAATCTGCATTTTACATTTTTTAACCCATTTTTCATAAAGCAAATTGGCCGAACCGGGAATTTTTTCATAGGGCCGGATACGGTGCAGTACCCGCATCAGTAAATCACCATAAACCACTGCGTTAATGGCCTTCTTCAGTATTTTGCCGTTTATTTTAAACCCGGGGTTTTTTTCCGCGCCGTAAAGGTTGGCGGATAACACAGGTATATTATCAAACCCGGCCTCTTTTAATGCTTTTCTCAGCAGCCCGATATAGTTGGTGGCCCGGCAGCCGCCACCCGTCTGGCTGATGATTACCGAAGTATGGTTAAGGTCATATTTGCCGGACTGCAGGGCTTTCAAAAGTTGTCCAATGACAATTATGGCGGGATAGCAGGCATCGTTGTTCACATATTTGATTCCTACATCCACCGCCTGCTTCTCTACCGTGGGCAGCACCTCCAAATTGTAGCCTTCGGTTTTAAATACTTCCTGCAGAAATTCAAACTGCATGGGGGCCATCTGGGGTGACAGTATGGTATGGGTCTGTTTCATTTCCTGGGTGAAGACAATTCTGTCCCGGTAGTAGGGAGCCTTTTCTTGGGCCTGCTCCCTTTGCTTCCCGTTGATTACTGCCATCAAGGAGCGAATCCTTATTTTGGCTGCTCCCAGATTGGTCCCCTCATCTATTTTAAGGGCGGTATAAATTTTACCCTTCGAATTCAATATCTCCTGTGCCTGGTCGCCGGTGATGGCATCCAGCCCGCAGCCGAAGGAATTAAGCTGAACCAGGTCTAAATTTGATTGGGTGGTCACGAAGCTGGCCGCCGCATACAGCCTGGAATGATACATCCACTGGTCAATCACCCGGAGCGGCCGTTCAACTTGCCCCAGGTGGGCAACGGAATCTTCGGTAAGGACGGCCATGCCAAGGGAATTAATAATCTCCGGCAGCCCGTGATTAATCTCCGGGTCCAGGTGATAAGGCCGCCCGGCCAGAACAATGCCATGTTTCCCCGTTTCCTTCAGGTAAGCCAGTACCTGGGCACTCTTTTGCCTGATATCCTGTTTAAAAAGCTCATCTTCCTGCCAGGCCCTTTGCACAGCCCGGGCAATTTCCCTTTTGGAAATTTTCCAGTCTTTGAACAATTGGTGCAGCCTAGTGGTGAGCTGCTTTTGATTATCATAAGGGAGAAAAGGGTTCAAAAGCTGTACATTTTCCTCCCGAATGATGTCCATGTTGTTTTTAATCACTTCGGGATAGGAAATAACCATGGGACAATTAAAATGGTTGTTGGCCTCTTTTTGCTCCAGCCGCTCATAGGTAATTGACGGATAAAAAATAAGCTTGATGCCCTGTTGTATCAGGGAGGCAATATGCCCGTGCACCAGTTTGGCCGGAAAACAGGCGGTATCCGAAGGGATGGTCTCGGTACCCAGCTCATAAATCGCCCGGGAAGAGCGGGGGGAAAGTTCCACCCTGAATCCCAAATCAGTAAAAAAGGTAAACCAGAAAGGATAATTTTCATACATGTTCAAAACCATGGGAATGCCCACGGTACCCCTTGGGGCTTCCTTGTCAGGCAAAGGCTTATAGCTCAACAGGCGTTTATACTTGTAATCATAAAGATTGGGAATGTCCTGCCGGCCTTTTCCCTGGCCGACGTTTTTTTCACAGCGGTTGCCGGAAATAAATCTGCCGCCATCCGGGAAATTATTAATGGTTAAAAGACAGTTGTTGCCGCACCCGCCACAACGGCTCAGCTTAGTGCTGATAGAAAACTTATCCAGCTGCTCTTTAGATAAAAGAGAGCTTTGCCGGCCCTGTTGACTGCGGTCCCGGGCAATGAGAGCCGCCCCAAAAGCTCCCATCAGGGGCGCGATATCTGCTCTGACCACATCTTTTCCTGTGATGAGTTCAAAGCTGCGCAGCACGGCATCGTTTTGAAATGTCCCGCCCTGAACCACAATTCTATCACCCAGATCCCGGGTGTTTCTCATTTTAATGACCTTGAATAAGGCATTCTTGATAACCGAGTAAGAAAGCCCGGCCGATATATCGCCCACCGTAGCCCCTTCTTTCTGGGCCTGTTTGACCATGGAGTTCATAAATACCGTGCACCGGGAACCTAAATCCACCGGGGAGGCTGCGGTAAGGGCCAGCCGGGCAAATTCCTGCACTGAAACATCCAGTGAGCGGGCAAAGCTTTCGATAAAGGAGCCGCAGCCGGAAGAACAGGCTTCATTGAGCATAATGTTCTCGATAACTCCGTTTTTAATCTTGAGGCATTTCATATCCTGGCCGCCGATATCCAGTATTAAATCTACACCGGGGTTGAAAAATTGCGCGGCAGTATAGTGGGCTACTGTCTCTACTTCCCCCACATCAATGTGCAGGGCGGCTTTTAAGAGGCCTTCACCATATCCCGTTACCCCTGTGCTGACAATTTTAGCTGAGGCAGGCAGACGGCTGTACAGGTCTTTTAATATGCCCAGCGCGGATTGCAAGGGACTGCCGGTATTATTACAATAGTGGGAATATAACAAGCGGCCGTTTTCATCTATCAGGGCCACCTTGGTGGTTGTTGAGCCGGCATCCAGACCTAAAAAACAGTCTCCGGCAAAGGAGTCCAAATCCATCCTATCAATACGGTGAGCATTGTGTCTCCTGCGGAAATCATCCAACTCCCGGGTATCATTAAATAAAGGCTGCAGCCGGGAAAGTTCATGGTAAGCAGAGACATCTATGCTATTTAATTGATCAATTAAACCTAGTAAAGTGACGGTATTACTGGAACCCGATGACAAAGCGGCCCCCATGGCAACAAAAAACTGAGCCTGTTGGGGAAATATGGCCTGGCTGTCATTAAGCTTGAGGGTTTCTTTAAATCTTTGACGCAGTTCGGATAAAAACCATAATGGCCCGCCGAGGAAGGCCACATTACCCTTGATGGATTTGCCGCAGGCCAGTCCACTGATGGTTTGATTGACCACCGCTTGAAACACGGAAGCTGCAATGTCTTCTTTGCGGGCACCCTCATTTAAAAGTACCTGAATATCAGTCTTGGCGAACACACCGCAGCGGGCCGCCACGGGATAGATGGTGGTATACTGTTTAGCCATTTCATTTAAACCCAGGGCATCCGTCCCCAGTAATGTTGCCATCTGGTCAATAAAGGCTCCGGTTCCCCCGGCACAGATACCGTTCATCCTTTGGTCAAGACCGCCCCGGAAGAAAGTTATTTTGGCATCTTCTCCCCCCAGCTCGATGGCCACATCTGTTTGGGGGATCAAGCGATCAATAGCCTGGCTGCAGGCAATAACTTCCTGAATATGTTCGATGCCCAGCCAGGAGGAGAGGGCCAGTCCCGCCGAACCAGTTACCATTACTGTAACCGGCGTATTGCCCAGCTGTTGAAAGGCATCGGTTAACAGATCGGTGGTGTGCCTTTTGGTTTCTGCATAATGCCGCCGGTACTTTTTATAAATTATATTGTCATCATCGTCCATAATGACTAACTTGACCGTGGTTGACCCCACATCTAAACCCATACGCAGTATATCTATGATTTATTCCCTCCACATTCAATCATGGATTGAAACATTCATGGATTGAAACATTGTTTGAAAAGATATTACCTTAATGGTAATTTAATGGAACAACTATTGTCAACTAAAAGGCTATCTGAAAGTCAGTGTGGATTTTAGAGGGGCGGGAAGTGTCGCAGCGAAAAGCATTTATTGGGCTGCTGCCCGATACAATTTACATTTCCCCTAAGATGGTTTATATTTAAAGCTTCTAACTTTTAACTTTCAACACCCGGCACCGGTGCTTTCTTGCGGATTTAGTTGGGGTGGGTAGTTAATAAAATAACAGTACACTGTAAAAATGTACTGTTCATAAGCATTCACGCGATTAAATTTACACTAGCAGGGACAGTTGGAATTCGTATTAAGTCCTGTATAATGTGCTATTACCTTTATACGAACTTTTCTTGAAGAACATATAGTGTTTTCAGGTATAACAAAGCAAAAGCCATCTATGGTTACATTGCCGCATGATGTTCCGGGAACTGTTAATGCTCTACCTTTATAACCCAGAACCTGTCTTGTATCAGCATCACTCAAGATTACACCAATTGCTAATTCACGGCCTCTGCATATATTTGTAAGGGAGACCCTTACATTTAAAAACCTTGCTTGATTAGGAAGATTTCCTAAATTGATTGTTCTTTCTTCAAAATCGTCACATGGTCCGAAGGTAACGGATTCTGTTACAAAGCAGTCATTTTTGATAATGTTTTCCGGTGGTTTAGACTGGGCATCAAAACGTTCAGCAGGGACAGCATCCTCTTGCCCTGTTTTAGTCGGTACATCCTCATTTTTAAGCACCCAAATGCCTCCTTTCATAGCCTCTAATCATCATAACCACAAACTATTAACCACTAATAAACCAACCACTAACCAGTTAATCACACACTTACAGTGATTTTATGTATAATACGCCTTAGCTGTAGGATATGTTAATTACTTGTATAACCAAAAACAGGAAAAAATAAAGTGCCAGGCGGGTCTTAGCCCTGCCTGGCACCTGACAAAAGACTGTTATTTTTCTTTAATCAGTAAGTAATGCGGCTTATATTTTAAATTATGTACTGTATTGATAAAGCGCACTGTGCGACTCTTGGCCCGCATCACCAGCGAGTAAGTTTCGGCCAGCTCGCCGCCCCTGAAACGCACTCCCTTGAGCAGCTCCCCGTCGGTTACGCCGGTGGCCGCGAAAATGGCGTCGTCCCCCCGTACCAGGTCGTCCATGGTTAAAATGCGATTGGGGTCTTCAATGCCCATGCTCAGGCACCGCTGGTATTCGCTGTCATCCTCAGGTATCAGCCGGGCCTGCATATCACCGCCCATGGCTTTCAGCGCCGCCGCTGCGATTACACCCTCGGGGGCGCCGCCGATACCGGCGCAGATATCAATGCCCGTATCGTCAAAAGCAGTGGCCAGGGCTGCGGCCACGTCACCGTCGCCGATGAGGCGCACCCGGGCACCTGCCCCCCGTACAGCTTCAATCAGCTTCTGGTGCCGGGGACGGTCAAGGATCATTACGGTGCAGTCCACAATGCGCTTGTTATTGACCCTGGCCACTGTTTCCAATGTTTTTTCAATGGGGTCGTCCAGGTTGATCAGGCCGGCGGCCCGCGGGCCCACGGCCAGTTTATCCATATACATATCCGGAGCATGCAGTAAATTGCCCTTATCGGCAATGGCAATCACCGACATGGCGTTGGGCAGCCCCTTGGCCAGAATATTGGTCCCCTCCAGCGGGTCCACCGCCACATCCACTTCCGGTGTCTCGGAGTTGCCCACCTTTTCACCGATATATAACATTGGTGCCTCGTCCATTTCCCCCTCGCCTATGACTACGGTACCGTTCACGCATACTGAATCGAACATGGTGCGCATAGCATTGGTGGCGGCTTCGTCGGCCTCGTTTTTGCGCCCTCTGCCCATCCACTGCGCGGAAGCCAGGGCGGCCATTTCGGTAACCCGCACCAATTCCAGCGTCAGTTCTCTTTCCATAAAATTAACACTTCTCCTTTATTAGTAAACTGTTTAATTGATTTTTATTTTAACATATTTAGAGGTTAAAGGGGATATAGTATAACATTTTTTAAAAAAAAGTGCCTAATATTTTTAGTTGAGAAAAAGTATATTAACACGAAAAGTAAAATATACCAGCTGCGCTTGAGATTTTTTTTTCGACTTTTTCCAACTTTGGTGCAACCGTGTTATAATATTTTAGCATTATATACTGGTAAAATGAAAGCATCAGTGGTGGATGAAACCGCACCGGTGTCAACATTTAAATAAAGAGGTGGATTTAATTGGCCAAGCTGTGGAGCGGGCGCTTTCAAAAGGAGACGGACCGGCTGGTGGATGATTTTCATTCCTCCATTTCCTTTGACAGCCGCCTTTATAAATACGATATTACCGGCAGTATTGCCCATGCCAAAATGCTGGCGAAGGTGGGCATTATCAGTCACCAGGAGGCTGATAGCATTGTAGGCGGCCTGACGGATATACTGGCTGGTATCGAAGCGGGCCGGGTGGAATTTTCCGTGGCTGCCGAAGATATTCATATGAACGTGGAACAATTATTAATAGCAAGCATTGGAGAGGTGGGTAAAAAACTGCACACTGCCCGCAGCCGCAACGACCAGGTGGCCCTGGATGTGCGCATGTACCTGCGGGATGAGCTGGACAGGGTCAGGCAGCTGCTGGCCGGACTAGCGGGCGAGCTGCTGGATATGGCGGAAAAACACCTGGACACGGTTATGCCCGGTTACACGCACCTGCAGAGGGCCCAGCCCGTCACCCTGGCCCATCATCTGCTGGCTTATTGCCAGATGTTCTTAAGGGATAGGGACCGCCTGGCGGACTGCCGCCGCCGGGTCAATGTGCTGCCCCTGGGGGCCGGGGCCCTGGCCGGCACCACCTTCCCCCTGGACCGGGAGTACGTGGCCCGGGAACTGGGGTTTGATGCCATTACCGAGAACAGTCTGGATGCAGTGAGCGACCGGGATTTCGCCGTGGATTTCGCCGCCGCCGCGTCCCTGATCATGGTGCACCTGAGCCGTTTTTGTGAGGAAATCATCCTCTGGTCATCGGCGGAGTTCAGTTTTATCGAGTTGGACGATGCCTACAGCACGGGCAGCAGTATGATGCCCCAGAAGAAAAATCCCGACGTGGCGGAGCTGATCCGGGGTAAGAGCGGCCGGGTATTTGGGGATTTAACCGCTCTGTTGACCATGCTGAAAGGACTGCCCCTGGCTTACAACAAGGATATGCAGGAGGATAAAGAAGCCCTGTTTGACGCGGTGGATACCGTGAAAAAGTGCCTGCTGATTTTCCGGCCCCTGGTGGCCACCATGCGGGTTAAAAAGGAAAACATGTCCCGGGCGGCCCGGGGCGGGTTCACCAATGCCACTGATTTGGCGGATTATCTGGTCCAGCAGGGCGTGCCTTTCCGAGAGGCCCATGCCATTGTAGGCCGGACGGTAGCTTACTGCCTGGAACGCAATAAATCCCTGGAGGAATTAAGTCTGGAGGAACTGCATAATTTTTCTCCTTCCATTAAAGAAGATGTTTATGCCGCTATTGGCGTAGCCCACTGTGTGGCGGCCCGCAGTATCACGGGGGGGCCTGCCCCGGAAGCGGTGCAGGAAGCTATTCGCACTGCTCGCCGGCGGCTGTAGGGCGAAGCAGGGGGGCGGTGGGGAAGCAGTAAACTGTATTATTAAGGAAGGTATGCTCAATGAACTGGCAACAAATGGCCCTGGCGGTGCTGGCGGGGGCCGTGATCGGTTATATTACCAACTGGATTGCCATTCGCATGCTGTTTAGGCCCCTGACAGAAAAAAGGTTGTTGGGTCTGCGGGTGCCCTTTACCCCCGGGGTGATCCCCCGGGGTAAAGGGCGCCTGGCTAATGCCGTGGGCGAGGCGGTGGGGGGGATGTTGCTCACCGATGAAAAGGTGGTGCGGCATTTGCTGCAGCCCGAGGTGGAGGAACAGATGCGTGGCTACCTGGCCGGAGGCATGGCTAACGTGCGGGAAAGCGGGGTCAGCATAGGTGAAGCGCTGGGCGACCCCGGGGGGGAGTCACCTGTTTGGCAGGAGTTGACAGACCAGCTTGCCGGTGTGGCGGTAAAGCTGGCCCGGAGTGAAGCCTCCCGGCGGGCGGCCGGCCACCTGGCCCGGGAAGCAGCCGGTTACCTGCTGGATCAAACCGTGGCAGCTGCGGTGGATGCAGCCGGGCGTGAAGGTATTCTGGACAACCTGGAGCAGCTGCCCGGGGCAATACTGCGGCAGCCCGCCGTACAGCAGGAACTGCGGAGACGGCTGGCTGTGCAGATCGAGAATTTTCTCAACAGTCCCCGGGCAGTTGGTTATTATTTGCCCGGGGCCGTGCGGGAGGGCATCCATCAATTTATTACCGATCAGGCCCCCCGCATCATCGCGGTCGTAGAGCAGTATGTTAATTCTCCTGGGGCCCGGCGGGCTATGCAGGAGCGGATTGAGGGATTTTTTGAAAGCACCGCCATCAAACGGTTTATGAACACCATATTTCAATTTATGGGCGGCGGCACTGATATGCTGACCCAGCGGCTGGCCGGGGAAATAAACCGGTTTTTCGCCGATGAAAAAAACCGGGCCGAAATAGTGGCGCGCCTGCACCTGCTGGTGGATGAAATGCTGGAAAAAAGCATCAGCGAAGTGGCTGCGGGGCTGGATGACGCAGGTAAGCGAGAAAAGGCCGCTGCCATAGCGGCCTGGGCCGTGGACAGGCTGGCCGACCCCTCCATAACCGCCGCCCTGACCGGTGCGGCAAAGGAAATGCTTGACAAAAGCCGCGGCCGGACCTGGCGGGAGCTGCTCAGCCAGGCCAATCCCACCTGGCCCGACAAGCTGCCGGCACTTGCCCGGCGCCTGGTGGAAAACCTCTGGGAGGGTGATGTGCTGACCCGGGGTGTTGACGCGTTGGTGCGGCGGGAAATGGCAGCCGTCTGGCAGCTGCCGCTGAGCCGCGTACTGGATCTGCTGCCCGAGAATTTTGCTACCGACGCCGGTGGGGCCGCCACCAGGCTGTACCGATATCTGGTGCAGAAACAGGTGCCGGGCCTGCTGCGTTTTATCGATATCAGGAGCATGGTGCGGCAGCGGGTGGAGGAGCTTGATGAGCTGCAGGTGGAAGAAATGCTGCTGGGCATTATGCGCCGGGAACTAACAGCCATAACCTGGCTGGGGGGACTCCTGGGAGCCATGCTGGGCGTAGTTACAGTTACCATGCAATATATGATGAAATAGAGATAAAAACTGTTGACCGTAATTGTGTTTTTACTGTATACTGAGTTGTAAGTTTTTATATTAAAGGTTATGAAGGGGAGCAAAACCTGCAAGCCGCGCCACAGAGAGCTGGGGGTGCTGAAAACCAGCGCCGGAACAGGTGAAGACATCGCCCCGGAACTACTTTGTCGAAAGGGCGCGTGCCCTGTAGGCAGAGTCGGGAGCAAGCGGCCCGTTACTGCCGCTGTGTCGCTGACACACTCAAGAGGTTTTCGCCGCCCGGCGGAAGCAAGCAGGGTGGTACCGCGGGAGGAAATTTAGGCCTCTCGTCCCTGGTGTTTATTCACCAGAGACGAGGGGCTTGGTGTTTATATTGGTTAATAAGTACTTTATTAAGCCATGGGTCAACAGTGGCCGGGCTTTACATGGAGGGAAGTGTACCTAGGGTTCCGCCTCCGCTGGAGGGACTGGACCGAGCGGTACAGGCCGCCGGGGCTTAATCGCCGGAGGTTACACCGTGGGGATAAAAGACCCAAGCGGATAGGTTCCACCCTTGGAAAATATCAGCGGGTCTTATTTTATTTATACAGTTTTTAAAGTTAATATAGGAGGTGAAAGCAATCTCCGTAAGTTAACGGCCATGGCCGCTTGAATACCTTGATGTGCAGGCGGTTGATTCGGGCCGGTGGTGTCAGGTAAATAGGTTTAATCTAAAAATTACTGAATCATAACAGGAGTGTGAAGATGAGCATGATCATTTATTTAGACGGTAAATATGTACCCGAGGAACAAGCTGTTGTATCAGTATTTGACCATGGTTTGCTATACGGTGACGGCGTGTTCGAGGGCATCCGGGCTTATAACAACCGGGTTTTTAAATTAACCGAGCACCTGGAAAGGCTGTATGAATCGGCTCATACCCTGACCCTGGAGATTCCCATCAGCATTGAGGAGATGCAGGAAGCGGTGCTGGAAACCCTGCGCCGCAATAATTTGCGGGATGCCTACATCCGCCTGGTGGTGACCAGGGGCAAGGGCGACCTGGGCCTGGATCCCGGCAAATGCCCCCGGGCCACGGTTTTCTGCATTGCGGCGTCCATTCAGCTTTATCCCGATGAATTGTATGAACAGGGCCTGGAGATGGTTACCGTGGCCACCCGTCGTAATCTTGCCGAGGCCTGCAACCCCAGGGTTAAGTCCCTCAACTATTTAAATAACATTTATGCCAAAATAGAGGCCAATTTAGCCGGTGTGCCCGAGGCCATTATGCTTAACCAGGAGGGTTACGTGGCCGAGGCCAGCGGGGATAACCTGTTCCTGGTTAAAAAGGGCAGGTTGATAACTCCGCCCATTCATGTGGGACTGTTGGAGGGGGTTACCCGCAATGCCGTAATGGATGTGGCCCGGGATAAGGGTATTGTAGTGGAAGAAAAGGTATTCACCCGACACGATGTGTATAATGCCGACGAGTGCTTCCTTACCGGCACGGCAGCCGAATTGATCCCCTGCGTGCGGGTGGACGGCCGGCCTATCGGCACCGGCAAGCCCGGCGAAGTATTTTGGAGCCTGCTTAAAGACTTCCGGGAACTGACCAAAGTGGATGGACCGGTTATCTTTGAGTAAGCAGATTAGCCATTTAGATAGGAGGATTAAAATGCGCAGTGATGCCATGAAAAAGGGGTTGGAAAAAGCTCCTCACCGTTCTTTGTTCAAAGCATTGGGTATGACTGAGCAGGAACTGGAACGGCCCATTATTGGCGTAGTCAACTCATTTAACGAAATAGTGCCCGGACACATGCACCTGCGCGAAATCACCGAGGCAGTAAAGGCCGGTATCCGGATGAACGGCGGCACCCCCATGGAGTTTCCCGCCATTGCGGTGTGCGACGGCATTGCCATGAACCATGAGGGCATGAAATACTCCCTGGCCAGCCGGGAGATTATCGCTGATTCAGTGGAAGTGATGAGCATGGCCCATCCCTTTGACGGCCTGGTGCTGGTCACGTCCTGCGACAAGGTGGTGCCCGGGATGCTGATGGCTGCGGCCCGGCTGGATATCCCCGCCCTGATCGTCAGCGGCGGCCCCATGCAGTCCGGCCGGTACCAGGGGCGGGATATGTCCCTGAGCAATATATTTGAGGCTGTAGGCGCGGTGCGGGCCGGTAAGATGACCGAGGCCGAATTGGCTGAGGTTGAAGAAGCGGTGTGCCCGGGATGCGGCTCCTGCGCCGGTATGTTTACCGCCAACTCCATGAACTGCCTGACCGAGGCACTGGGCATGGCTCTGCCCGGCAACGGCTCGCTGCCCGCGGTTTCTGCAGCCCGCCGGCGCCTGGCCAAGTTGAGCGGCATGCGGGTGGTGGATTTGGTACGGGAAAACCTGTGCCCTTCAAATATTATGACGGCCAAAGCATTTGCCAACGGTCTGGCCCTGGATATGGCCCTGGGCTGCTCCACCAACACAGTGCTGCACCTGCCCGCCATTGCCCATGAGGCCGGGGTGGAGATAAATCTGGATATGATTAACCAGGTCAGCGAAAAAACCCCCAACCTGTGCAAGCTGAGCCCCATGGGCCAATACTTTATGCAGGATCTGGATGAGGCCGGGGGGGTATCGGCGGTACTCCGGGAACTGGTAGCCCACGGACTGGCGGACGGCAGCTCGATGACCGTTACCGGTAAAACGCTGGGCGAAAATGTAGCCGATGCTGCCATCAAGAACGGTGATGTTATCCGCAGCGTGGCCGACCCGTACAGTGCCAGCGGCGGTATTGCCGTGCTGTACGGCAACCTGGCCCCCGGCGGGGCGGTGGTGAAAAAAGCCGGGGTGGACCCGGGAATGCTTAAACACCGGGGCCCGGCCCGGGTGTTCAATTCCGAGGATGAGGCCTGCCAGGCTCTGATCAATCAACAAATTCAAAAGGGCGATGTCATCGTAATCAGGTACGAGGGACCCAAGGGGGGGCCGGGGATGCGGGAAATGCTCACCCCCACCGCCACGGTGGCCGGCCTTGGCTTGGATAAAGACGTGGCTCTGATCACCGACGGTCGCTTTTCCGGCGCCACCCGGGGGGCCTCCATCGGCCACGTTACCCCCGAGGCGGCCGAAGGCGGTCCCATTGCGGCACTGCAGGACGGTGACCTGATTGAGATAGATATACCCCGGTGCAGGCTGGATGTGCTTTTAAGCGAAACAGAGCTGGAAGCACGGATGGCTCAGTGGGTGAAACCCGAGCCCAGGGTGACCAAAGGTTACCTGGCCCGGTATGCCGGGCTGGTTACTTCGGCGGGCACCGGGGCCGTTTTGAAAAAACTTTAAAATACCGGCCGCCGGCGCGGCCATAAGGTCCGGCCTGTCATCAATTTATAAACGGGCCGGACCCCCAAATAATTTTACCGGAGGTGGAAGGGGTATGCAAAAAACCGGGGCACAAATCCTGGTAGATAGTCTCCTGGCCGAGGGGGTGGATACTATTTTCGGCTACCCGGGCGGGGTGGTACTGCCAATTTACGATGTGCTGTATGATTCTGAAATTAGACATATACTGACCCGGCACGAGCAGGGCGCTGCCCATGCCGCCGATGGCTATGCCCGGGCCTCCGGTAAACCCGGAGTGTGTCTGGCCACATCGGGACCCGGGGCGACCAATTTAGTTACCGGTATTGCCAACGCCTATATGGATTCGATACCCATGGTGGCCATTACCGGTCAGGTGGCGACTCCGCTGCTGGGCCGGGACTCTTTTCAGGAGGCCGACATTACAGGTATAACGTTACCCATTACCAAGCACAATTTTTTGGTCAAAGATCCCAAAGATATAGCCAGGACGGTGCGGGAGGCTTTTTATATCGCCACCAGCGGCCGGCCCGGTCCGGTACTCATCGACATGCCCAAGGATGTGTCCTCAGACATGGCGGAGCATGCGGATCCCGGACCGGTGCAGCTGCCGGGGTACAGTGTTAATCAAGAGCCGGATCCCGAACAGTTAGCCAGGGCCGTCAGGGCGATTGAAGAATCCGAGCGGCCCGTTATTTATGCCGGTGGCGGCGTGGTGAGCGGCGGGGCCCACGGGGAACTGCTGGAGCTGGCTGAAATGCTGCTCATGCCGGTGGCCACCACCCTGATGGGCCTGGGCGGCTTTCCCGGCAATCACCCGCTGTCGGTGGGCATGCTGGGCATGCACGGCAGTAAATACGCCAATTACGCCATCAACGAATGTGACCTGCTGATCGGCGTGGGGGTGCGCTTCGATGACCGGGTGACCAGCAAGCTGGAGGAATTCGCCCCCGGCGCCATCATTATGCATATTGACATAGACCCGGCGGAAATAGGTAAAAATGTAGGGGTGGACATTCCCCTGGTGGGGGACGTCCGGCTCACCCTGCGCAAAATGATTGAACGGCTGAAACCCAGGGTGGCCAGCCAGTGGCGGGATAAAATAGCGGTTTGGAAAAAGGAACATCCCTTTGAATTTGTGGAAAACGGGCGCATTAAACCCCAGGAAGTGATCCGGGAGATCTGCAATGTCACCAAAGGCAATGCCCGGATTACCACCGAAGTGGGGCAGCACCAGATGTGGGCCGCCCAATACTACACCTTCACCCGGCCCCGGACTTTCATCTCGTCAGGTGGCCTGGGCACCATGGGGTTCGGGTTCCCCGCAGCCATCGGCGTGCAGGTGGCCTGTTCGGATGAAACGGTTATTGATATTGCCGGTGACGGCAGTATCCAAATGAACATTCAGGAGCTGGCCACGGCTGTACACTATAACCTGCCGGTGAAAATAGCTATTATGAACAACGGTTTTCTGGGTATGGTCCGGCAGTGGCAGGAGCTGTTCTACAACCGCCGTTATTCTTACACCGAGCTGGATAACCCTGACTTTGTCAAATTGGCCGAGGCCTATGGTGCCGTGGGCATACGGGTGACTAAAAAATCGGAAGTACGGCCCGCCCTGGAGGAAGCCATGGCGGTAGCCAAACCGGTGGTGCTTGACTTTCCCATTGAGCGGGAGGAAAATGTATATCCCATGGTTCCCCCCGGCGAGCCCATCCATAAAATGCTGGGATAGGAGGGGTAGATATGCTGAGGCATACCCTGGCGGTGCTGGTGGAAAACAGCCCGGGCGTGCTGGCCCGGGTGGCCGGTTTATTCAGCCGGCGCGGTTATAACATCGACAGCCTGGCGGTGGGGCGCACCGAAAGTCCCGACGTGTCCCGGATGACCATTGTTGTTGATGGTGATGAAAGGGTTTTGGAGCAGGTCACCAAGCAGCTGCACAAGCTGGTGGATGTAATAAAAATAAATGATATTACCGTTGATGAATATGTTGACCGGGAACTGGTGTTAATAAAGGTAAACGCGGACCCTGCCCAGCGTGGCGAGGTAATGCAAATTGCCGATGTGTTCCGGGCCCGCATTGTAGATCTGGGCCGCCGGACATTAACACTGGAGTGTACGGGCAACGACGGTAAAATAAATGCCTTTGAAGAATCCTTGCGCCCTTACGGCATCAAGGAACTGGTGCGCACAGGCAAAATCGCCATGCTCAGGGGTACAAAATATACAGGATACCAGGATAACGGTACCAAGGAGGAGATTTAGTAATTATGGTCAAGGTTTACTACGATCAAGACGCAGATTTAGCGGTGCTCAAAGGTAAAAAGATTGCCATCATGGGTTACGGCAGCCAGGGGCATGCCCAGGCCCAGAACTTGAAAGACAGCGGCCTGGATGTGGTGGTGGGCCTGCGCAAGGACAGTTCCAGCTGGTCCAAAGCCGAAGCGGACGGCCTGGCTGTGACCACGGTGGCCGAGGCTGCCAATCAGGCTCAAGTTATTCAAATATTACTGCCCGACGAAACCCAGGGCAGGGTTTACGCCGAGGAAATTGCGCCTTACCTCACCGAAGGCAAGGCATTAATGTTCAGCCACGGCTTTAATATTCACTTTGGGCAAATTCAGCCCCCCGGCAACGTGGATGTGATTATGGTGGCCCCCAAGAGCCCCGGTCACATGGTGCGCCGGATGTACGTGGATGGCCAGGGGGTGCCGGGATTGGTGGCCGTGTACCAGGATTACACAGGCCGGGCCCGGGACGTTGCCATGGCCTATGCTAAAGGTATCGGCTGCACCCGGGCGGGGGTGTTTGAAACTTCCTTTGCCGAGGAAACTGAAACCGACCTGTTCGGCGAGCAGTGTGTGCTGTGCGGCGGGGTCAGTGAGCTGATCAAAGCTGGTTTTGAGACCCTGGTGGAAGCGGGCTATGCCCCCGAGATGGCTTACTTTGAGTGCCTGCACGAAATGAAATTGATCGTTGACCTGATCAATGAGGGCGGTCTCAGCTGGATGCGCCACTCCATCAGCAATACCGCTGAATACGGCGACTATATGGTGGGCCCCCGGATCATTAATGATGAAACCCGGGATGAAATGCGGGCCGTGCTGGCGGAAATTCAAAACGGAGTGTTCGCCAAAGAGTGGATGCTGGAAAACCAGGTCAACCGCCCGGTATTCAATGCAATTCGCAAACAGGAAAAAGAACACCTCATTGAAGAGGTGGGCGCTGAGCTGCGTCAGATGATGCCCTGGCTGAAGAAAAAATAAGCTGCTGGTGCCAGGTGTTGAAAGGTTGAAAGCTAAAAAACGAGCAGGGGTAACCGCCCAATAAGTAATTTTCGCTTAATACTAAGGAGCTTTATCGATATAATGCGCTATAATATAGTGCGCTATATTATCGTGAGAATATGTTTTGAGGGGGACTCGCCATGGAAATAACGGCTGCCCAAGCCCTGGTGCAGTGCCTGGAAAAAGAACAAGTGGAAGTAATTTTCGGCTATCCCGGTGGAGCCACTCTACCGGTGTACGACGCCCTGTATGATTCAACCATCCGGCATGTGCTGGTGCGGCATGAGCAGGGGGCGGTGCACGCGGCTGACGGCTATGCCCGGGCCACCGGGCGAGTGGGCGTGGTGATGGCCACCTCGGGACCCGGGGCTACCAACCTGGTTACCGGTATAGCCAATGCGTACATGGACTCGATACCCCTGGTTCTTTTCACCGGCCAGGTGCCCACCAACCAGGTGGGTACCGACGCTTTTCAGGAAGTGGATATCACCGGCATTACTATGCCGATAACCAAACATAATTACCTGGTTAAGGATGCCGCCCAGCTGCCCCGGATCATTAAAAACGCGTTTCACATTGCCTCCACCGGGCGGCCCGGCCCGGTGCTGATTGACTTGCCCAAGGATGTGGCCCAGACCGTGATTAATTTTCAGTATCCCCAGACGGTACAGCTGCGGGGCTATAAGCCCACATTTCGCGGGCATCCCAATCAGATCGCCGAGGCGGCCCGGCTCATTGACCGGGCCGAAAGGCCGGTGATCTACGCCGGGGGTGGCATATTAGGCAGCCGGTCCAGCGCGGAGCTGCTGGCCCTGGCTGAAACCATCAACGCGCCGGTCACCAACACCTTCATGGGGCTCAGCAGCTTCCCCGGTGACCACCCGCTGTTTCTGGGCATGCTGGGGCTGCATGGCAAACGGTCCGCCAACCTGGCGGTAACCAACTGCGACTTGCTAATCGCCCTGGGTGCCCGGTTCGACGACCGGGTGACCGGCAAAATTGCCGAGTTCGCGCCCCAGGCCGGGGTCATCCACGTGGATATCGACCCGGCGGAAATAGGCAAGAACATACCGGTGCATGTGCCCATTGTGGGTGATGTGAAACAAGTACTGCAGGAGCTGCTGCCCCGGCTGAAAAAAAGAACCGACACCCGGTGGCTGGAGCGGATTCAGGCGTGGCAGAAGGAATATCCTTTGACTTACGATGCCGACCGCGGTGAGCTGAAGCCCCAATACGTGGTGGAAAAGCTAGACGAGATTACCAGGGGTAATGCCATGGTGGCCACCGATGTGGGGCAGCACCAAATGTGGGTGGCCCAGTATTACCGGTTTAAACGCGCCGGTGGTTTAATTTCCTCCGGTGGCCTGGGTACCATGGGGTTCGGGCTGCCCGCGGCCATGGGTGCCCAAATAGGCCTGCCCGGTGAACAGGTGATCCTGGTGGTGGGTGACGGGGGCTTCCAAATGACCATGCAGGAACTGGCCACCATTGTGGAACAGCAGCTGCCCCTGAAGATAATTATATTGAATAATTTTGTGCTGGGCATGGTGCGCCAGCTGCAAAAGGTTTACTGCGGGGGGCGGTATATGGCGGTGGACTTCAAGTTCCACCCCGACTTTGAAACCCTGGCCCGGTCATACGGGATTAAAGGGTACACCATGCGCACCAGGGAGGAAGTGGATGCACTGCTGCCCCAGGCCCTGGCTGAACCAGGGGCGGTTTTGATTAATTGTCTGGTTAGCGCCGAGGAAAATGTCAATCCCATGGTGCTGGCCGGTAAATCCATCAGTGAAGCTATTGATTGTTAATATGGAGGGATCCACTTGAACAACCGGGTGTATATTTTTGACACCACCCTGCGGGACGGGGAACAATCACCGGGGGTGAGTTTAAACGTCAGCGAAAAGCTGGAGATAGCCAGACAGCTGGCCCGGCTGGGTGTGGACATCATTGAGGCAGGTTTTCCCATCACTTCCCAAGGTGATTTTGAAGCTGTAAAAAATATTGCCCGGGAGGTGCGGGGGGTAACCGTGGCAGGGCTGGCCCGCACCAATTTCGCCGATATCGACCGGGCCTGGGAGGCCGTTAAGCAAGCCGACCAGCCGCGCATACACACCTTTATCGCCACTTCGGATATCCACCTCAAACACAAACTGCGCATGTCCAGGGAGCAGGTGCTGGAAAGCGCCGCGGCAGCTGTACGGCATGCCAAAAAATACACCGCCGACGTGGAGTTTTCAGCTGAGGACGCTTCCCGCAGCGATTTGGATTTTTTGTGCCGGGTGATGGAAGCGGTTATAGAGGCAGGGGCTACCACCGTTAATATACCCGACACCGTGGGCTATACCACCCCGGATGAATATGCCGAAATCATTCGCACCATCATGAGCCGCACTAAGGGTATTGAAAAGGCTGTCGTCAGCGTGCACTGCCATGACGACCTGGGTCTGGCCGTGGCCAATTCCCTGGCCGCTGTGCTGGCCGGGGCCAGGCAGGTGGAAGGGGCCATCAACGGTATCGGTGAAAGGGCGGGCAATGCCTCCATTGAAGAATTTGTCATGGCCCTGTATACCAGGCGGGACCGCTACAGCCTGGAAACGGGTATCAACGCCGAGGAAATATACCGCACCAGCAAGCTGGTGAGTAAACTCACCGGTATGGACATCCAGCCCAACAAAGCTGTGGTGGGTAAAAACGCCTTTGCCCACGAATCGGGCATTCACCAGGACGGGGTGCTCAAAGAGCGCACCACCTATGAGATCATGAACCCGGCCATGGTGGGCCTGTCTCACAGCAATTTGGTGCTGGGCAAGCACAGCGGGCGGCACGCCTTCCGCTCCCGGCTGGTGGAACTGGGCTTTGTTTTAAATGATGCTGAGCTGAATAAAGCTTTTGCCCGTTTTAAGGATCTGGCCGACCGCAAGAAGGAAATTGCCGACCAGGATATCGAAGCTATTGTAGAAAATGAAATTCGCAAAGTGCCCGCCACCTACGAGCTATCCTACCTGCATATCAGCAGCGGCACCACGGTGGTGCCTACAGCCACGGTGGGCCTGGCCAGGGGCGAAGAAATACTTGAGGAGGCCGCCTGCGGCAATGGCCCGGTGGACGCCATTTGCAAGGCGGTGGATAAAATCACCGGCTACAGCTGTCGCCTGGCCACCTGGGGTATCAACGCCATTACTGCCGGTAAGGACGCCCTGGGCGAAGTTACTTTGCGCATAGCTGAAAACAACCGGGAAAAGCTGTACATGGGGCGGGGCATCAGCACTGACGTGCTGGAAGCCAGCGCCCGGGCTTACGTTAACGCAGTGAATAAAATGATTTACGAGAAAAACAATCATATTGATTAAATAGGGGTGACAAATGATGGCCATGACCATCACCGAAAAAATACTGGCCGCCCATGCCGGGATGGACCGGGTGGAACCGGGGCAGCTGATCAATGTTCAAGTTGATCTGGCCCTGGGCAATGATATCACCGCCCCCGTGGCCATTCGCGAGTTTGAAAGAATAGGTGTGGAGACAGTTTGGGACCGGGAGCGGGTGGTGCTGGTTCCCGACCATTTCGTACCCAACAAAGACATCAAGTCGGCAGAACAGGTTAAAGGCTTAAGGGAATTTGCCCGCAAGCACCAGCTGCCCCATTTTTACGAAGTGGGCCGCATGGGCGTTGAACACTGCCTGCTGCCCGAGCAGGGTCTGGTGGGGCCGGGCGATCTGGTTATCGGCGCCGACAGCCACACCTGCACCTACGGCGGCCTGGGGGCATTTTCCACCGGGGTGGGCAGCACCGATCTGGCGGCAGCCATGGCCCTGGGGGAAACCTGGCTCAAGGTGCCCGAAAGCATTAAGTTCGTTTATTATGGTGAACTGCCCCGCTGGGTGGGCGGTAAAGATTTGATACTGTACACCATTGGTCAAATCGGCGTGGACGGGGCGCTGTACATGGCCATGGAGTTTACCGGCCCGGCCATCGAAGGCCTGGGCATTGAAGGGCGGCTGACCATGGCCAACATGGCCGTTGAGGCCGGGGCTAAAAACGGCATTGTGGCTCCGGATGAAATAACCCGCCGCTACGTGGAGGGCCGGGCCAAACGGCCGTATACATTCTATCAAAGCGACCCGGATGCCCGTTATGCTCAAGTTATTGAGATTGACGTCAGCAAGCTGGAGCCCCAGATAGCCTTTCCCCATTTACCCGAGAACACCCGCCCGGTGAGCGAGGCCGCCGATGTAACCATTGACCAGGTGGTCATTGGTTCCTGTACCAACGGCCGCCTGTCGGATCTGCAGCTGGCCGCCGAGGTGCTCAAAGGGCACCGGGTAAGCGACAACCTGCGGCTGCTGGTAATCCCCGGCACCCAGGATATTTACATGCAGGCACTGCGGGAAGGGTTGGTGGAACAGTTTATCGAAGCCGGCGCCGCGGTGAGCACGCCCACCTGTGGGCCGTGCCTGGGCGGGCACATGGGCATTTTAGCCAAAGGCGAGCGGGCCCTGGCCACCACCAACCGCAATTTTGTCGGCCGGATGGGCCACCCGGAAAGTGAAGTTTACTTGTGCAACCCGGCAGTGGCAGCCGCCTCGGCGGTGCTGGGCCGAATTGCCGCCCCGTGGGAGGTGGAATAATGATGCTGCAGGGCAAGACCTGGAAATTTGGCGCTGACGTGGATACCGACGCCATTATTCCGGCCCGCTACTTAAATACCTCTGACCCGGCCGAACTGGCCAAACACTGCATGGAAGATGCCGACCCGGCGTTTCCAACCAAAGTACAGCCGGGGGACATTATTATAGCCGGTAAAAACTTCGGCTGCGGCAGTTCCCGGGAACACGCCCCCATAGCCATTAAGGCGGCCGGGGTAAGCTGCGTAATCGCCAAATCCTTTGCCCGGATATTCTACCGCAATGCTTTTAACATAGGACTGCCTATTTTCGAGAGTGTAGAAGCTGCCGAGGCTATCCAGGAAGGCGACGAAGTGGCCGTGGACTCGGCCCAGGGTGTGATTAAAAACCTGACTAAAAATGAAACCTACAAGGCTACCCCGGTGCCTGAATTTATGCAGCAGATCATAGCTGCCGGGGGACTGATCGGATACGTGTCCGAGAGACTGCGGGGGGCCAAACAGGCCTGACAAGCTTTTTGAGCTTCCCCAGGCCGGTGCCGTACCGGTGTGCATCAAGACAGGGGAAGACGGGGGGACGTTTCGGTTGTCTTATTTATGATAATATTTATGATAAGACAATGATGGCCCACCGGGCCGGTGCGGCCTACATACACGCCGCGTAAAACAAGGAGTGAAAATAAATTGTATACCATAACGCTATTGCCCGGCGACGGTATCGGACCCGAGGTGGTTGCCGGTGCCGTGCAGGTGCTGCAGGCGGTACAGGAACGTACCGGTGCTCAGTTTGTTACCCGTGAGGCGCCCTTTGGGGGCTGTGCTTACGATAAAACAGGTACCCCGCTGCCGGAGGAAACACTTAAGCTTTGCCTGGCCGGGGACGCCGTGCTGCTGGGGGCGGTGGGCGGTCCCAAGTGGGATTCCCTGCCCGTGCACCAGCGTCCCGAGGTGGGGGCGCTGCTGCCCCTGCGCAAGCACCTGGGGGTATTCGCCAACCTGCGCCCATCTGTGATTTTCCCGGCCCTGGCCGACGCCAGCACCCTGAAACGGGAAGTGGTGGACGGTCTGGACCTGATGGTGGTGCGGGAACTCACCGGCGGTATCTACTTCGGTTCCAAACACCGGGAAACGCTGCCGGATGGCGGCGTCAAGGTGGTGGAGACGCTGGAGTACACCACCGGAGAAATCGAGCGGGTGGCCCGGGTGGCCTTCGACCTGGCCCGCAAAAGGAGCGGCAAACTAACTTCGGTGGATAAAGCCAATGTGTTGGAAAGCTCGCGCCTGTGGCGGGAGGTGGTGTCCGGTGTGGCCGGGGAATACCCCGACGTGGAACTGAGCCACATGCTGGTGGACAACTGCGCCATGCAGCTGGTGCGCTACCCCAAGCAATTTGACGTGCTGCTTACCGAGAATATGTTTGGCGACATACTCAGCGACCAGGCCTCGCAATTAACGGGCTCCATCGGTATGCTGCCCTCGGCCGGCCTGGGGAGTAAAGTGGGGCTATACGAGCCCATCCACGGCTCCGCCCCGGACATAGCGGGACAGAACCTGGCCAACCCCATCGCCACCATTCTTTCTGTAGCCATGATGCTGCGCTACTCCTTCGATCTGCCTGAAGCCGCAGAATTGGTGGAAAAAGCCGTGGCCGGCGTGCTGGACGAAGGCTACCGCACCGCCGACATCATGCAGCCAGGGATGCGCCAGGTAGGTACCGTAGAGATGGCCAAGCAAATAGGGGTCAGGCTTAAACTTTCTTAAACTAACTTTAATAATTATATATTCCGATAAATGGATTTGCACTATTGATGGTGCTACCTAATTCCTATTACCAACTCCACGTTGGGTTATGGCGGATGGACTATCAGAAGATAGTTCACCAGGCAAATGTTTTTTTATTTCGACCGTTAGTTCTCCTGCGGAGATTTCCGGGACGGGAGATGTTGATCGCTTCCCGCCCCGGGTCGAAAGGGGAAATATTCTTTTTTAATGAAAGGAACGGAGATAGACTTGCCAAGAGTGGAAATATATGATACGACCTTGCGGGACGGAAACCAGGGAGAGGGTATTTCCTTGTCCGCCAAGGATAAAGTTAAAATAGCCCTCAGACTGGATGAGCTGGGTTTTCATTATATAGAGGGGGGCTGGCCGGGTTCCAATCCCAAAGACTTGCGTTTTTTTGAACTGATTAGAGAGCACCAGCTGAAAAACGCCCACATCTGTGCTTTTGGCAGCACCAGAAAATCCGGCGTGGCCGCTGACCGGGATGAAAATCTACAGCAAATTATCCGTTCCAATGTGCAGGTGGCGACTATATTCGGTAAAACATGGGATTTTCATGTCCGGCATGCTCTGCTGACCACCCTGGAAGACAATTTACAAATGATTGAGGAATCAGTGGCCTATTTAAAACAGCAGGGCATGGAAGTATTTTATGATGCCGAGCACTTCTTTGACGGCTTTGCGGCCAACCCCGAATACTCCCTGGCCACATTACAGGCGGCTGAAAAAGGGGGCGCGGCGCGGATTATCCTTTGTGACACCAACGGTGGCAGGCTGCCCAATGAAATTTTCGACATGGTATCAGCTGTTAAAGAGTCTTTGGATGTGCCCCTGGGGGTGCACTGTCATAACGACGGCGAACTGGCTGTGGCCAACTCGCTGGCCGCCGTGCAGGCCGGGGCTATCCAGGTGCAGGGTACCATTAACGGTTATGGCGAGCGCTGCGGCAATGCCAACCTATGCTCTATCATACCCAACCTGGCCTTTAAATGCCAATTGCCCAGTATTCCCGAGCAAAGCCTGGCAGAACTGACGGAACTATCACGGTTTGTTAGTGAACTGGCTAATATGCACCCCATGAACAACCAGCCCTATGTGGGGGGCAGTGCCTTTGCCCACAAAGCCGGGGTGCATGTTAACGCGCTGTTGAAAAATCCTCACACCTACGAGCATGTTGAACCCGAAATGGTGGGTAACCGGCGCCGGGTGCTGGTTTCCGACCAGAGCGGCTTAAGCAACTTGCTTTATAAATACCAGGAGTTGGACTTGGGGCTGGGTTTGGATAAAGAGGCAAACCGCAGGCTATTGGAGGAGTTAAAAGAGCTGGAAAATCAGGGCTATCAATTTGAAGGTGCCGAGGGTTCATTTGAACTGCGCCTGCGCAAGGCTTTCCACGGTTATCAGGAACCGTTCTCGTTGGAAAACCTAAAAATTCTAATTGAAGTGCGTGACGGTACTGTTTATTCCGAGGCCATTATCAAAATTAATGTCAATGGTCAGGTGGTGCATACTGCCGCCGAGGGCAACGGCCCGGTGAATGCTTTAGATAACGCGCTGCGTAAGGCTTTGGAAGGATTCTACCCGGAAATCTCCGGTATGCAGCTCAATGACTATAAAGTACGGGTGCTGGATGAAAAGGACGGCACCGGAGCCGTGGTGCGGGTGCTGGTGGAAACCGGGGACGGTCACTGCTCCTGGGGTACGGTGGGGGTGAGCCCCAATATCATCGAGGCCAGCTGGGAGGCCCTGGTGGACAGTATAGCTTATGGCTTGCTACGGCAGGAAAATAAGGACGATATAGATACCCAGAAGATAATCACCGGCGTTTTTCGCGGTAAATGTTAATACCGGGCCCGACATTTTGATTTTTCAACTGGGGGGTTACAACTTGGTCATGCGAAAATACCGGCAGTTAAAGGACAATTTGCGGGTCTGTGAAAGCTTAGTGGTAGCCTTTTCCGGCGGGGTGGACAGCACCCTGCTGCTGGGGGCCGCCATTGACGCCCTTGGGCCGGGCAGGGTGCTGGCGGCTGCTTTCCATGCCCCCTTTCACGGGGAAGAAGAATTAACAGCAGTGCAGGAACTGGCTGTCCACTTGAATTGCCGGCTGGAGGTTATCCAGGACGGTGGCCTGCTGGACAATGCTGATTTCTGTGCCAACCCGCCCAACCGGTGTTATATCTGTAAGCATACTATTCTAGCCCAACTGCTGGCCCTGGCGGAACAAAAAGGGCTGGCCGCCGTGGCTGAAGGCTCCAATGCCGATGATTTGCGGGATTACCGCCCCGGTATGCAGGCGGTGGAGGAACTGCATGTACTCAGTCCCCTGCAAAGCGTCGGCCTGACCAAGCAGGAAATTAGGCAGCTGTCCAGGGACCTGGGACTGCCCACCTGGAACAAGCCCTCCTCACCCTGCCTGTGCTCGCGTATCCCCTACGGCAGCACCATTACATATGCCAAACTGCGGCAAATAGAGTATGGGGAAAGGTTCTTAAAGGAAGCCGGTTTCCCCGAAGTGCGGTTGCGCCACCATGACAATTTAGCCCGGATTGAAGTTCCCGCCGATAAAATGGCTGCTCTGCTGCATGGCCAAACGCTGTCCCGGACGCAAAGCTACCTGCGGGGCCTGGGTTTTCAATACATAACTTTGGATTTGCACGGTTTTAGAAGCGGCAGCTTGAATGAAATATTGCGGGTTTAGGCAAACTGCGGCAATCATGCCCCCTGTAACAGGTTGTGGTGTGCATTGCCGTTTTTTTAACCTGGCAGGCATTCTGACAAATGATATTGCCTTTTGGGGATGTATAATTATCATAGAGCTTGTTCGAAAAAGTAGGCTTTGGTGCCAGGTGTTGAAAGGTTGAAAATCAAAGATTTTCAACCTTTCAACACCTGGCACCTATCAAGGAGACGAAAGCTTTTCGCCTTAATGCCGTTGGCCATGCCTTGAACGGAAAGACGGAGCCTAAGCGGTAATAAGTGAGTACTGCGGAAGCCAGGCCAACGCAAAAATTCGTAGTGGATCGCGTACGGACTTTTAAAGGATATTACCTTTTTGGTATATATAATTATTATTATTAGTTTAAGAAAGTTAAAGCCTGACCCCTAAATGGAGGTGTGCAAAATGGTTTATGACGAAGAGGTGCTGGTTATGGAAACCGCCATTGATGATCAAAACCCCGAGTTTTTCCCTTACCTTGTGGACCGGCTGCTGGAGGCCGGGGCGCTGGACGCCTATTTGCAGCCGATCATTATGAAAAAAGGGCGGCCCGGGACATTGCTTACAGTACTGGCCAGGGAAGACCGGCAGGATATTTTGCTGCAGATTATTTTCTCCGAAACCTCCACCTTGGGGGTGCGCCTGCGCACTGAGCGGCGCCTTTGCCTGCACCGGGATTTTATTACGGTACACACCGGCTATGGCGCGGTGCGGGTTAAACTGGCTCTAGAGGAACCCGGGGGTGCGCCGCTGAGGTATGCCCCGGAGTTCGAGGACTGCCGTGCCCTGGCCCTGGAACACCGCGTGCCGGTACAAAATGTCTACCGGGCCGCGCTGCTGGCAGCGGAAAATATGTTAAAGGATCAATAAGACTGTTTGTTGCAAGTGCCTGCTTGCAGAAAAATGTTTTATTGGGTGTATATGCTTATACCTATTATTCGTTTTCACCACAGGCCATGTGTTAAAATATAAAGGTCAAGGTCATTGGGGAGGCAAGGACATGGAATACCTCAGGGCACTGAAAGACAACCTTAACATTAATTTAGACGTATTCAACATAGTCAGCATAATCGATATTTTAATCGTGGCCTTTGTGTTGTATCGTTTAATGCTGCTTATCCAGGGTACCAGGGCGGTGCAGCTTATCAAAGGCATGGTGGTATTGCTGGTGGCCACTGCGGCGAGCAGCCTGCTTAATTTAAACACCGTGCACTGGCTGCTCAGATACACCATGACAGGCTTACTGGTGGCGCTGCCCATTGTGTTTCAGCCGGAACTGCGCCGCGCCCTGGAAAAACTGGGCGGCGGTGATTTCTTTGCCCGCCCGCTGACCCAGATGGCCGAAGGTGACCGGAGCGCCCTGATTAATGAGGTGGTGCGGGCCGCTCTGAGTATGTCCGCTACCCGAACAGGGGCGCTGATCGTGCTGGAACGTTCCACGGGCCTGCAGGAACTAATAGAAACCGGCGTCAAGGTGGACGGTATTGTATCAGCCGAGCTGCTGATGAATATTTTCATTACCAAATCACCGCTGCACGATGGAGCCGCCATCATCAGGGGGGACAGGCTGGCCGCCGCGGCCTGCGTTTTGCCGCTGTCCGAAAGCAGAGAACTAAGCAGGGAGCTGGGCACCAGACACCGGGCCGCCGTTGGGCTGACGGAACAATCGGATGCTGTGGCGGTGGTGGTATCTGAAGAAACGGGCAATGTATCCATGGCTATGGAAGGAACTCTTTACCGGCGTTTAAATGAGGCGGGATTGCATGAGCTGCTGGTAAAGTATTTACAGCCCACCACCACACGCAGTGCTTTTTCCTCACTTTGGCAGAGAAGGTGATGTGCGATGACTTTTCGCTGGCGGGATAATTCCATAAGAATATTAGCCCTCTTTATGGCTGTGCTCCTTTGGGTATATGTGACTAACGAGCAAAACCCGGTAACCAATCGTACCTACCAAATTCCCTTAAATGTGCAGGGGGAACCTGAAGGCTATGTAACCAGCGGATTGCCGGATAAAGTATATATTAAGGTAAAAAGCCCCGCAAATATTGGCGCTGCTCTGAGGGCCGGCGACTTTACCGCCCGGGTAAGCCTTATGGGCATCACATCAGGTGAGCGGGAATTGCCCGTACAGGTTGCCGCACCGCCGGGAGTAGAGGTGCTCCAGGTTACGCCTGAGGTGGTACAGGTTCAGGCGGACAGGTTGACCCGGAAAAATGTTTCGCTGGCGCTCAGCTTAAAGGGGGAAGTCGGGCAGGGTATGCAAAGGGGTGAGCCTGTTTTAAGTCCACCCGTGGTAACTTTGCACGGGCCCAGCAAGCTGCTGGCTGAAATTAATCGCGTAGGTGTCACAGTGAATATATCCGGGGCGAGGGATACGGTGGTGCAGGATGTGGCTGTGCAAACCGGCGTGCAAGGTGTAACCGTCAGCCCCGACCGGGTGTCGGTGACTGTGCCCGTGACCGCTCTGCCCGCCGGTGAACTGCCGGTGCGGGTTAAACTTACCGGAGAACCGGCGGAGGGGTATGTGGTGGGCGATATACAAGTGCAGCCCGCTTCCGTGCATGTAACCGGGCCGCAGCAAGTTATCAGCAACCTGGCTGCGGTTGATACATTGCAGATGAATATCTCCGGTGCGTACGAAGATGTAGAAAAGGAGGTTGTGCTTGCGCTGCCGGGCGGAACCACATCCGTACAGCCTGATCGAGTTCAGGTTACGGTGGTCATTGATCCGGTGGAAACAGAACCTCCGCCACCGGCCCCTGAAGAAGAAGAAACCGAAAATACCAATGAGTAAAATTGATGAGGCCCGGGACTTCCAACAGCAGTCCCGGGCGCTTTATTGACATTATCTTGAGACATTATCTGGAAACAAAGCCGGTTCAGGAGGGTGTTGTCACTGGTTAATGAATTTCTCAAATATTTCATTAACCCTCTTGTTAAACTCATCTTGGGTGAGGCTGGTGCGTCCTTTATCAATTTCGGGCAGTACCCCCAGCACAGGTATTTTGTAGTCCTGAGCCACTACCTCGGGCGAATCTTCGATGGCGGACGGCTCCCGGTTAAACAGCAATTTGAATTTTTCCACCGGGAAATGAACATCTTCAAGATCCCAGATAAAATGCTTGAGCAATTTCAAGTTGTATCTAAAGGTATCCACCACTAAAATGGGCAGGTCTACGTCTTCCAGCACCATATAGCTGAAGCTGGTGGGAATATTGCTCATGTCAAACACTATGACATCATAATCACTGGCTTTTAAGGAGTTATAAATAATTTTTATTTCATAATATATGTTGCCGTAACCAGGTAATTTTCTATTGGAGTTGGTAGCCAAAACATCCAGGCCGGAAGGGTGCTTTTGTAGAAACTGTGCCCATTGGGACTGGGTGTATTGCACATTGATAATAGGTATTTCTTTGCTGGCCAGGTAAATGTCCTCACACCAGTCACTGATGTTGGGGTGCCTGTTTAACTGCAGTCTTTTGGTTACATCGCCGGTATGAATGTCCAGGTCCACCAGTAATGTTCTATAACCCTTGTTTTGGCTGATGAGAGCTAACTCTTCGGCTATCGTGGTGTTGCCGCTTTTTTTGGTGATTCCATAAACAGAAATTGTTTTCATAGGCCAACTCCTTTAAAATATTTTTTGCTCCGGTTAACTATTAAAATAGCAATAATTTATTATGACAAACTGTAACGGTTGCACAAGTTGTTAAATACTGATATTTAATGCTTGTTAATTATTTAGCATATTTATAATATGCATGACAATTTGAATAAAGATTTTTTTAATTTATTAGCCCTTTAAGACGGGGTTGGCGGTAGGCCAAGGAATCGTTTTCAGTTTTCCCTATAGGCGTGGAAGCCCGGAGTAGGTGGTTGTTCTATCCAGTTGTAGCGATTTAATGAGGTACTTTAAAATAATATATATAAGCGGCAATGGCCAGCATGGTAAACCCTATGGTCAGGCGTACTTTTTCGGACATGCGGCAATCCTCCTTTGTGCTAATATTTTAACTGTTTTCGCAAAAAAACTCAACTAGACCGGATAATCTGAATAAGCATAAGGTGATGTATTATGAACGCTGGTTTTTCCTTTATTCACGCGGCGGATTTGCATTTGGACAGCCCTTTTCGGGGTTATGATGAAATAGATTTCGTGGACCCGGCTACCCGGGAAAATGTACTCCGCCAGCTGCGGGACTGTACTTTTACCACCCTGGATAATATAGTGCAGGCTTGCTTGGCCCACCGGGTGGATTTTTTGGTGCTGGCCGGGGATATCTATGACCTGGCCGACCGCAGCCTGCGGGCGCAGCTGCGTTTCCAAAATGCTATGGAGCATTTGGCCGGGGCAGGTATTTCCGTTTTTGTAGCTTATGGCAACCATGATCATGATGATGGCCGGCGGGCTATGCTGAATTGGCCCGGCAATGTCTTTTTCTTCCCCGCCGGTGAAGTAGCGGCCTGCCCTGTGGTGCGCCGGGGGAGGGAAATCGCCCGGGTTTACGGTATCAGCTATCCCCGGCGGGATGTCCAGGAAAATTATGCAGCTCTTTTTAAACGTGAGCCAAAGGCTCCCTTTACTGTGGCCGTTCTGCACTGCAACGTGGGGGGCAATACTGAACATGCCAATTATGCCCCCTGCCGTTTGGAGGAGCTGGTGGGAGCCGGTTTTGATTACTGGGCTTTGGGGCATGTGCACCGCCGCCGGCTGCTGAGGAGTTCAAATCCCTGTGTAGTTTATCCCGGCAGCCCGCAGGGCCGCAACCCGCGGGAAAACGGTATCAAAGGCTGCTATTTGGCGCGGGTGAGTGCATGGGGCGCGGTGGAACTTGAGTTTTTGCCCATGGACGGTGTACGGTGGGAGCAGGTGCAGGTACCCATAGACGGGCTCACAGCGGAACAGGCCCTGCTGGAGAAAATTGACGAGCAGCTGGTCCATTTGCGCCACCGGCACGGCGACCGGCCGGTGGTGGCGCGATTGGAGCTTACCGGGCGCGGCGCGCTGCACAAGTCGTTGCGGCACAATGGTGTGCTGGAAGGTATACTGGAGGAAATGCGCTGCCGGTTTGCCGGGCCCGAGGGCAGCTTTGTGTGGCCGGAATCCATCCGCTGCAGTACATCCTTAGCGGTGGACAAGGAATCACTGCGGGAAAGTGAAACACTGCTGGGGGATTTGCTGGCCATCAGCCGGCAGGCCCGGGAATTAAGCGGAAACTCCGGGGAGGGGGACAGGCTCCGGCAGGTCCTTGATCCCCTGCACCACCGGATTGCCCGGCATATCACCCTGCCGGCGGACGAGGATTTTAACGCTTTGCTGGAGGCGGCCGAGGATATGGCCCTGGATCTGCTTTGGGAGGAAGAAGAAAATGAAGGGAACGGTTGATATACTGTGAGACTGGTGGGACTATATATAGAGAATTATGGGCTGCTGCATGACCTTTCAATCACCGAGGGGGAACTGTGCCCTGGTCCCTGCGTGATCTACGGTTTAAACGAGGCCGGCAAATCCACATTGCTGTCTTTTATCCGGGCTGTGCTCTTTGGTTTCAAGGGGGAGGGCCAGGGAGAGCCGGTACGAGGCGGGCAAAATGGGGGGCGCCTGCTCCTGGAGGAAGGAGGGCAGGTCTACCGGGTGGAACGTCGCGGCCGGGGTAATGGCCGGGTGGTGGTGGAATTGCCCGACGGCAGCCGGGCCGGGGAAGAATTGCTGAGGACAAAGATACTGCGGGGAGTAAGCCCGGTGCTGTTTAAAAACATATTCGCACTGGGCATGGATGAGCTGCGCAAGCTGGAGGACCTGGCCCGGGATGAAGTTGGCGCCCATATCTACGGGGCGGGCACGGGCACCGGCCCGCAGCGCCTGGCTGAGGCCGCTGCCTGGCTGGACAAGAATGCTGCCGTCCTGTTCAAGCCCAGGGGGAAAACACCGGTGCTGAACAGGCTGCTGGCTGAATTGGACGGCCTGGACCGGCAAATTAGGGAACTCGAGGAGCAGCCCGAACGCTATAACACCATGCGGGGTCAATTAAAGGAACTGGAGATTCAAAAAGAGCGCCTCCGGGCTGAGCGGGATGCCGGGCAAAAACGGCTGCGCCGCCTGGATAACCTGCTTAAGGCCCGGGCCCCCTGGAATGAGCTGCAGCGCTGCCTGGCCAACCGGCGGCCCGGCAAGGGACCGGGCGCAGCAGCTGGATCCGCCGGTTCTATGCCCCCGGGGCAATTCCCCGAGGAAGGAGCGGAAAGGCTGGGCCGGCTGGAGGTCAGAAGGGATGAAAAACAGGCCGAGGTGCGGGCCCTGGATAAAAAATTACATGCTCTGGAGGCTAAACTGGCCGCTGTACAGGTGGATGAAAAAATACTGGCCCGGGCTGCGGCGCTGGAGGAATTGGCCGGGGAGCGTTCCCTGTACCTCGAGAAAAAACAAACGCTGGCGGAACTGCAGGCCAGGGTTGGCGTTGGACTGCGGGGGTTGCGGGAAAAACTGGCCTCCCTGGGGCCGGGTTGGGATGAAGACAAAATTGTTCGGCTGGATACTTCCCTGGCCGCACGGCGGCAGGTGGAAGATTTTAACCGGCGTTTTCGCTCTCTGGAACAAAATATACTGGCAGGCAACGGCCGGTTGGCCGGTATTCGCAAGGAAGTGGCCGAAAAACAGGCTGCCAGGGATGACTGTACAGCTCAACTCAACGATCTGTCCGGGCTGCCGGTGACGGGTGGCCGGGACCCGTCACAAATGCTGTCCATGCTGGAACAGGCCGCCCTGGAGCTGGAAAGGCAGCAGCATTACCAATCGCTTCTGGGAATGCGGCATAATCAGCTGGCTGAGATTAATGACCGCATTCAGAGGGTAAAAGCTCAGCTGGGTCAGCTAACCGGGACAAAAAGACCGCCCTGGCCGCTGCTGGTGGCGGTGTCGCTGGGCTTTCTGGGTGCCGGGGCGGCGTTTTACAATATCATATTGGGTATCTTAATCCTGGCCGGCGGCATTGGACTAGCGGTGTTGTTCAATACCATGCTGGCGGGGCAGACCAGGGAGCGGCAGTGCCGTGCGGAGGAGCTGGGCAGTGAAGCCGCTGCGCTGGAAAAAGACCGGGCTGTCCTGGAGCAGGAGCTGGCCGGGCTGGAGGAAGAGCTGGCGGCCATCGCCGTTAGCTTGCGCCGGGCGGCAATGGCTGTGCACGGGCGGGAAACGCTGGTTCGGGAGGATATCCCCGGGCTGCGGCAGTACCTGATGAAGGAACTGGACATAATGCGCCGCGGTCGTGAACTGGCCGCCCGCCTGGAGCAGGCCGGCCAGGCGCTATCCCGGGCCACCGGGGAATTACGGCGGCTGGAGGAAGAACTTGCAGGGCAAAAGGAGGCCCGGCAGCTGCTTGAACATGAATGGCAGCGGTGGTTGAGCCACCGGGGGCTGCCGTCACTGGACACTGCCGGAACAGCGGATTTTTTGTCGCTGGCGGAAAGCACTGCCGATGCGGTGCGAAGCTTACAGGCGGAAAGAAAAACCCTGGAACAGGTGGGTATCGTGGTACATGGATACGAAGACCGGGTTATAAACCTGGCGGGTGAGCTGGGTGAGCACCGGCTGCCCCGGGACCAGGTGGCAAGTTATGTGGGCCATCTGACCGATTTGTTAAATGAACAGCGGAAAGCTGACGCCCGGCGCCGGCGGTATATTGAAGAGCTGGAGGATGCCCGGGAAAGTAAAAATTTGGCGCTGGATAATCTGGCGGCGGTGGAGCAAAGCATTCAGGAACTGCTGGCCCTGGGGGGTGCCTGTGATGTGGAGGATTTCCGCAAGCGCTTGGCCGCCCACCGGGAACAGCTTGAACTGGGCCGCCGGATTGACGCATTGCAGGGTCAGCTGCTGAATATTGCCGGGTCGGCCCCGGAATTGCAGGAGTTGCAGGAGGAGTTAAATATTACTACCAGAGAGCAGCATGAGAGTCAAAACAGTTCGCTGGAAGCCTCCCTGGCGGTCTTGGAAGATGAGCTGGCCCGGCTGGTTGATGCCGTAGCTGCTTTAAAGCAGCAAATGCGGGTGCTGGAAAACGACGAGGCACTGGCCCGGGCCAGGCAGCGGCGGGATATGCTGCGGGCAAGACTGGCGGCCCGCGCCAGGGAATGGCAGGTAACTACCTTATGTGCCGCACTGCTGGAAATGGCCAGGGAAAAGCACGAGCGGGAGCGCCAGCCTGCTGTACTGGCCCGGGCTTCCGTTCTAATCGGCCCCATGACCAGGGGCCGCTACACCCGGGTCGTGGCCCCTGTGGGTGAAACGGCCGGCCTGGTGGTGGAAGATGCGGACGGCTGCCGGGTGCCCGCCCGGCGTCTCAGCAGAGGTGCGGCGGGTCAGCTTTACCTGGCCGTACGCATGGCGCTGGCTGATCACTTTGGCGCGGTGGCTGCCCCCATGCCCATTATATTGGACGATATTTTGGTGGATTTCGATGCCGGGCGCTTGCGGGGCGCGCTGCAGGTGATTAAAGAGATGGCCCAAAAACACCAGGTTATATTTTTCACCTGCCATGATTATATTTTAGCAGCTGCCCGGGAGCAGCTGGGGGACTTTAGCCTGGTCATACTGGAGAACGGGGTTAAGGCGACCCTGGCCGGCCTTTAACGAAAGGTGCCGGCACGGGTTTTAACTATCCCAACATATATAGTTTTTATGGACTTAATGTTAAAAGATATATTTGAACGACCGCGTCGGGTGGTGCATATAATAAAGCATAGTAACGACAAGCGCCCAACAACAAATACCATTTTTTTCAGGTTAAATTGACACGGGGATGGCGTAAAAGATATAATTATTAAGGTTTAATTAATTGTTTATCGCTTCAGGAGGTAGTTGCTTTAATGACACGGTTATTCGGCACCGATGGCGTGCGTGGCGTTGCCAACAAGGATCTCACCCCGGAGCTGGCTTATAAGCTGGGCCGGGCCGGGGCATATGCTCTGGCGAATGGCCAGGGGCCGGGCCGGCTGGTGGTGGGGCGGGATACCCGGGTGTCCGGGGACATGCTGGAAGCCGCACTGTCCGCCGGTATCTGCTCCACCGGGGTGGATGTATTAACAGTGGGTGTTATCCCCACACCCGCTATAGCATTGCTGACCAGGGAGCTGGACGCCGCCGGGGGAGTGGTGATATCAGCCTCGCACAACCCTGTGGAGGACAACGGCATTAAATTCTTCGGACCCAGCGGCTATAAACTAACCGATGAGAAGGAGCAGCGGATTGAGCAACTGCTTTCGGACGGCGATGCCGGGTTACCCTCGCCGGTGGGGGCGGGCGTAGGCCGGATACACCGGGTGACCGATGCCGATGACCGTTACGTTGCTTTCCTCAAGGGAACCATTCCCGGCGATTTCAGCGGGCTTAAAATTGTGGTGGACTGTGCCAACGGCGCGGCCTACTGGGTGGCCCCCCGGGTGCTGGCAGAGCTGGGTGCCGAGGTGATAGCTGTTTTTAACACCCCGGACGGGGTAAATATAAACGACGGGTGCGGCTCCACCCACCCGGAAAAACTTCGTGAGGCGGTTTTGCAGCACGGTGCCGACCTGGGCCTGGCCCATGACGGGGATGCCGACCGGTTGATTGCCGTGGATCACCTGGGCAACCTGGTGGATGGCGACCAGATTATGGTTATTTGCGCCCGGCACTTGAAGGCCCAAAGCCAGCTGCCCAAAAACACCGTGGTGGTTACGGTGATGAGCAATCTGGGCCTGCACCTGGCTATGCGGGAAGCGGGCATTGAGGTGCTGCAGACCAAGGTGGGAGACCGTTACGTGCTGGAAGAACTGCTGCACAGCGGAGCGGTTTTCGGCGGCGAACAGTCCGGGCATATACTGTTTCTGGAACACAGCCCCACTGGTGACGGGCTGCTCACCGCACTGCAACTGCTGGCGGTGGTAAAAGCCACCGGGCGCAGCCTGGCTGAGCTGGCAAGGCAGATGGAGCGCCTGCCGCAGCTGTTGGAGAATGTCCGGGTAGCGGATAAACACCAGGTAATGACCAGCCCGGTGCTGGAGCAGAGCATTGCAGCCATGGAAAAGAGCCTGGCCGGCCAGGGGCGGATACTGGTACGCCCCTCGGGCACCGAGTCGCTGGTGCGGGTAATGGCTGAGGGCCGCGACATGGAACAGCTGCAGGCCATTGTGGGTGAACTGGTGGATGTGGTTAATGGACTTTAATGAATGCAGCCCCGGTGGCTTTAGCGTTTTAGCTTAGCTGGTGCTGTTATAATTCTATAACTGTATACAGGGAACCTTAATGCCTGCTTATGCGTCAACAATATAACAAAGCATTATGTTGGTAATTGGCTGTTAAATTCGGTTTATCCATTTTCTTTGTGACAATTAAATTCAGGCGCATTATAAACACTCATGTTGCTCTTCTAACGCGGTACCAGCATAAAAATGAAAATTGTTTTCAGGATAGACTATACTGAAAGGTGGTGATGGTTTATTAATACGTTGCTATAAGGCAAGGGTAAGGAGATGTACAATTGCATGGTAAGCGCCAGAACCCGGTTTACCCGGGTTGACGAGGAGGGAGTTATCGAAAATTTCGGCGGGTGCTCCCCGGTCGAGTCACGACCGTCAAAGGTACTACAAATCCTGTGGGTAACTACAGGGACAAAGCGTACCGGGTGACTGGGCAAAGGCATAAATACCGACCCAAAGCCGTCAGGATAGGTATGCCATTTTGACGGCTATTTTTATGCCCATTTTGAGGATCTCTTGCATTAACATTAGATCTATGGTTAAACAAAGGTAATGGGATTTGGTTTATTTTAAAGGCTTAATTGGAGTTTTCGCAGTAAACACTATACCTGTCTGTAAAAACCCTGAAAGAAATCAGGTTATCATGTGCCGATAAACGGTATTTTAAAAACAGGCCATTGAACGGAGGTTTTAAATATATGTGCGGCATTGTGGGATATATTGGCGGCCGTCAGGCGGCACCCATATTATTGGATGGTTTGCAGAAGTTGGAGTACCGGGGTTATGATTCCGCTGGTATTGCTGTGATCCAGGACGGCGCTATTGAACTGCAAAAGAAAACAGGTAAACTTATTGAACTGCGCAAGCAAATGAACGATCGCCTGCCCGAGTCCACCGTGGGCATCGGGCACACCCGCTGGGCCACCCACGGCCGTCCCAGCGATGCCAACGCCCACCCCCACCTGGATTGCTCCGGCCGGTTTGCGGTGGTGCACAACGGCATTATCGAAAACTACTTTACCCTGCGGGAGTGGCTGATTGCCCAGGGGCACGTGTTTCGCTCGGAGACCGATACCGAAGTGCTGCCCCACTTAATTGAAGAATTTTACATGGGCGACCTGGTGGAAACCATGCAGCGGGTGCTCAAGAAAGTGGACGGCTCCTATGCCGCGGTGGTGCTGTCCCTGGACGAACCTAATCAGCTGGTGGCGGCCCGCCACGACAGCCCGCTGATCGTGGGGCTGGGGGAGGGGGAATACTTTCTGGCCTCCGATATCCCGGCGCTGCTGGCCCACACCCGGCAGACCTATATACTGGAGGACGGCGAAATAGCTGTGCTCACACGGGAGGGGGCCCAGGTGCTTAACCGGACCGGTCAACCCGTGGATAAAAAAATATTCACCGTTAAATGGGAAGCTAAACAGGCCGAAAAGGAAGGCTACGCCCACTTTATGCTCAAGGAAATTCACGAGCAGCCCCGGGCCCTCAAGGATACCCTGAGCGGGCGTATCGCCCCGGATGGTAGCGGCGTAACCTTAAGTGAAATAAACATCCCCGAGGAAGAGCTCCGGGAAATTAATAAAATCTTTATCACAGCCTGCGGCACGGCTTTTCATGCCGGCCTGGTGGGCAAACATATTATCGAAACCCTGGCCCGCATTCCTGTGGAAGCCGATATTGCTTCGGAATTTCGCTACCGCAACCCGCTGCTGGATCGGCATTCCCTGGTGATTGTGGTCAGCCAGAGCGGTGAAACCGCCGATACCCTGGCGGCGCTGCGGGAGGCCAAGCGCAAAGGGGCCCGGGTGCTGGCAGTGACCAACGTGGTGGACAGCTCGGTGGCCAGGGAAGCCGATGACGTACTATACACCTGGGCAGGGCCGGAAATAGCCGTGGCCTCTACCAAGGCCTACACTACCCAGCTGGTATCCATGTATCTAATAGGCCTCTACCTGGCCCAGCGGCGCGGTACGCTGAAGCCGGAAGAAATGACCCAAATTGTTACCGGGCTGCGCAAGCTGCCCGATAAAGTAAGTGCCATTTTGGAAAACGGCAAAGACATTGAAACATTCGTCCGGCAATACTGTGACTGTTCCAGCATATTTTTTATCGGCCGGGGTCTGGACCACGCCGTGGCCATGGAGGGATCATTAAAGCTCAAGGAAATCTCTTATATTCATGCCGAGGCCTATGCTGCAGGCGAACTGAAGCACGGCACCCTGGCTCTGATAGTAAAGGATGTACCGGTTATCGCCCTGGCCACCCAGTCGGTGCTGTTTGAAAAGATGCTCAGCAACATCAAGGAGGTCAAAGCCCGGGACGCCACGGTGCTGGCGGTGGCCATGCGGGGTCTGGAAGAGGTGGCCAAAGAAGCCGACCAGGTTATGTATATTCCCCGCACCCACCAGGTCCTTACCCCTGTGCTGGCAGTGATACCTATGCAGCTCCTGGCCTACCACATGGCCGTGGTTCGGGACTGCGATGTGGACCAGCCCAGGAATTTAGCCAAAAGTGTGACGGTGGAGTAGGGAACGGATGATTGCAGCCTCTGTTTTCTAAAAAAGGTTGCGGCCATCTTTGCCAAGTACCCGAAATAGCATATAAGTTCATTTATAAACACCGCTTAGCCTCATAGGGGTAATACCAGCGTCGTAAGCGACGCTGGTATTACCCCTTAATGGGAGTCTGTACAAAATTTTGCGTATTATTGTGTTAAGGCTATGATTACTAGACGATTCTGTTTTGTTAGCATTATATATGCACCAGTATTATACCCATCCGGTTAGTCTCCCGTTTGGGCGGTCATAATCATCGCTCTTACAAGGCATCCCTCTAAAAAAGCCAGACATTCAAACTCCATAAAGCGTGAAGCATTTTTATCAAACAAAATCTGAACTTCGCAAGGAAATTCATCATCTCCATCATAATAAACAATTTGGAGGAGGATTTTCGGCAATGCTTTCAGAAGCCATGAATAGCCGCCCGATTTTAGCTTGCCGTTAAAAACCCCACCTAATCTGCACATAGTTTCACTGAATGTTACATAATTTCCACTGAATGTTTTAACGAGCGGATCGGTCATCCATTTTATATTTGTGCTGAGTATTATTCCTGTGCCGGCAAGATAAGAAATCGGCACATATGAAAATGTAGGTTCACCCACGCCTTTGGACAATGTATAGTAAGCCAGCACACTGCGGTTGTTGACATTAACCGGCTTACCGTCCGTCGGATTAACACCGCGGGAACTAATCTCGTATTCTCGGCCAAGAAAATTGACAGATAGGGCACCGTCCGGCTGAAGTGACAGACCAAGCCGTTCGGCAACCTCTAAAAAATCGCATTTGCTCAATTTGGGTATAAGGCTTTCATAAATTTGTTCATAACCACTACTCATAAGATACTCCTTTCATTGTGCGCTGCAGATGCTCATTTTCAAGACCGTTCAAGGGCTGTGGAATTATTGAGTCAGACCACATTTTTGTCAACTGCCCTTACTTATCCGGCAAAGTAAAGCTTTTAGCGCCGGATACCCCAATATCGGGTCTGCTGCCTCTAATGAAGTGAGTAAGTTGATGTTAGCTTCTGACCAACCATGGGGAATATTAATTATCCCTGGCAAAATCCGTTCAGTCACCTTGGCTTTTAATTTTATGGTTCCTCTTTTTGTCTGTACGGAAATTAGATCCCCATCAGTCAGGCCATATTGAGTAGCCGTATCCACATGAATCTCAGCAAAAGGCTCAGATGATTTCCGCCTTAAGGTGGGAAGATTTCTATGTTGGGAATGAGTAAAATGTTTATCTCTGGCCCCGGTGGTTAATATTAACGGGAATTCCTTGGCCAATTCAGGTGAATTTTCAGGGCTTTCCGGCGGTTCTTTGTATGTTGGAATAGGATCATGCCCTAAATTGTTAAGAAACTCCGAGTATATTTCCACTTTCTTTGAGGGGGTGTTAAATCCTTTTTTCTTGTAAGCCTCATATTTAACTTCCCCTACATTTACTCCACCAGGGTACTTTTCTGTTAGTGCCTTTACATCATAGCCAGATGGTTCCAATAAATAATCAATAAATGCATCCTCATCTTGCCACGGAAATTCTTCCTCGTACCCCATTTTTTTTGCCATTTCCAACCAGAATGTCAGGTCACTCCAGGCTTCCCCACTCTGCAGGATTTTTTTGCGCAGCATAACATGAGGTATCGCCCAAAGGGTGCTGTAGTAATCATTTAACTCATTTCTTTCCAGGAAGGTCGCCGCAGGCAGGAACAAATCGGCAATTTCAGCTGTTTCAGACATTACCTGGCCCATGACAACTAAAAAATCAAGTTTTTCAAAGGCTTCTTTAACCTTCTTGGATTCCGGCCAAGTCATTAGAGGATTTGAGCCGCTAACTATCAGTGCTTTAACGGGATATGGTTCGCCGGTCAGAATCGTATCTGGCAACACCATGGCCTGCCCTTCACCAAATTCCCGTCCAAAGACACTATAGAAGGGAGAATACTTGTCAATCCCCAATGGCATTCGCTCAAGTTCTTTAACAGTAACCGGAGATTTCGGAAGCATCGGGCCTTTTACAAATCCACCCTTTTTGTCTAAGTTTCCGGTAATAGCCTCCAAAATTGCAATTGCTCTGCTGCTGTTCAAAGCCGTACTGGTCTGGTCCAGAGCATTTGTACCCTGTAAAATACAAGCTGATTCAGCTGTAGCAAACTTCCGGGCAAATTGCTTAATCTTCTCTTCCGGAACTCGGGTTATTTTTGCTACCTTCTCCGGCGGATAATCCTGAACATGTTCCACCAACTTGTCAAAACCAACTGTCCAGTTATTTACGAAATCTTCGTCATGAAGTTTTTCATTAATAATAACATTCATCATCCCCAGCATTAATGCACAATCAGTCCCCGGCCGGGGTTGAATATGCATGTCTGCACGGCTGGCAATATTGGTAACCCGAGGATCTACTACAATTAACTGTAAGCCTTCTTTTCGGGCTTTGCTAATCCACATCGCCAGCGGAGGTGCGGAATTTTCCGGGTTTTTCCCCCAAACTACGGTTAGTTTGGAATTCCTTGGATCAGCAACATAATAACGACCCAAAGTCAAGATATAACTGATAACTTGACTACGGAAACAAATACTTTCCACGGAAAATATACTGGAACTGCCAAAAGCATGGGCAAATTTTCTAATCATGCTTACTGCGGAAGTACCTGAGAGTAAAACAGGCATCCCAATTGTAATTGCCACCGCCTGGGGTCCGTAATTTTGTTTAATTTCCAGCAATTTTCCCTTAATAAGATCTAATGCCTCATCCCAACTAATTTGCTGCCATTTACCGTTAACTTTTTTCATCGGGTGAAGTATTCTGTCTGGGTCATACTGGTATTCAATCATGGACCGACCTTTAATACATAAGAAACCTTCGTTTAAAGGAAACCCTTTACTGCCGGTTACCTTGGTTATTTTGCCATTTTCCACCGTCACATCAATGCCGCATCCCAGATAGCACAGCTGACATGTTGTTTGTACCACTTTCTGAGTCATATAATTTCCCCCTCTCAATTCCCAATATTTCATACCTCTTTAGGTAAACTATTATCCGGCTGCTTCAAATTTTATTTGCTGCGGTTCATTGCACAAGCACTGCGGGCAGAAAGGCTGTAAATCCAAGCCTTCCTGCCTGTTAAAAACTACACTGAAATTCTGCAAAGCAGCCCTTTAAGGACCGGATAACCGGTAACCGGGTTGGCACAGGCGTTGTCCGTCAAAAGATTTATATTGGCATCCTGCCAGCCGTGTGGAATATGGATGACCCCGGGTTTAATATCTTCGGTGACTTTGACCTTGATTTTAATTTTACCCCTGCGGTTTTCCACAGTGGCAATAACGCCGTCTGGAATGTGGTATTTTTCCGCATCCAAAGGATGAAGCTCGGCCAGCGGTTCGGAAACGCGACGTTTCAACGAAGGAACGTCGCGCATCTGGGAGTGAACATGGAAGATATTCCGGCTCCCTGTGGTAAGTACCAGGGGGTATTCCGCCGCCAGTCCGGGATCGCTAATCCTGGTTTCCGGTGATTCCAGGTGAGTCGGCAGAGGGCTGTAACCCATATCTCTCAAATACCGGGAGTGGATTTCAATTTTACCGCTCGGTGTTTTAAAGCCTTCCCGCTCATATTTACGGTACTTGTGTTCAGCATAGAAAAAACCTTCGGGCTGTTTCTCGGTCAAATATTCATAAGTAACTCCGGATGGCCGTAAAATATCTTTAAGCAGATCTTCTCCCGTCTGCCAGGGGAATTCGTCATGATATCCCAGCCGCCGGCCCAAATCCATTAAAAATTCCAAAACCGGACGGCACTGGCCATACTCCATGATTTTTTTACGGGTCATGATATATGGCAGACTCCAGAGATTATAGTAATCAGCGATCTCGGACGTTTCCAGAAAGGTTCCGGCAGGCAGGACCAGATGGGCCAGTTTGGCGGTTTCCGTCATAAACTGGTCCATAACTACCAGAAAATCCAAACCGGCCAGGGCTTCCCGTACTTTAGCGGAATTAGGCCAGCTCAAAAGCGGGTTGCTCGCGCAGATTATCATCGAATGTACAGGTTTGTCATCGTCATTTATCAGCCTGTCAACTAGCACCATGGCCTGCCCTTCGCCGAAATTCCGCCCGTAAACTCCGTATAAAACCGGGTATTCGGCGATGCCCACCGGGTTTTCGGCAACCATTTTGATGGGTGCAACCACCTTGGTGCGCAGGCGGGGCGTCTGGATGAATCCGCCCGGCACATCTATATTGCCCGTGATGGCCTGTAAAATCGCAATCCCGCGGTTGTTTTGAAAACCACTGGCCATCGAATCGGTGCCATTTGGTCCCTGAGCGATACAGGCAGGTTTGGTTTGCGCGAACAATCTGGCCACGTCTTTTATTTTATCGGCAGGCACGGAAGTAATCTCCTGAACCCGTTCCGGCGTATATGCTTTTACATGTTCGGCCAGTTCAGCAAAACCAACGGTGTATTTTTCAACAAATTCTTGATCATACAGCCCTTCGTCAATAATGACATTCATCATCGCAAGCATAAGGGCGCAATCGGTTCCGGGCCGGGGCTGCAAATGATAATCCGCCCTTTTGGCCATAGAGGTTGCGCGGGGATCGATTACCACCAGTTTGGCACCGGCCCTTTTCCTCCTGGCAATGGCTGCCCCGATGGGCGGTGAGGATTGTTCGGGATTGGACGCCCAGACGATAATACAGTTCGCCCGCTCATAGCCGGCGACAAAAAACTTGCCCAGAGTGGCTATATAACCGAGCATCTGGCTCCGGTAACAGAGACTCTCCACTGAGAAGCAGTTAGGGGTGCCGTAAGCGTGGGCCAGACGGTGGATCATTGCCACCGTAGAGGTGCCTGACAACAACAGCGGCATACCCACGCTAAAAGCCACCTTGCTGTTTTCTCCCAGAGATTGCGCCTCTTTTAAGTGAGTGACAATTACTTCCATGGCTTCATCCCAGGTTATTTCCTTCCAGCCGGAACCCTGCCTCAACAAGGGCGCGGTCAGGCGTTTGGGAGAAGTGATATGTTCAATCACCGCCCGCCCCTTGGGGCAGAGGAAACCTTTATTTAGGGGGTGGTTCTTGATCCCCTTGACTTCTGTTATCCGCCCGTCCTTAATGTGCAGCTCCATCCCGCAGCCCATATGGCAAAGGCTGCAGGCTGTTCTTTCAATACTGTGCGTGGCTGTTATTCTCATCAGCGTCATGTAATTCACCCCTTTTTGTTTGTTTGAATGTGCAATGTTTTTTCAGGATAGTAACTAACGCAAATCCCGTACCACCTCAAACACTACGCTTGGAAGACGCAAAAAATAGGCACAAAGGCCACAAAACTAAGCCTTCCTGCCTATTTAAATCATTTAGAGAAAAGTATGTGCCTGGTACACTTGTAGCGCAGCGCCGCTACAAGTGTAACGGCGTTACAATTGTAGCGCTTAAAGCAAAATAAGGAATATTTAAGTGTCGTCATTAGACGCGACTATTACATTTCGCTGCAATCCATATTTCGCTAACTTGCGATACAATGTGGTCCGGGCTATGCCTAACTGTTTTGCAACACGTGATACATTACCCCCGTTTTCGTGCAGTAAATTTAGAATTATGTTTTTCTCGTCCTCAACGTCCACTGTCTCCGCCTGCTTGTTAAAGGCAACACTTCCCCCGGAATTTACTCTATCTTTAATAGCAGTACTGTCCTTGGAAATAACCCCGCCCCGTCTTACCTCTTCCGGCAGATGCTCGGTTCCCAGAGAAGAATCGTTAAGAAAGTGCAGGGCTCTTTCAACGGCATTCTGTAATTCACGAACATTACCGGGCCAAGCATAAGCTTTGATCAAGGGCCATAACGCCGGGTCAATAGAAGTAACGGATTTTCCCGCCTGAGTGCAAAGCCGATCTAGAAAATGTTTAAATAACAAGGCAATGTCTTCTTTGCGTTCCCGAAGCGGCATTAACCGGATAGAAACTACATTGAGACGGTAATATAAGTCCCGCCGAAAATTTCCCCGTTCTACTTCCAGGGCCAAATCCCGATTGGTTGCGGCAATTACGCGTACATTGACAGGCACTACTTGAGATCCGCCAATACGAGTAATTACTTTCTGTTCCAAAACCCTTAGGAGGGTAGTCTGCAGTTCCGAAGGCATGTCTCCGATTTCATCCAGAAAAACAGTTCCCCCATCGGCTAGTTCGAACTTGCCGGGACTGCCGCCCTTCTTGGCGCCGGTAAAAGCACCTTCTGTATAACCAAATAGTTCGCTTCCAATCAGATCGCGGGGAATGGCTCCGCAGTTTATGGCGACAAAAGGCCCGCCGGCCCGTAAACTTTCATTATGTATGGCTTGAGCCAAAACATCCTTCCCGGTGCCGCTTTCACCAAGTAATAAAACAGTAGAATTACTGCGAGCGGCTGACTTGGCCTGGGTTAAACAGTCCTTAAAACCGGGATTTTCACCAATCATATTGGCAAAAGACAGCCTGGCAACAGCCCCGCTCATTCTTTGCGCCAATTTTCGCACACGGTTTATTGCTGTCAGCACCAATACGGTGCCCTCATTTTGTCCATTATGCGCCCTGACCGGACGGGAGGTAGCCGTTATTTTGGCTGTTCCGAATGATGTGGTGATGTCTTGTTCAAGGTCGGTAATAAATCTCTCACCTTTAATAACTTTTTCCCAATCTCCACCACCTGGTAGGACTTCACGCACATCTTTGCCTATAGCCAATTCAGGTTTAATGTGCAATAGATCGGCAGCAGCCTGATTGACCTGAATTACGGTATGATTGCGGTCCGTGGCGAGAATTCCTTCCGAAATTGATTCCATTAGCGCTTCCCTGAACCTATTAGCCACATCACGTTCCTGCCAGGCTTTTTCGCTTACCAATTGCCGGTTAATCGCGTCCGCACCGGCCACAACCATGCCCAATGTATGCGGATGCGCTTTTTTGAAATCACCGGTCATGTTAAGCACACCAACAATTGTTCTGTCAATTCCATGAATTGGTGCGGCTGAGCAAGTCGAGCGATGCGCACAGACACAGTAATGTTCATAGCTGAAAACTTGCAGTGGCTGACCTGCAACGAGAGCGGTTCCCACACCGTTGGTACCGGCGTTTTGTTCACTCCAACTGGCCCCGGGAACAAAGTTTCCCCGTGCAATGTCGTCAATTACCTCTTGATCACCCAAAATTTCCAATAAAAAGCCCTCAGTGTCGGCAACTGTTACTATAAAGCCCGACCCGGCAACGAAACGATATAAAGTCCTCATTACCGGACGAGCAACTTCCAGCCATTCACGGTTCTTCCGGGTTTTGTCCTCCAATATTTTTCGATCCCGGGTTTTATATACATACTTCTGCAGCGGGTTGACTTTATTCCGCCGGCACCGCTGCCAGGAATCCATTATGATAGGCCTGACATGCCGATAGCTATCCTCTTGATTATTGATAAAGGCCCTCCAAGCCGTTTTTAATGTGTCTTGATCGGGCACCACGATATGCTCATCCTTTCTAATTAAACCTTTTTTAGTACTACAGCGTAAGATTGTATATTTTGTTATGCCGCTACGCCATGGGGACGGTTCCATCGCTTTCCCTTCGGTCGCAACGCTTGCGCTTCGGAAGCATAAGTTGGGGACATTCCTCCGACCCTAAAGCTTCGACCCATAAGAGAGGTGTGTCCTCTTTCCTCAAACCCGTCCCCATGGCTCCGCTAACTTTTAGTTTACGCTGTAGTGTTAGGTTTTTCCCAAAATTACTATAACCCAATTGTGGTTTGCTCTGCGATAATTCTAATTTCATGCTCGTTGAATTCTGTCTTGATTACAATAATAACATATTTCCGTAACTATTCAGCATCTATAACAACATAGGAGTCAGTAGTCAGGAGTCAGGTGCTTTACCTGCTGTACATACTGTTGATATAGTTCAGACCGGTTTTGGTTCTGAAATATTTTTGTTTGATAGATAGATAGGAATTATAGATAATAGAATAGATATAGATAGTAGATAGGAATTGTAGAGTAGATAAGTAGAGTAGATAGTAGATAGGTAGATAAGAATTTGCTTTTTTTCCATCACAGCAATAACAGAGTATATTACTGCCGTCAAACATAAAATAGGAGCCGATTTATGCATTTACCGGATTGTATATGAACAATAGCTGGCTGTTTCGTCAAAAAGGACAGGTAGGCAGATTCTCATGTCCAAATTTGCGCACAATCAAACAGGCCATAACAGATTCCATGTAACAACACATAACAATCCTCATAGCCATATACTGTCCAAATTGTGAACCTATCTTGATAAGACCCCTAAGCTAGATACAGTCCTCATAAGGTGTCAACTGGGAATATTCATCCTCATACGGCATTTGGAATACAGAATCATCAAACAAGCCGGGCCAACCAATCCAGCGCCACAAAAGTTTCACGGGACCTCCGCGGGAGTGTAAATAATTCCGTGTAAATGGCTTGATCCCGCTATAAACTGGTTAAGCTAGTAATGGCTCTTTCCCGCTAGGAGGGTAAGGCTCTGCTGGAGAGCAACCTGAGCGCCTAACGGGGTTCTGCCGGGGATAGCAGAGGGGTAACCTGTTGCCCCTCATCCCTTACATTTATCCTTGAGGAGAACAAAAGCGTAAAACTCAATTTTTTTATATAGCCATCTCTGATTCTATCCTATCACCAAAGTATATGGCAAATTGGGAGATGCAATTTTTCCAATCTTTAACTGGCATAGTCCATTTTTTGGCTGCTTCAACGGTGGCCAGGTAAATAATTTTTTTCAGTGCATCGTCTGTTGGATAGGCAGTTTTAGTTTTGGTTACTTTCCGTAGTTGCCGGTGGTAACCCTCGATGATATTAGTAGTATAAATCATTTTACGGATTTCATATGGGTATTTAAAATAAGCTGTTAATTCAAGCCAATTCTTCTCCCAAGAACGAATTATAATGGGATGTCTTTTACCCCAGTTTTCTTTGAATATTTCAAAGGCTAACTCGGCCTCTTCCAGGGTTAACGCCTGGTATACTTGCTTAAGATCAGCCATCAGTTCCTTTTGTTCTTTGTATGGCACATACTTTAGGGAATTACGGATTTGGTGAATGATACAAAGCTGAATTTCGGTTTTGGGGAAAACCGTGTTTATAGCCTCGGAAAACCCGGAAAGCCCGTCTTTACAGGCAATCAGGATGTCTTGCACTCCCCTGCTTTTGAGATCATTACATACGCCAAGCCAAAAGCTAGCACTTTCATTTTCCCCAATCCAGATGCCAAGTATTTCTTTTTGGCCAGCCATATTTAGGGCCAACACACTATAGGCCGCCTTGTTTATTATCCGGTTATCTTTACGAACCTTGAAATGGATAGCATCAAGAAAAACAATAGGGTATATACGGTCAAGTGTCCGGGACTGCCACTCTGCAATCATCGGTAGTATTTTGTCTGTTATCTTGCTGACCATGGTAGGGGATACGTCGATACCGTAGATATCCCTCATGTGGTCCTCAATATCACGTGTAGACATACCCTTGGCGTACATGGCTATAATTTGGTCTTCAAGCTGGTTGGATGTCTTTTCATATTTGCCGATAATCCTGGGTTCAAATTCACCATTACGATCCCGTGGGATTTCTACTTCTGTCTTGCCAAACTTAGTTTGGATAGTCTTCTTATTGTAACCGTTGCGACTGTTGCCAGTATTATTGCCTTCAATGCTGTGTTTTTTATACCCGAGGTGCTCTTCAATTTCAGCCTCGAATATCTGCTGCAAGGTGTCCTTGAATAGATTCTTGAGCATCTCATGTACGTCTTCTACGGTGCGGCAATCCTTTGCTAATTCCTTGATCGTTTTGTCTTGCATGGCTTGCATAAATGGTCATCTCCTTTATTGGTAGTTATAACCATTTACACTAAATTAATTACGTTCTCGACTCCGCTGTTTTTGCCTTTATAGATTACTCGTGCGACACCGTCATTCGATTCGGATGCCGGTATATAGAGCAATCTCTCCTGTGCGATGGGAGCCCGGACAATATATTGCGCCAACTTTTCAATCCTCTCCTGGGTATAAGGCTTTCATAAATTTGTTCATAACCACTACTCATAAGATACTCCTTTCATTGTGCGCCGCAGATGCTCATTTTCAAGACCGTTTAAGGGTGTGGAATTATTGAGTCAGACCACATTTTTGTCAACTGGCCTTACTTATCCGGCAAAGTAAAGCTTTTAGCGCCGGATACCCAATATCGGGTCTGCTGCCTCTAATGAAGTGAGTAAGTTGATGTTAGCTTCTGACCAACCATGGGGAATATTAATTATCCCTGGCAAATGTGTAGCCATTCAGTCATTTATATTAATTGTCTTATAAGTCACCTAAGAATTCTTGGTAAGGGTCTCTTCGGTCACACTATCCTGTCTATTCTGTTACTGGTTATCTGATCCATTATCGCCAATACCCATACTCCTTTTGGTACCTGTCTTCCCATGTACCTTCCAGTTCTTCAAAATGTGCTTCCACACACCGGTAATATTGGTTTTTGCTTATGATATAACTCATGATGATTATGTCCTCCAAATGCCGTATGAGGATGAATATTCCCAGTTGACACCTTATGAGGACTGTATTTAGGAGTCTTATAAAAGATAGGTTCACGATTTGTATAGCATATGGCTATGAGGATTGTTCACGTGTTGTTACATGGAATCTATCATGGCTTGTTTGATTGTGCGCACATCTTGGCACGTGAGTCTGCCTACCTGTCCTTTTTGGTGAAACAGTCAGGTTATCGTTCATATAAATCCGGTAAATATGCATAACCGGCTACAACTCTATGTTTGACGAGCAGTAATATCCTGGGTTATTGCTGAGATGGAAAAAGCAAATTCCTATCTTATCTATGGTAGGCCGCATATAGCTCCTTAAATCTACACTGGCTTATCGAACCCTTAAAATCAGTTGTTTAATTTTCATTAAAAAAGAGGTACGTTTCCTCCCTGTACAGCTATTTATCAATGCCAGGTTACTTGACATTAATAAAAAAAATATGATAGAATTAGGACGTACGTACGACTAACAATTTGGAGGTGCATCATGCAGCAAAAGACTGATAAAACAAACCCATCTGAGAAAATCCTTATAACGGCCTTTGAATGTCTTTCTACAAGAGGCTATGCCAATGTATCCATGCGAAATATTGCCGAGGAAGCCGGAGTCGCGTTAAGCCAACTGACATACTACTATAAGAATAAAGAAAAATTATTCATTGAAGTTATCAATATGATGACACTCCAATATTTACATGAAATAGAAGGAAATTTAGAATCTGTCACGGGTGAGAAAGAAAAGCTCGCGTCCCTCGTGAGGTTCTTTAAGGAACTGATCAGGGATAAACCAAAACTTTTGAAACTTTTTATTGATTTTATAGCACAGGCTTTATGGATTCCGTCTTTTAGAGAACAACTGGACAGCTTATTTACTGAGCTGACGGAGGTTATTGAAAGAAACCTATTGACCTACATGAAAATCAATAAAAGATATCTTGGATATTCTCCCCAAACGGTAGCTAAATTAGTTCTTGGAGCTTTGCTCGGAACATCTATTCAAATAATACTCGGTTCCGACCGGGACAGCGCCTTTGAATCCTTAAATTTGGCAGAGAGCCTATTAAATTAAGAGGGAGTGTATATTATGTCAAACGCATTTGAAAAGACAATCAATTTAGGATTAGGGCTTTTATTGTATTCACGGGAAAAAGTGGAGGAAGTGGTTGAGGAACTGGTCGGCAGAGGCGAGGTGGCCAAAAAAGACGCCCGGCAATTTGCGAGCGAGCTTATGCAAAGAGGCGAGGAACAGAGAGAAGAACTGAAAAAGCTGATTCAGGGTGAGGTCACCAAGGCTCTGGATCATGTAAATGTGGCGAGAAAAGAAGACCTTGTTACAAAAGATGAAATCAGAGAAATTGTCAGAGAACAAATGCAGCAAGTACTCCGGGAACAAGGATTTTTCAAAAGCGAGGGCACCAAGTAAAGGGGATAAATGTTCAGAATGCCGGAAAAGAAGCAGGCTCAGGAAAGAGAGCAAATCAATCTAAATATGCTTTTGCTATGTGATGAAACGATAGGAATGCCTCCTTTCCCCTCTGCTTAAATAGTGCGGAATCGCGGGATAGAGTTGATATGATGAATTACAGACGCATTCGTTCCAGAAGATATAAAGAAATCATTGCTGTTTTTACAAAACATGGTTTTGGATTGCTTGTAAAGCGACTTAGGCTTCCTTATTCTTTAAGGTCCAAAAATAGAATTTTAGACGTCGGAACTGCACCTGACACGGCCGGAGCCTCGGCAGGAAAAAGGCTGAAGATGGCCTTGGAAGAACTGGGGCCGACGTTTGTTAAACTGGGACAAATTTTAAGCATACGACGGGATATTTTACCGGCTGATATTATTGAAGAGCTTAAAAAGCTGCAAGACTCGGTGCAGCCGTTTCCTTTTTCTGAGGTAAAGACGCTCATTGAAACGGAATTTAATGACACGCTGGGAAATATCTTTAAAGAATTTGATGAGGTACCTGTAGCCGCAGCATCCATATCCCAAGTCCATCGCGCCAGACTGATTTCGGGAAAGCAGGTGGCCGTAAAGGTTCAGAGGCCGGAGATAGAAAGACTCATAGATCTGGACTTAAACATTTTGAAAGACATGGCGCATCTTCTCGACCATCACACAAAATACGGGGAGATTTATGATTTTAGCGGTATGGTGGCGGATTTTGAAAACACGCTTAAAAATGAACTGGATTTTACCAAAGAAGGGGAAAACGCAGATACCTTCAGGCTTAATCTCAGCCAGGACGAAAACGTAACAGTCCCAAAAGTGAAGTGGATATATACGACAAAGCGGGTTCTCACCATGGAGTATTTTGAAGGCATCAAGATCAGCGATTCTGCCGCCTTGGATCTGGCGGGCATTAATCGGAGAAAGATCGCAGAGAGGCTTGCCGCATCCATATGCAATCAAATACTCAGAGATGGTTTATTTCATGCGGACCCGCATCCGGGCAATATTCAGGTCATGCCGGACGGCACCATCATATTTCTTGATTTGGGGATGGTAGATTGCCTCAACGAATCCCGGAAAAGAGCGATTTCAAATTTTTTTATCGGGGTTGCCTTCAAAGACAGTCGAATGGTGGTCAACTCCATTTTTGCTATGGAGGCCGCAACTGCTCGAAGCAATGTGAAAAGCTTTGAAAAAGACGTTGATGCGCTGATCGAAAAGTACCTTACGATGCCTATGAACGAGATGAAAATTGATAAGCTGCTCCAGGAAATCTTTCATATTGCGTTTTTGAACCATGTAAAAACACCCTGTGAATTTGCTTTGCTTTCCAAAACATTGATAACTCTTCAAGGACTGTTGGAAAAATTAGCCCCGGATCTTAACGCCCTTGTTATTGCGGAACCTATCGCTAAAAAGCTGCGTTATCAGTTACTTTCATTCGAGAAAATGGGAAGCGGAATAAAAAAGAGCTTATTAGATTACTGGAGTCTGTTGGGCGAATTCCCGACCGCAATGCAAAGCCTTCTGCATAAAGCGGCAGATGCAGATTTTGCCGTTCAATTTGAGATGAAAGAGATGGATAAACTTCAAAGGCGGCTGGAACGAATCTTCAACAGGATATCCTTCAGCCTGATTTTGCTTGCTGTAAGCATTATCATCGCCGGAGTTCTGGTAAGCTCCGGCCTTAGTGCGGATACAAGCAACGAAATGTATTTTTTCAATATCACAGTCTTAAAAATAGGTTTAGCATCGGCGGCTATTATTATTTTGGGACTGGTGATTTCCATGATCAGGTCAAGAAACTGAAAAATAACCCGTAAAAGGAGCAATGCCAAATGATCGGCTGGATAATATCAAAATTAAGACTGGAACCGGATTCCTTCGCTGATGCTGAATACTTGGACTGTATAAGCGGGCTGATCAACCATGAAATGGTCCGGTCGATGGGAAATTATATCCAACACAGCGACATCGATTGTTTAGAGCATAGCCTTTATGTGTCGTACAGCAGCTATCTTGCTTGCGGGAGGATGGGGCTCGATTATCGTTCGGCGGCAAGAGGAGGGTTGCTGCACGATTTTTTTCTGTACGACTGGCATCTTGAAAAACCGTACAAGGGGCTGCATGGCCTGACGCATCCTCACGTCGCTTTGCAGAATGCGAATAAATATTTCCATTTAAACAAACTGGAACAGGATATCATCCGAAAACACATGTGGCCTTTGACAGTAACACCGCCCAAATATAAGGAAGCATACATTGTGACCGTGATAGATAAATATTGTGCATTTATGGAAACTTTCAATTTTGGAGAAAGAAAAAATGTACGTAGGTTGCAAAGCCTATTGTGCTGTTAATGCACCTTTCATAGAAAGGATCAAAAAGCAAACCGAAAACGGCAATAGTGAATTACGTCAGACGGATACAGCATAAGATGAATTCTCGGATTACTTTGGGAGGGGGCTCGGCTTAAATGCCTGATTCGAATATAACGAAACTGGCTCTTGCCAATTCATTGAAAGGGCTAATGGCAAAGACCGCTTTTAATAAGATTTGCGTCAGCGATATTGTGGGTAACTGCGGACTAACAAGGCAAGCATTTTATTATCATTTCAAAGATAAGTATGATCTTATGAATTGGATTTATTATACGGAGACCGCCTGTTTTATGAATTCCTATAACAAAGTGGAGCATTGGATGGATGGCCTGACAGATTTGTGTAATTATATGCGGCAAAATAAGACGTTTTATATCAACGCTCTTAACACAACCGGGCAAAATTCTTTTCAGGAATATCTGCATGATTACATCCGCGATATTTCGATATCTGTAATAGAGAGCATCAAAAATACTGAATTTGAAGAAGAAAAATGGGGATTTATTGTCGAATTTATTTCCACTGCTTTTGTCGGTCTGATTGTGCGGTGGGCCGACAATGGCATGAAAGATGATCCGGCAGAGTATGTAATGAAAATGCGCAGCTTATTTGACGGAAGCATTCTTTGTGAACTGGAAAGCCAAAGCGAAGGGATCGCCACGGAAAATCCGACCAAACCGGAATGATTATTATGGCAGCCCATTATTTTTTATTTGTCAGTAATCAGATTTTAGCAATGTGAAAGCTGCGCTGCCTGTAAAGCATTCCAAACTGAAATTGGAGCAGGTAGCGTGAAAAACATTATTGATTACGCAATAGAAGAAAGTGATACAAGGCCAAGTAGATGAAATTAATAATAAAGTTTTTTTTCTTTTCTATGGTCATACTTTTATCGCCGTAAAACATGATCAGAAGCTTGTACAGGGCTGCATGCTCTGAAGTATTTCAAAAAGCGATTTTGTAAGCTCATCTTTTGCTTTGATATATCAGCAATAGACCATTTCCGCCAGGTTAATCGCCATGTAACCATCGCCAGAAAGGATTTTTTCACTGATAACCCGCATATCCCGGAACCATTCCAGCGTAATCAAAGGCTGGCCGTTTTCCCCCCTGACATTGCACGCAAAGGTATATACGGCGTCCCTGCACGTATCCGAAACGCCGTTTTCAGCGATATATACGCCGAACAGATTGCCGAGGCCGATCGCGGAGTGGATATATTCCAGAGTAGTCAATTGCTTCATAGTATCCTCGTTATAATTTACATGGAAACCATATAAGCAGTGGTTCTGTTTTAATAGCCGGAATGCGGTTTTATCACTTCCACAGCTAAAATCCGTACCCATTATCTGTACGGAAATCATCATATTATGGATTTTGCCGAGAGACTTGGCGGTTTGCTCCGAAATTAAGCCGGGAGATACTTTCAATATGAACAGACATTCATCAAACCGTTTGGCGATTTCACATATGGTTGGTATATCATTCTTTTCGTGCGGACAAGCGATATAGCTGTGAATGCCCAGTTCCCGTCCTTCCCCTATGAAACGCTCCATCTGATGAAAAAAATCTGCATTGGATTCGTAGATATCAAAAATCAGAAGCCAGGGAATAGGAACCCCCAAATAATCCTGCTTTTTTTTTAGCTTGTTGGCCCCATATACCAGGCTGCTGTATCCCAGATTCAGACCGACTTTTTTTATCGTATCGTTGTTAACATCGGAAATCATTCTTTTAACCAGCGAATTATAAGGATTCTTTGGATTGGCAATGACATTTTTGGCGGCATTAAAAAACCATTTCTGATTTTCACATGTTGAAAAAAACAGGCCCAAATCAATCAGATTCCTTATGCTGCGGTTTGTGTTGCTTTTCATATCTTCCATAGCTTTGCTGACCGCTATATTGATTGTCCGCCTTATCAGCCTATGCTGCAACTCCAACACCGACAACTCCCTTCCATAATCAAGTACATTATTTAATATACCCCAAAGCGGGGAGGTGCTCTATTGACAGACATCTGCATGTGTAAAGAATCTTTACACATGCTTTTTTTGTCTAATTACTCAAAATATGCTCTATGCTACACTTTCCCATAGATAAATTTGATTGGAGGAGTGTGGTATCATGAACAAAATTATCGGTTCTACAGGGATGAAACTGGCATATGCGTACTTAAATTCAAATCCTGAAAAAAATATTCCAAAACTCATGGATTGGGTAGACCGCCTTGCTATAAACAACGTAATGGAAGGTCAGCGTAAGGCGGTCCGCAAGATCATTGAAGATAAGGACAGCAACTGGTATAAGCTGATTCTCAGTATGTGGACGGATGTTGATCCCGGGATACGGAAGACGTTTTTCGATAACTTCATATTGAAAACCTTCATCGGATGGCCCATACAGGAGAAGAACCGGGAAAAGTACGGCTGTAACATACCATGGACAATCCTGATGGACCCCACCTCGGCCTGCAACCTCAGATGCACAGGCTGCTGGGCGGCTGAATACGGGAACAAGATGTCCATGAGCTATGAGACACTGGATAACGTCATTCAGCAGGGTAAGGAACTGGGGGTGTATTTCTTCATCTATTCCGGCGGAGAGCCACTTGTCCGCAAAACGGATATCATTCGTCTTTGTGAAAAGCACGGTGATTGCCAGTTTCTTGCGTTCACGAACGGCACGCTGATTGATGAAAAGTTTGCCGACGAAATGCTGCGCGTCAGGAATTTCATACCCGCCATTAGCATTGAGGGTTTTGAAGACGCGACGGATTTCCGCCGCGGCCGGGGCACTTATCATGCGGTTATCCGCGCTATGGAGGTCCTCAAACGAAAAAAACTCCTCTTCGGCGCATCTCTCTGCTATACGCGGTATAACACCGAGGCGATCGGCAGCGAAGAATTTTTCGATTTCTTGATCGACAAAGGGGTGAAATTTGCGTGGTTTTTCACCTATATGCCGGTGGGGGCGGATGCGGCGACCGATCTGATGGTAACCGCCGAGCAGCGCGAGTTCATGTATCGCCAGATCCGTCATTTCCGCCAAACAAAGCCGCTGTTCACCATGGATTTCTGGAACGATGGAGAATATGTGCAGGGTTGTATCGCTGGCGGACGCAGGTATCTGCATATCAACGCCAACGGAGATATCGAGCCATGTGCGTTCATCCATTATTCGGACTCCAATATCCATGAAAAAACGCTTCTTAAGGCGTTGCAGTCTCCGCTGTTCACACAGTACCACAGGAACCAGCCCTTTAACGACAACCACTTACGACCCTGCCCTCTTCTGGACAATCCGGGCAGACTGACGGCGATGGTGGAGGCGTCCGGTGCGGCCTCGACGGATTTCGTCAAACCAGAGGACGTGCGCAGATTGAGCGATAAGTGTGTGGATACGGCTGAAAAATGGGCTGTGACTGCGGAAAGGCTATGGGGTGAATCACACAACTGCGCCGGTTGCGCGCAATGCGGTGATAAGGCTCAAAAGGCCGTCGGTTGAAAGAGACCGGCGCTTTCCTCAAGTCTCGGGAACTTATTCTGGCGTGCGCTTGCCATAAAAACGGCTGCTGTGGTGCAGGGGGCTTACTATGATAAATGATTTTATTATTTTCACTGATGCCGCATCGGACCTTCCGACAGAGTTGATTGAAACCCATGGGATTTCTGTTTTACCTATGTATTTTGAAATAGATGGTAGAAGCTACCGTCATTATCCTAACGGCAGAGAACTCGGATATTCCAGGTTTTATCAGATACTTCGCTCCGGCATCATGGCTAAAACATCGCTGGTTAACAGTTTGGAGTACCTGAACTATTTTGAACCTGTATTAAAACGCGGTCTGGATATCCTCTACATATCGCTTTCTTCAGGGTTGAGCGGCACTTATCAATCTTCGGCAATAGCCGCAAAAAAGTTGATGGAAAGGTATCCTGAACGAAAAATATACTGCGTTGACTCACGTTGCGCCAGCGTAGGACAGGGTATGCTTGTGTACAACGCCGCGCTAAAAAAGCATGAAGGTTTAGATATAGACGAACTGAAGGATTGGGTAGTTCAAAATCGTGATCACCTGTGTCATTGGTTTACGGTGAATGACTTGAATTACTTAAAACGGGGCGGCAGGTTAAGTACTTCAGCAGCTATCGTCGGCACTATGCTTTCAGTGAAACCAATTCTTCATGTTGATAAAGATGGTCATCTCATCCTGAGAGGGAAAGTACGAGGACGCCGTAAGTCTCTAGTAGAGCTTGCCGACCATATGGAAAAATTCTGTGTTAGCCCGGAGAAACAGACGATCTTCATCGGCCATGGAGACTGCATTGATGATGCAGGTATCCTTGCATCTATGGTTGAGCAAAGATTTGCACTAAAGAATATAGCTGTCAGCTATATCGGACCAATTATTGGAGCGCATACCGGACCTGATGTGATGACTTTGTGCTTCTTTGGCAGTGAAAAATAGCCTGAATAAAAGAGGATGAATCAATTGCTTATTTTATCAAAATACTTTTTATGGTTTATTGCATACAGCTTTTTGGGATGGGTCTATGAATCCGCAATTTGTTCAATAAGTGAACGAAGCCTTGTAAATCGTGGATTTTTAAATGGCCCTTTATGTCCGGTATATGGTTTTGGAGCTTTAGCTTCCATATTTATTTTGGATATGAGAACAGACAATCTTATTGTTCTGTTTTTTGCCGGCATGCTTATAACCTGTGCGGTTGAATATATCACCGCGGTTTTGCTTGAAAAGCTGTTTGATGCGAAATGGTGGGATTATTCTAATTACCGCTTCAGTATCCAAGGACGTGTCTGTCTTATAGGAGCCGTAGTTTTTGGTGTTCTCGCGGTGCTGCTTATCAAGTATATTCATCCGTTTGTGGGAGGTTTAATTGGCCAACTGCCTTCTTGGTGGCAGATTGTTTTATCAATCGTTATTTTTATTTTTCTCATGCTGGATTTGTATATAACTGTGCGTCATCTTCTGGTTCTGAACAGCAGACTGAAAAAGATGCAGTTGGCAATAAACCAATTTTTGAAACAGTACGCTCAACAGGCCGGAGAACTTAAAGAGTCTATTATGAACGAATTTGAAGAAAGTGAATTTTATAACGAACGTATTAAAGCTTTAATTAGTCTAAGTCGGTTTCAGAGTATAAGAATTATTAGGGCGTTCCCAGGCTTGCGATCCATGAACTATGATGATGCATGGCAAAAGCTTAAAAGCATTTTGTTAGGCTCTGATAGCAGAAATTAGAAACTTGCGTTTAATGAAAGAGTATTATTACGTGTCGGGAATTCTCTTTGTTGCAGCTTCTATTACAGATGCCCTGGATGGATATTTAGCAAGAAAATACAATCTCATTACGGATTTCGGCAAGATAATCGATCCCCTGGCTGATAAGCTTCTGATTACATCAGCTTTGATTTGTTTAGTGCAACTAGGCAGTATTGCGGGATGGCTTGCCATAGTAATTCTGGCGCGAGAATTTGTAATTACCAGCTTAAGATCTGTTGCGGCTAGAGAAGGCATAATCATTGTTGCAGAAAGATCGGGAAAAATCAAAACAGTATTGCAAATGTTAGCCTTGTCGGTTATTTTGCTGCGCAATTGGCCTTTTTCAATTTTCACCGATTTACCTATCGGAGATTATTTACTTTGGCTTGCTGTAGGCATGACCTTGTATTCAGGAATTGAATATATTCTAAAAAATAAAACATTACTTCAGCAAAAAAGTTCAAGCATGAAAACCAGTGCCTTTTTTTTGTATTGAAGAGTGGAATATGCATTGGATGCCTCGTCGAGGTGACCTTTATAATTCGAAAAAGGAGTTAAGGTGGGGGAGTTCTTGTGCGAAGAGTAACGAGAAATGGTTTGGATTAAGCTTCAAATGATATTGGAAATTAATGCCTGTAAATGGTAAAATGTCTATAAAATATTGGGAGTGATTTTTTATGGAATTTATATTACAAAAAACAGATATTTTTGACAAGGAAATTGGCGCAAAATTAGACATGATTATAAGAGCCAATCAGGATAGTTTTATTAAAGGATATGTATATAAGTTGACTGTCAGCTTTCATGTAAATCTGTTGAACGATCCTAGGTTTGAAGAGTTTAATATTCCGGTTCCCAGTAAAACAAATAAAGGCACAAAAAAGGATAAAATCTATGATGTAATGAGTTATCAACTAAATAGTCTGGAACAGATTCTTGAGCATCACGGGATTGAAATATATACAGCGACTATCCAAGGAGATAATTTGGAAACGGAAAGTATTTTTAAGATAGAGATTTGCGAAGATACTTCTGAACACAAATTCATGGGTAAAGGCAAAAATAAAAAGCGGATGAAGGTTAAGTCAATTGTACCGAGCCTACCTTACACTCAAGCGAATGTTTCAAAGATAGCGTTTGAACGACTATGTAAAATATATTTTGACATTATTAATATAATAAAAAACAAAAAAATCATGTCGGAAATATTGGAAATAGAAGAAACACAAGACGATAATATACTATATAAGGCCTTTGTTGAGCAATATGGAGAGTTGTGGCTCACAACTAGTGAAAGGGAGAAGGAACTTTTGAATCGTCTTAAAGAAAGAACTCTATTAGTTGTTAATAGGTTTCTGGAAAAAGAAGAAAAAGCGCAATAGAGAAAAAATGATGAACTTGGTTACGATTATCATGTTAATTAGTTTAAAATAAAAATGGAAGTCGTTCAGTTAGTTGTACAAGTTAGTTAATAAATGTTAGCAAATTACTCAATTTTTATAAGCTTTCGCTCGGTCTAGTTGTGTCTGCGCTAAACAGGCTAGCAGATTGCCCTCTCTATGTAAAGGGCTTCGCAAGCGGCTAAGCGGAAACTGTTCATTTTTAAACTGGGATTGACACCAGGGGCCACCTGGACCTCACTCAGGCTGCAATCCGATTGTTTTTGCAATGGTACTGATAACATTCTTGCAATGTTCGTTTCTTAATTTGCCTTTGATGAGCTATAATATCGGAGCTTTCCCAGTATGATAATCTGCCGGTAATCATGATCCTTCTTAACGGTGCTGAATAAGGATTATATTTGCGGGTTATCATTGGGTGTGGCGACGCACGGCAATGGGCGGTGAACGAATTACCGCCGAAGGCGGTAATTCCAAACTACAAGAAAAGCAGGAATTTAGTGGTAAAAGTAGAAAAGCCATCCCTTGTGAAAGTAATCAAGGAGATGGCTTCTTAATCATTTGAGCATAGGAAGATGTAGAGTTTGCGACCTCTCTCCCTATGCCCCGGATGGACTTGAAGTCCCATACAAGATGAGAATAACAACTCCCTGCCCAAATGTCCAGAGCTATATTAAAAATCCCAAAAATTTTCTTCCTATCAGGCCTGTTTGCCCTAATAATTCATCCCACAGGCCGCATTGGAATGCCAATTGGGACCGTAAATTATGCCTGGACCATGTTAACGCAACTAGAATTACGATCTTCAACGCTTATTGCGAGCAATGTCACGAAACAATCAGTTATTGGCCGGAATTTGTGCTGCCATATCAGCGGGAACCGCTGGAAACCTTGGTTATCGCCAAATCTCCTGACTTGCATCATGATGATCTTAGAGGTAAAACCCCTTAAAATTAGCAAGTCAGGAGGGAAAAAGTATGAATTTGCCACCGGATGATGAGCGTGAGCGGGTTGCTTTGCAACGATTTGAGATTATTGTACCCTTGCTGAAACGCCCAATGCCACGTGGTGCCCAAAAGCTCATACTTGAGGAGCTTACCAAAAAGATGCACCTTGATGCCCAGAACCGCCTAACTGGCCCCATAAGAAGTTCCTCGGCTACCTCGGCTATAAGACAGAAAGCCGCGGTAAGTATACTCACAAAGCCGACGAACGGTATAGCACCCAGACGTGCTCTAATTGCGGCAACCGGCAGAAACTCAAGCCCACGATACGCACCTACAAATGCCCAAAATGCACTATGGTGCTGGGTAGGGACGATAACGCCGCAATTAACCTGCTAAATAACTTATTAACCAGCTTCTACAGGCCGAAGGTGAACTACAGGGACTATCGCAAGAAGAAGATATATAGCCGTACCCTAAGTGGTCAGTGGTATGTGGCCTATAAGAAGGTTGGCTAAACCTAAAAGTTATTGCCTCTTGTGGCCGGGCCATATCGAAAGGTATGTGCCGTAGCAATGCGGAAATCTCTGGGATGCTGAAAAAAGCTCCCGGCTCTAAGTTGACTATCTTGGGTTAACTTGGATGCCCCTCACTTTAGTGCACTTTAGTGAGGGGAGGAGGTCACCATGATTCTATAAGTTATCATCATTCGACACGATATCTGAAGGTATTATGTCCGGAATCGTCTAAGATAAAGATGATCTGCCAGTGACTCTGACCAGGGGGTATATCTATGGTAAATGAGGAGCGGACCAAGGAGCAATTAATCAATGAGTTAAAGGCAATGCGCCAACGGGTTGCGGAATTGGAAGCATCCGAAGCAAAACTTAAAAATAGCCTTAAAGAGTTAAACAAGGTTAAAGAAAATTATCAGATGCTGGTGGATAGTCAAATTACTCTGATAGTAAAATTCGACTTTAATGGTAAAATTTTATTTGTTAATAAAACTTACTGTCAAACCTTTGGCAAGGAAGAATCGGAGCTTTTGGGCGCCTCCTTTGTGCCATTGGTACACGTGGATGACAGGGAAGCCACTCTAAAGGCCATGGAAAATTTATATAGACCTCCTTATTGCAGCTATGTCGAACAAAGGGCGATGACCAAAGACGGCTGGAGATGGATTGGTTGGACCGGTAAAGCAATTTCGGATGAGCATAATCAGATAACAGCAATTGTAGCTGTGGGCAAGGATATCACTGAGCGTAAATGCGCAGAAAAGGCTTTGGAAGAGGCCAATCAACAACTGATGGATATCATTGAATTTTTGCCGGATGCCACCTTTGTTGTTGACAGGGATAAAAAGGTCATTGCTTGGAATCGTGCTATTGAGGAAATGACTGGAGTGCATAAAAAAGATATTATTGGTAAGGGGAATTGTGCTTACTCAATACCCTTTTACGGGAAGCCAAGGCCGACTTTGGTGGATTTAATTGAACAAGACGAAACTCAGATCCAAATGTACTATAAGAGTGTGCAAAGAAATAATAAAACCCTTTACACCGAGGTTTATATTCCACCCCCGTTTAACGGCAGCGGGGCAACTTTATGGGTTAAGACTTCTCCGCTTTATGATACCGCCGGTAACATTTGTGGTGCTATTGAATCCATCCGTGATATAACCGACCGCAATAAAATGGCGGAGGAGTTGAATAAATACCGTAAACACCTTGAGACGATGGTAAATAAACGAACTGCCATGCTGCAAAATGCCATGGTGCAACTACAACAAGAAGTTGCCGAGCGTGAGCTGGCAGAGGAGGCCCTGCGCCAAAGTGAACTGCAATTGCGCCGCATTACTGATAACATGCTGGATGTAATCGGTATGGTTAATACGCAAGGAATCATTCATTACCAAAGCCCATCCTGCAAAGATGTTTTGGGCTATGAGCCGGAACAAATGGTGGGAAAGTCTAAAATGGACTTTGTGCACCCTGACGATCTTAAACAGGTACATACTGCCTGGAAGCAGTGTATCAATACGTTATCAAGTAATAAAATAGAGTTTCGTCACCGGCAAGCCAACGGTCAATATATTTGGGTGGAAACATCCTGTAAACCAATCAGCAACGAAAATGGTCTGGTTGCTGAGGCTGTGTTGTGCAGCAGAGACATCACCGAACGCAAGAATGCAGAGCATATGCTGCGCCTTTCAGAGGAACGGTTCGCCAAATCCTTTAATGCCAGCCCTAATATTATGAGTATCAGGACATTGGCTGACGGACGTTATATTTTCGTTAATGATAGTTTTGTTAAGCAAACCGGTTACCAGCATGAAGAGATTATCGGCCGTACGACGGAAGAACTGAATATTTACGTTGACTCTAAGGAATATGCCAGGATGATGGAATCATTTACCAAACAGGGATTCGTCCACAATTATAAGCAAAAATTCCACAAAAAGTCAGGGGATATTCGTCTGGGTTTAATATCTATAGAGTTAATGGAGCTTAACGGGGAGAAATGTATATTATCTAATGTTACGGATATTACTGAATTCGACCGCTTGGACCGGCAGATGGCCCGCCTGGACAGGCTTAATCTAATCGGTGAAATGGCTGCCGGCATTGGGCATGAAATCAGAAATCCAATGACCGGCGTACGTGGACTGCTGCAAATACTTAATAGCAAGGATGATTTTAACGGGTACAGGGATTATTTTAATGTCATGATTGAAGAACTTGACAGAGCTAATTCCATAATTACTTACTTTTTATCGCTGGCCAAAAATAAACCTGTGGATAAGGTTAGTCAAAGTCTAAATAATATAATAGAAACTATATCTCCACTAATCCAGGCGGGTGCCAATGAAGCTAACAAATATATAAACATCGAACTTCGAGATATTCCAAATTTATTGCTGGATGAAAAAGAAATGCGCCAGCTTATTATTAACTTGGTCCACAATGGGCTGGAAGCTATGGCCTTAGGTGGAATACTTACTGTAAAAACGTATACTGACCGCCGGGATGTGGTTTTGGCCGTTCAAGACCAGGGCCAGGGAATTAAGTCGGATGTATTGGAAAAATTAGGTACACCGTTTATTACTACTAAGGATAACGGAACAGGCTTAGGGCTGGCAGTTTGTTACAGCATCGCTGAAAGACATCAGGCCAAGATCGAAGTAGATACCGGCCCTTATGGTAGTACTTTCTTTGTGCGTTTCAAACAATAATAAATGCACAGCAGTGGCTTCTAATGTAATTCGCAATCAGAGGGTATAAGTCCTCCGCAAAGACATCGTTCAATCCATTAATACCTGTTAATAATATATAGCATCTGTATCAGTGACATTTAATGCCGAAAATATATCAAACAGCATGGTATCCAGCACTACACTTACTATTTCAGGGTCGAATTGAACCCCGCTGAAAATTTTTAACTGATCAACCACCTTTGGCAAATCCAGTGCTTTTCGATATATGTAGTATGTTATTTAACGATATATAATCCATTAGGCTATTTTTGTTTATCTCGTTCATTATATGTATAAACACCCCATCCATAAAGAAAAGGCCTGTTAGAAGAAACTAAACAGGCAGAACATAAAAAATCCGGCAGCCTGACTGTCATAGCCCTTTCAAAAACCTTAGACTCATGGCTTTGCGTCCCTGTCTTTCAACAGGTTTGCCTTTTCAGAAATTATTTATCTTATATGAATGAAACCTGGTTTTTACCGCTTTCTTTACTGATTTATAACGCCTTATCCGCAATGTTTACCAATTTACCCACAGTTTTAGCGTCTTCAGGGAAACTGGATACTCCAATGCTTACAGTTACCGGCCTGCGATTGCCATCCTTATCCATAAAACTTTCCGAGCCAATGGACTC